>NZ_JAIOSW010000225.1 GCF_021107415.1 Desulfobacula sp.
ATGGTTGTGGTAACCGCCATCACAACTGGTGCACCAATTTGACCAATACTGTCTATAACAGCATCTTTGGCAGATTTACCCGTCTTATAATGGGTATAGACATTTTCCCCTACAATGATGGCATCATCCACAAGTATACCCAGTGTCATGATAAATCCGAACAGGGACAACATGTTGATGGATGCACCAAAAAAGTCCAGGATAAGGAAAGCCCCCATAAACGATATGGGTATCCCTGACGCCACCCAGAAAGCGAGTCCGAGATCCAGAAACAGGGCCAGTACAATAAACACCAGCAATATCCCCTGGGAACCGTTTTTCAACAAAAGGTCAATTCTGTCCTGAACCATTTCCGCCATATCAAACCAATAATTCAGGGTGATGCCTTTGGGAAGGGAATCCCTGTTATTTTTAATATATTCCTTGACTGTTTTTGAAATAGCAATGGTATCCTGACTGTCTGTGCGATTAACAACCACAAGGACTGCGGATTTTCCATTAAACCTTGCCTTGACATCCGTATCTTCAAATCCATCAATAACCGTTGCAACATCTCCGAGTTTAATACTTGTCCCATCATCTCTTGTCACCAAAGGAATCCGTTCAAATTCTTCACCCGTATAAAGCTTTCCCTTGGCCCGGACCAGGAACTCCCCTCCTTTTGTCTTGATTTTACCACCCGGCAAATCAAGACTCCCTGTTTTTACGGCCATTGCGACCTGATCAAAAGACAGATTAAATCGGCGCAAATTTTCTTCAGACACTTCAATGGAAATTTCATAGTCCCTGACACCAATGAGGTTTGCAAGGGAAATATCATCCGTATCCACAAGATCATCTCTTATTTTCTCGGCAGTATCCCGCAACACCTTTTCGTTGACATCACCATATATGGCCAGATATATAGCCGGAGGATTATTTTTAATCTCAATGGCAACCGGGTCTTCGGCTTGTTCGGGAAATGAATCAATCAGATCCATCTGGGTTCTTATTTCATCCAGTTTTTCAATAATATCCGTTCCGGTCGCAAGTTCCAGTGTTACTGACCCGTGTCCCTCAAGGGCACTAGAATACATGGCTTTGACATCTTCAAGGCTTTTGAGCTGCTCTTCGATCTTAATGCAGATCCCTTCTTCAACTTCTTCGGGTGATGCGCCAGGGTATGTCACGGCGATATTGATCATATCAATGGAAAACTGAGGGAATAGTTCCCGTTTCATGTTTAAAATTGTATACAGCCCTGCAACAATGAGAAAAATCATTACCAGATTCACTGAAACCCTGTGTTCAACAGACCATTTAGCCAAAGCTTTCATGTTTTATTTCCCGTTTAGTTTGATATTGAGTTCCATTCCCTCTATAGCACCGGGAAGGGGAGAAAAAATAACTTTATCGCCCGGGGATAATCCTTCGTTAATATAAATCTCATCTTCAAACTTTCTTAAAACATTCACCCTTTTCATTTTCAAATGATTGTCATTCACTGTAAAAAGAATATTATCTCGCTTTAACAAATACCTTGGCAGTACAAAAATGTTTTCATAAGTCTCTCCGATAATACTGCATTTAACAAATGTACCCGGTTTTAAATTAAAAATATTTTTTATTTTTACATCAGGATTCAATATTTCAAGTGTCATGGGCAAGGTTCTTGTCTTTTCGTCAATTTTTGCCTTTACCCGGACGACTTTAGCATTCCATACAAATGGTTTCATACCGTCAAGATTTGCCACCATCACATTTGCATCCGGTGTTTTCCCATTTTCAAAAAAGGATTCAATCCATTTCATTTTCTCCAAAGGGATTCTCACATCCACATCCAGGCTTTCTTTTTGATAAATTGATCCTATGACCTGACCCGGATTGATATATTCTCCAACTTCAGCAAATTTATCCAGAACAAATCCATGAAAGCCGGCTTTTATTTGAGTCTTGTTAAATGCAAGATCGGCTTTTTGAAAATCAACCCGAGCCATGGCAAGAGCTGCATTCTTCTGCTCCATTAACGTGTCGGTCAATAACAACCTGTTGCTGATATTCTGCAAGGCAATCTTTGCTTGTAAATGTTGCTGTTCGGCTTTATCAAGGCTGTTTTTTGAAGCAAATTGATTTTCACTCAAAGCCTTGACTCTCTTAAATTCTTTTTGCGTAAGAGTTACATTGGCTTTGGAAAGCATGATATCATTTCTCAAATTTTCGATATCCTGCTTTAAACTTTCAATAGCTGTTTTTGCCTGCCTGACCCGAACCTGTCCTGCCTGCCGGTCCAGCTTATAAGATCTTTGATCAATACCGATCAGAACCTCCCCCTTATTAATCACCCCGCCCTCAATAAAAAATGGATGGATATAATCGATTCTCCCTGGCACTTCCACGGCAATCTTTACTAATTTCCTTGGTTTTACCGTGCCATATGCATCTACCGTCATAACTTTTGAAACAGGCGTTGCCACCATTACTTTGACGCTGGGAGGCGTTTTAACGATTTCTTTTTTCTCAGGTTCCTTTTTTAAAGATATAAGCAATTTTGCCAAGGCAATGGCAATCGCCAGGACAATAACAACCCTTAAAAATCTTAAAAAAAATGAAATAAATTTTTTAACCCCTGATGATTTTTCCATAATCAATATTCCACTCCTTGCTGGTATCAACAAATAGATTTTTCCAAATTTATTTAATCCATTCTATATACCAAGATTTCCTTTTTGAAAAGAAATTAGGAAGTAATTATATAACCTAAAGGTCACACGTAACCTAAAGGTCACACGTAACATTTCAAAAAGCTTGTTGCGATCAGGGAAGTGATCAAAGGTATGGATGCCACTTTACTGCTATCATTGTGATATCATCACTCTGGGGGGCATCTCCAATAAATGCAAACAAATCTGTTTTAACCATCTCTAAAAAAGCATCTGCCGAACCATAAAAATCCTTATTAATTAGATTTTCCAACCTGGCTCGTGTATAAAAATCTCTTATTTCTGATCGTGCTTCCGTCACCCCGTCTGTATAGCCAAAAAGTATATCATTTGTTTCAAGCTGGATGGTTTCAATTTCGTATGTTGCCCCCTGGATCGGCCCTAGGGCCGGCCCGGTAGCTTTAAGAGATTGTTTTATCCCTTTTTCTCCTATAATTAAAACCGGCTCATGTCCACCATTGATATAAAACATCTTGCCGGTTATTGGATCAAGAATACCAAAAAACAGTGTTACAAACATGCCCTCTTCGCAATGTTCTTTTGCCAGATATTCGTTAGTCAGAGAAACAGCTTTCAAGGCATCTTTTGGCAAAAAGCTTTCATTAATACCACCGAAATTCATACTATCTCCGGTGGTGAATGATCCTGAAAAAACACGTAAGAGGCTTCGAGTTAATGCCATAAAAAGCGCGGATCCGACCCCTTTGCCACTGACATCACCGATAACAAAGCCGATATGATTATTGGGCAATTCAAACATATCATAAAAGTCACCGGACAATTGCAAGGCAGAATGAAAATATGATGAGATATCACAGCTCTTAACTTCCGGCAGAAACCGAGGCAGAAAATCTTTCTGAATTTTTTTACCTTTATTAAGCTCATCATTAAGTGCCGTAGAATATTTCAATCGTTCTTCAGAAATATATAAGATATCTTTAAGCATTTTTGACCTTGAGGTTACAATGGTTTTGATCTCATGGGGATAATTTTCAGAAAGCTCAAGATGTTCGGTATCTGAGATGTCCTCCTGCAGCCTTTTATTCGCTGATGCTATGGCTTCTAAAGGTGCAATAATTTTTTGGGCAAGGAACTTTTTCAACGTTACCATCATAAAGGTGACAATTATTATGACAAGCACTGTAATTCTGATGCTGTACCAGAACAGATCCAGGGAACTAGCATCTTCTGTTAACCATTTGTATCCTAGCGAATAGACAAGTAAGACACCTTCGATAAACAGAATGCGCCAGAAAATACCCATTAAGAGGATCTCTCTTACACCTTTTTTTCTAACCTTTTTTTTATCATTCATTATAACACGTTAAATCCACCACACCTTCTGCAAAGTTTATTTATCTTCAACAGGGAATTTTGCCCTGAACCATTCCCGCCAGCCACCTTTAAGTGCATAGACCTCTGTATATCCATTTAACAATAATTTTTGTGCCAGACCGGCACTTGTCGCTTCGTTCGGTCATGCGCAATACAAAAGTAAAATACCCGCAATAATTAATGTCAAAGAAAGCCGGTGTGGTTCCAATGACTGATTTTAGTATCTCAATATCAGATGAATGCGCTGGGGAAAAAATGAAGAGTTGTTTGTATTGTGATAGTAAGGTTAAATAAATTATTGCACTAAAAATAATCAGAAAGAATCCGACATCCCCTGTCTTTCCGAAAAAATTTCCCAGTACGGCCAGAGTATCGGAAGAAATCATTATGCCGATAGCAAACACAAATACTAGAACGCTATCAATACCGGTCTTTTGCTTAAGAACTTGTTTGCCCATTTGCGACCTCTTCAATTATAGACAGAAAAACAATGTTACTTTTATTGTTTGGTCGCAAAAAACAATAAAAGCTTACAATTTATTCATAAAGTATTGCTACCTATTTTTTTGCTTTGGCTTTTCTGGGTGGCGGACTCTCTTTTTGTTCAGGCTTTTTGTCGGGTTTTTTCTTTGGCTTGATTCCCCTTAAAATGGGCATCAGTTTGTCCCTGTTCTCTGCTAGTAACAGGGAGATGTCCTCAAGTTGATTTTCATTGAGCTTGATCTTTGAGCTTTCCAGGAATTCAAACAAATTGTCGGCAATATCAAGCATTTTATCATAGGCGTCTGCTTCTTTTTTTGTCGCAAATGTCATCTTTTCCTCTCCATTCCTGACAACAATATACTTTACGATTACAGCCATTTTATCTCCTTGGAGTAATATTTTAAGGATACAGGCAAAAGCCTTACTTTAAACCTGTATCCTTTAAAGATCTTCTAACGGGTGTAGACTATACTTGTGGTCTTGGATAAAGGCCTGCTCTTTCTACTATTTCCGGAACTTTTTCTTCCCACTCTATGGCCATGATATGAAATCCCGAAACCCCTTCCAATTCCTTGAGCTCCTGGATATGTTCAACACAGATATCAATACCTTCCTGGCCCTGCTTGCCTTTGTCAACACCTGCCAGGCGGGCAATTATTTCATCTGGGACATCCATTCCCGGGACCCTGTTCTTCATGTACTTAGCCATACCCACGGATTTCATAGGAGTCATGCCGGCCATGATAAAGGTTTTTTCAGTCAGTCCCCTGTCAGCAGCTCTTTTGACCCACTCTTTAAACTTATCTATGTTATAAATGCACTGGGTCTGGATAAATTCAGCACCACAGGCAATCTTTTTAGCCAGACGCGGCACCCTTATTTCAAACGGATCGGCAAAGGGATTGGCAGCAGCACCCACAAACATTTTTGGCGGCTGTTTAATATTATCCCCACCAAGAAACTTTCCTTCATCCCGCATGTAACGAGCCGTCTGAATCAATTGCATGGAATCAAGATCGTGAACATTCTGGCCCTGTGCACAATCACCAAAACTCTGATGATCTCCGGACAAACAAAGCATATTCGGGATATCAAAAGAGGCGGCTCCCAAAATATCACTTTGAAGGGCAATCCTGTTTTTATCCCGTGTTACCATCTGGAGAACCGGCTCAATGCCCATGAGTTTGAGATGTACACATGCTGCAAGAGAAGACATTCTTGTCATGGCAGTCTGGTTGTCTGTAACATTGATGGCATCCACATAATCCCTGATCAAAGCACCCTTCTTCTTGACCTCTTCTGCATCACTTCCCCTGGGAGGCCCACATTCGGAAGTGACACCAATGTGTCCTGCTTTTAATATTTTTTCCAGATTACTTGCAGTATTTAAATCACTCATATCTTCACATCCTCCCTGGTTACCGTCCTTGGGCCACCTGCTCTGTCTGTGGACCAATCTTTAATCGGTGCAATTTTTTCATAATCATCCATTTTATCTAATGCTTTTAACCTGTCTAAAATAAGCTGCCAGGCACAATCAACATCTTTGCTGATCTCACATTTACCGTTTGTCGAACCACCGCAGGGACCATTGAGCACTCTTTTGGCACACCGTGAAACCGGACAGATCCCTCCGGTTCTGGCAAGCACACATGAGCCGCAGGCCTGGCATCTTTCCGTCCAAAGCCCCCTGTCTTCATTGGCACCCAGACAGACCGTATTTACACCCGGAATTAAAGGTGTTGTCAGATATTTTTCTGCTGCAAACTGAACACCAACACCACAGGCAAGAGAAACAATGGCATCATAATCATCAATATTGCTTCGAAGTTCTTCTAAGTACTCATGATCACACTGACGCTCAAGAGTTCTTTCATCAATCACTTTTTCATTGCCTTGATTGATAAAATACATTCTTAAGGCAGATGCCAAAATCTCTACTTCCTTTTTACCGCCCGCTTCACAAACCGTCACACACTCGTTACACCCGAGTATCAGTATCCGGTTATAGTCTTTCACTTCATCAATGATCTCTTCAATGGGTTTTTTCTCTGCTATTATCATAAGCTAACCTCATATTAAGCTGTTAATGTTTTAAGCTGCTTCTTTCTTTTTTTGTTTTGCCACCCGGATGGGGCTCGGGCCTAAGTCTTTGATTATATTATCCATTTCAATGGAATACTGGGCAAACAATGGGCCATCGCCAGCTGAGAGATTGAACATTTTCACACGCTCTCCTCCCACACCGATTTTTTCAAGAATAGCAGCTGCCTGTTTAACTCGATTTTTAGCCCTGAAATTCCCCTCATTATATTGGCAATCGCCTTCCAGACAACCCACCACATACACGCCGTCAACACCTTTTTCAAAGGCTCTTAAAATATGAATAACATCAACCCTGCCAGTACAGGGGACACGAATAATTTTAAAATTTGCCGGAATCTTCAATCTAATGGAACCTGCCAGGTCCGCAGCTGGATATCCTCAGTAATCACAGCAAAATGCCAAAATCACAGGTTGAAAATCATTTTTCATATTACCCCCTCCAGCAAAGATTCCACCTTGCTGAGCAACTGGTCATCTTCATACCAGTTTAGTTTTATTGTTTTAGCAGGACATTCAGATACGCACACACCACATCCCTGACAAAGGGCCGGGTCAATATAACTGACACCAAATTCATTAATAACCGGCACATTATATGGACAGGATCTGACGCATACAAGACAGGATGCACAATTTTCCGGTATTACTTCGGCTTTTACTGCAGAAAGAGTCAGGTATTCCTGGGAAAGGAATGTGGTGGCCCTTGATGCGGCTGCCATTGCCTGTGCAATAGTTTCAGAAATCAATTTTGGTCCGTGTGCGGTACCACAGATAAAAATACCTTCAGTGACCGCTTCAACCGGTTTAAGTTTCACATGGGCTTCCATAAAAAAGCCTTCAGGATTTCTGTTGGTCTTAATAATGCTTGCCAGTTCTTCGGTATCCGCAGCCTTGACACCTGCGCTCAACACAACAAGATCTGCACTGGCTTCTATTTTCTGTCCCAGAACGTGATCGGTAAAAGTGACCGTCATTTTACCGTCTTCGCCATGGGCCACCTCGGGCTGATTTTCCGGATCAAACCGTGAAAAAATCACGCCAAGATTTCTTGCTTTTGTGTAATACTCTTCAAGCATGGAGTACATTCTCATATCCCGATAAAGAATAAATACATCCGTATCTGTATTTTGTTCTTTTAAGGCAATAGCATTCTTGACGGCACTCTGGCAGCAGATCCTTGAACAATTTGGGTTCTCTTCGTTTCTTGACCCCACGCATTGAATCATGACAACACGGTCAAGGTCTTTCGCCTTGTTCTCCTCAATCATATCAGTGAATTCAATCTGGGTGACAACTGCTTCGCTTTCATTATAGAGAAATTCTTTGGGCTGGTATTCTGTTGCACCGGTTGCAACAATCATGACACCATGGTCTATTTTTCTTTCTTCCATTGATGTTCCCACAAGAATAGTGGTCTTGAAGTTGCCTTTATACCCATCGAATCCAACAATCAATGCCTGTTTAAGTACCTCTATCTTGTCATGACTCTCAACCGCCTCAACAAGGTCTTTCACATAGGCCCGGATATCATCTCCTTCAATGGTATGATGCAGCTTGTTTCCAAGGCCGCCAAGAAGATTTTCTTTTTCAACCAGGGTAACCTCATAGTCTTGATCAGCCAATGCTTTGGCAGCATTCATGCCTGCGATACCGCCACCAATAACAAGGGCCTTGTCAATCACTGTGATTCGTTTATCATGAAGCGGTCCCAGGGTTGCGACCCTTGCCACAGCCATTCGAACCAGATCCTTAGCTTTTTCAGTAGCTTGTTCAGGTTCATGAAAATGCATCCAGGAATCCTGGTTTCTAATATTTGCCATTTCAAAAAGATATTTGTTTAAACCTGCCTCCTCTAATGTATCCATGAATATGCCTTCATGGGTTTTAGGGGTACAGGATGCCACCACAACACGGTTGAGTTTATGCTCATTAATAATATCTTTGATAATGATCTGAGTATCCTGGGAACAGGTAAAAAGATTGATACCGGTATAAACAACATTAGGAAGTTCTTTGGTATAATTTTCAACCGCCTCAACATCAACCACTCCGGCAATATTAATACCGCACATGCAGACAAACACCCCGATTCTCGGATCTTCACCTAAGACATCTCTTTCATCCGGCATGCTAAGTACTTTTGTACAGGTATGACGAGCCGGGGCCAGCTTCATCCCGGCCGCAGCAGCAGAACCGCTTGCTTCGGTCACAGAGGAAGGGATATCCTTGGGACCCTGAAAAGAGCCCGATACATACACTCCGGGACGGGATGTCAGTAAAGGATTGAATGTCGAAGTTTTCACAAAACTATACTTATCCAATTCAACACCAATCCTGTTGGCAAGCTCTACACTCTCTTCGGGAATGACAAGACCCACGGAAAGAATAACCATATCAAAAACTTCCTGGTGCATTTTGCCTTGTTCATCTGCATAATTGAGGATCAGGTCGTCCGTTC
>NZ_JAIOSW010000296.1 GCF_021107415.1 Desulfobacula sp.
ATCCATGACAGAAGAGCTGCTGAAAAGATCATGAAAGATACCGGGTTTGAACTTGAAATGGACATGGATCAATATGGACCTTTAGCTAACTGGTTCTGGCCAACGTCTCACAAAGAACTTGATGATGAATATGATCTCTTGGCTTTTTCCTATCGTGATATTCTCCACACAAATAACTCAACATTTCAAAATCCTTTGATTGATGAAGTCAGCCAGATGAGCCCTTATACGTTTACAATTACATTAAATAAAGGCCTGGCAGATGAAAAAGGATTCAAAGACGGCGATATTATCTGGATGGAAAATAAATATGGAACAAAAGAAAACGGTATTGTAAAAACAATGGAAGCACAGCATCCAAAAGTTCTCGGCGTTTGCGGACAAGGTGGTTTATGGGCAGACAAAAGACCTATTGCCAAAGGTAAGGGAAGTAATTTCTGTAAACTGCTTCCATCATACTTGAAACACTATGATCCCATCACCGGAAACATTGAAACGTCTGTTGCTGTTAAAATTTACAAAGGCTAAAAGGAGGATTGAACAATTATGAAAAAAACAAATGAGCTTGAAGAAATTATGTTTCCTTCTAACGGCAGTGGGATTAAACCCTATGAATGGATGATACAGCCCACCCGTCAGCGGGAATGGATTGATGACAAAGGCATTTTTCTCTGGTTGGCCTTTTTTTTCTCTGAAATCGGAGCAGGTCTCTATTTTGTGTCGCTTTTTTATGAATACAAAGCAGGGCTTATTCTGGGTTGGCTGATTACTCTGATCCTTGGCGGTGTGATTCATGTGCTCTATCTTGGTATGCCGTTGAGAGCCTGGCGGATGATCATGAAGCCCAGTACATCGGAGTTATCCCGGGGTATCTGGATCATTGGTATTTTTGCCGCTTTGGGATTTTTACAGATTGTGACGGCAGGCAGTTTTAATATTGTGTTTAACTGCATCATGGGAATTTTGTGCCTCTTAATTATTTCCCATGGATTCGCCACAATGAATGTCATCAGAGCACTTCCGGCCTGGAGTTCAACAATGGTCCTGCCATTGTCCGTTATTTCAGGGGTATGGATCGGCCATCAGATTCTGCAGTTCATGTTTGCTGTTTCAGGATCTGCGGCTCTTGCATCAGGAATGGAGGTATGGGCAGAAGTATTTTTCTTTGTCTATTTTCTTTGCATTCTGCTCTATGTCTGGGGAACCTGGCACAGCAATGAGATCGGAAAAGAGTCTATTAAATCACTGATAACCGGGGAGTATTCAAAAATTTCCTTAATTGGTGTGCTGGGACTTGGCATTGTCCTTCCGTTGATTCTGACCCTGATCATGTGGGGTGGGGATACCAATGGCTTTCTGATCTTTTTAAGATTGGCTTCTGTGTTTGCAGGAGACCTTGCCATGCGGTATGTTATAATGAAAAGTGCGGTGTATACGCCGTTGATATAAACTATTGCTTCTTAAAAAAGGGCAGGCAAGAATATTGTTTCTTTCCTGTCCTTTTTTTATTTTCAGGACGAATAAGTTTGCTGTTGAAAATATCCATAAAAAGATATAATCTGGCTACATAATAGACGAAAATTAGCTATTTATTGTTAAAGGTGCTTTACACAAAAAAAAATGACCATGAATAAAACAATCAGTATCAAACATTTTTTTTGTAAAAATAGGATGTTATATGGTAGATAAAGAGAAAAAAGAAAAAAGTACAGAAAATCAATCCATGTCTCAGACAAAGGTAAAGTTTGAGGTTTATGGTGAAGAGATGATTGAGAAAGAAGTGAAATCCAGTGGAAACAGCGGCAGAATCTATCTTCCGCCTAACTGGGTCGGACATATCGTGAAGATCATAAAAGTAGAATAACAATGGAGGATCTTGTGGAAGACACGGTTAACATAAGAGAAATCACTCTTAATGATGCAGCGGCAATTCAAAATATAAGAAAGGCCATCTCAGAAGAAGATGCCCAGGTTGATTTTGTAAAAATAATTGAGCAGCAGATATCTGAGAGCGCGGACAAGTCAAGCCTGGTGGCAGAAATTAACGGGGAAGTGGCTGGGTATATGATCAGCACAAGCCTTTTGGCAGGATTTGGGATAAAAAAGAGTGCCTGGATCATGGCCATTGGGGTCCATCCGGATTTTATGGGGCAGGGTATCGGCCTTGCACTTGCCAGAGAAATTTGTGACATCTATAAAAATAAAGGGATTGAAAATATATACTCGTCTGTTCTCTGGGATTCCACTGATGTGCTTTCCTTTTTCAAAAAACTTGGATTTGAGAGAAGCGAGTTCATCAACCTTAAAAAGAAATTATAAATCAAGTTTTAACCTGACCGTTAAAAAACCCTTGGAGAATTCCTTCACTAAGGGTTTTTGTATATTTTAATAAGAGGTTGTTATATTATATGCCCAGGTATGCTTTCTTAATATCTTCGTTGACCAGCAGATTTTTACCGGTATCTGTTATGGTAATCATACCATTTTCCATTACATATCCGCGGTGAGCTGCTTTTAGAGCAAGGTTTGCATTCTGCTCAACAATAAAAATAGTGGTTTTTTGTTCTTCATTAATTTTTTTAATAATACTGAAAATCTGTTTGAAAATGATGGGGGCAAGTCCAAGGGACGGTTCATCAAGGAGCAGCACCTTTGGCCTTGACATCAAGGCCCTTGAAATGGCCAGCATCTGCTGCTCACCGCCGCTTAAGGTGCCGCCGACCTGATTTTTCCTGTCCTTAAGAATGGGGAAAAGGCTGTAAACATATTGAAAATCTTCTTTTATTCCATCAGTGTCATTCCGCAGAAAAGCACCCATGTCAAGGTTCTCAGCCACAGTAAGTAATGGAAATATCCTCCGGCCTTCCGGCACCTGACAGATCCCCAGTTTAACGATATCATCAGGAGGCATATGGGTGATATCCCGGCCTTTGAATTCAACAGTGCCCTGTTTGGCAGGAACAATACCACTGGTGGTCATCAAGGTGGTTGATTTCCCGGCACCATTGGCTCCGATCAGAGAAATAATCTCTCCTTCGGAAATTTCAAGGTCAATTCCTTTGAGTGCATGGATATTTCCATAATATGTGTGTATATTTTTTAATTTAAGCATCTTCAGAATCGTCTCCAAGATAGGCTTTGATTACGTCCGGATTAGACTTTATTTCTTCAGGTGTGCCTTCGGCAATTTTCCTGCCGTAATCCACAACATGAATGTTATCCGACAGGCTCATGACAAGTTTCATATCATGTTCAATCAGCAAGATGGATAAATTTTCATTATCCCTCAGCCAGATGATTAACTCATCCAGCTCTTTTGTCTCCTGAGGATTCATGCCGGCAGCCGGTTCATCTAAAAGCAGCAAAAACGGTTCTGTGGCAAGGGCTCTTGCAATTTCAAGACGGCGCTGGGCACCATAGGGCAGGTTGACTGCCATTTCGTTAACATATTGATCAAGACCTATTTTCTCAAGGATTGCATAACAGTCGGCAACGGCTTTTTTTTCTTCATTCTTCTGGCTGGAAGGTTTAAGCATGGCACTGATGATTCCTGATTTCAGCCTGCAGTGTCTTCCAATCATGACATTTTCAAGAACAGTCATACCTTCGAAAAGTCTGATATTCTGAAAGGTTCGTGCAAGGCCCCTTTCCGTTACAATATTGGTTTTCAGCCCGTTTAATCTCTGGGTCGGTTTACCCGGAGGCGTAATATCCACGTAGCCTTCACTGGGCGGATAAATACTGGTAATACAGTTGAAAAATGTTGTTTTACCAGCACCGTTGGGGCCGATGAGGGCAGAGATCTGTCCCTTCTCAACTGCAATGTTTACATTGTCCAGAGCTTTTAAGCCTCCAAAGTTCATTGTGAGGTTTTTTACATTGAGTATAGGTTCCATAAATTTATTCTTCTGTTCTTTCAAATTTATATATTTTACGGACACTTCGAATAAGCCCTTCCGGTTTGAATACCATCACAATTACCTGGAGTGCGCCAAATACAAGCATCCTGTATTCGGCAACTGCTCTTAGGTATTCCGGCAACAGAATCAGTACAAGGGCACCGGCAATAACACCAATGGCAGATCCCATCCCACCTATCACAACAACACACAGGATAGTAATGGATTCCCATATTGTAAAGGACATGGGGTTGATATAAGAGGTTTTTGCAGCAAATACTACCCCGCCAAGACTTGCCCAGGTTGCTCCAAGGGCAAAAGCAGTCAGCTTGGTTTTGAATTTATCAATGCCCATGGCCTGGCAGGCAATTTCATCGTCCCGTAAAGCGATCCAGGCCCGTCCGATCCGTGAATTCTCAAGCCGGCTGACAAAAAATATAGTTAACAGTACCAAAGCAATAACAATAAAATAAATGTAAATGACGGAATCATGCTGACCAAACTGATGACCGAAAAAGGAGGGTGCTGGAATATTGGAGATACCCCTTGGACCATTGGAAAAATCATCCCAGTTTTCAAGGATAATCCTGATGATTTCACCAAATCCCAAAGTCACAATGGCCAGATAATCGCCTCTCAGTCTCAGTACAGGATACCCCAGCAGGGTCCCGAAGATAGTACCCAGCAGGGCGCTGATGGGCAGAACCACCCAGAAACTTAAGCCGAAATGCAGGTTTAAAAGGGCATAGGCATAGGCACCCACCGCATAAAAGGCAACATACCCAAGATCCAGAAGTCCTGCGAGCCCCACAACTATATTCAGGCCCAGTCCCAGCATCACATAGATCAGTGCCGAAATCAGGATACTGGTATGATACATGGAAAATACAAAGGGGTAGGCAAGGGCAAATAACCCAATTGCTGCAAGGAATGGAATCTTAAATTTTTCATTTTGAAGCAGCCTGTGAACAATGGGAATATCATCCTTCGTATCTGATTTATTTTTTTCCTCTTTGATTCGTAAAAAATAATTCCAGATAAGGGAGGAAAAAAAACAGACAATTCCCGTCCACAGAAGGTTGTCCCATCTGAAGATCACAATATGTTTTATGGTGTTGACTTTTATGACCATGATCGGGAAGGTCAGCACCATAAACCATAAAGCAATAATAAATGACAGCTTGATTTCTTTTTTTGTAACCATAATCAACTTTCAAACTAATGGTGGTTAAACTTTAGATGTCTCTTTTCTGCCAAGTATGCCGGATGGCCTGAATATCAGGATGATTACAAGAATACTGAAGGCAAATACATCTTCATACTCACTCCAGAAATAGCCGGTAAACATACTTTCTGAAATACCCAATACAAGACTTCCCAAAACAGCGCCGGGAACACTTCCTATTCCGCCTAGAACGGCTGCAATAAATGCTTTAAGTCCTGCCAGAAACCCGATAAAAAAGTTTATCTGGCCCACATGGCAGGCAATTAAAACACCACCGATGGCTGCGGTGGCTGATCCGACAACAAAGGTGGTGGAAATGACTCTATTTACATTTATGCCCACCAGAGCTGCCATGATTTTATCCTGGGAAGTTGCTCTCATGGCCTTACCGATTTTGGTGAATTTAATCAGCATTCCCAAAAGAATCATGACAATGACAGTGGTAACAATAATGGTCATCTCAACAGCAGTGATGATATGGGCAACCGGTTCCCAGAATTTAAAATCAGGGATCAGACTTTCAAATGGTAAAAATTCAGGTGTCTGGGCAAGCATGACATAATTTTGTAAAAACAGACTCATTCCAATGGCAGAGATGAGGGCAGAAAGCCTTGGAGCGGTTCGCAAAGGTTTGTAGGCGATTTTTTCAACGGTGAACCCATAGGCACAGGAATATACAATGGCAAAAACAAAGGCAAGAATAACGATAACGGCAGAGTTCCATCCCCACAGCCCCAGAACACTGGCAACAATAAGAGCGGTTATGGCACCAATCATATAGATCTCACCGTGGGCAAAGTTGATCAGCTCGATAATACCGTAAACCATGGTATACCCAAGAGCAATCAAGGCATATATACTGCCCCTTGTAAGACCTCCCAAGAATAGTTCTAAAAAATAGACAGGATCTGCAATAATCTCTTTGATACCGAAAAAACCAAGTACCCCGACGACTGCAACACCCAGTATAATAGTAAACAGACGCATGTTAATTAATTTAAAACTCC
>NZ_JAIOSW010000052.1 GCF_021107415.1 Desulfobacula sp.
GCCGCGATTAGGCCAGGAAAAATAGAAACATGGATATAGAAAATGTAATCAATGCTGTCCGGAGCAACTGTGTGAGAATCACCGATCATGCTGATCAGGAAGCGTTTGAGGACACTCTGACATATGAAGAAATGTATTCATCGATAATTCAGGGCGACGTTATCGAGGATTATCCAAATGACAAGCCATATTCAAGCTGTCTGATTATGGGAAAGAATTTTTCAGGTGAGCCAATTCATAGCGTTTGGGCGTATAATCCAGAAAATCAATGGGCAGTATTAATCACAGTCTATCGGCCAGATCCTGAACGGTGGATTGACTGGAAATTAAGGGTGAAAAAATGAAACCATTTGAAAAGTGTCCAGTATGTGGCGGTGAGTTGCAAAACAAACAAGTACAAAAATTACTCAAAGGCGGAGGGAATACGGTTTCTATGAAGGTCGCCGCCGAGGTATGTCTTCATTGCGGAGAAAGACTATACGCTGAAGATGTGGTCAAATCATTTGAAGAAATTCGAGGCAAGCTGCGAAAGCAGGAATTTAGCCACCTTATAACTCTTGGGCAGTCGTTTACAGTTGAAAAAAACTGGCCTAATAAAGCTATCCAGCCGACCGCTTAACCCGTTGCTTCGCTTTTAAGCGGCGAATGATAGTAAGCGTTGTTAGCACCTTCTTGAGGGATTTTCAGGGTATCCCGGCTTTTGATGAAGACCCTGAAACGCCACCCTGTTTTTAGATTTTTACTCGAATTGTCTGTTAAGTGACCTGATTTTATTTTTATCCGTTTAAAATTTCTGAACATAGCATTTGTGCAAGATAGCATTTTGTAAAACACAGGGGATATAATCATGCAAGTACTCACAATACCATACAGTGATGATCTTTTGATATCTACCGGCAAATCAAAAAAAGCACTTGAGCAGGAAATGCTCTTTTTACTGGCCGTTAAATTGTTTGAACTGGGCCGTCTTTCTGTTGGTAAAGCAGCATAACTGTGCAACATGAATAAAATAAGATTCATGGATGAACTGGGCCGTATGGAGATACCTGTAATAAATCTTGATGATGATCAGGATGAATTAAAAAATGCGTGAAGCCATAGCGTTTCTGGACAAACTGCCACCCAAACAGTTCAAGCAGAGTTCAAGGTAGGAAAAAAATTTCCCAAAAGTATTACATTAAATTCCTAATTTTATAACATTTTTTACTCAATTTTATTTTAAGCTATTCTGCTGAATTGTATTCATATATTAAATAGAGTTAATTGTTATTTCAAACCATTATCAATAAAGGATCTTGTAAGATTTGTTCCTGTCTATCTGAAAATGGGAATAAATATTGCATATCAGAAAGAAAGAAAATTAAAATGAAATGAAAAAGCCAACCCGGTAAAGATACTGGGACGGAAAGCCACGGGTCTATTAGACAGCCGGGTTGCCATTCAGGTGATCCGGTTTTTTATTATAAAGGTATTATTATTCGAAAGGGTGCTTTATGAAAAAAAGGTTTAGATTATTTCTGGTTTTCAGTGTTGTTCTTATGATCCCATTTCTATGCCAGGCCTTTGACCAATGGCCTGATACGGGTCAGACCACTTCATATACCGACACTTTTGGTGAAGATTCGGATTATAGCATTAATCCTCAGTCCTATACCAAACTTGGGAGTGGTGGTGTGGAATTATCGGATACAGCAACTGTTGCAGATGGCTGGATCATGACAAGGGATAATGTCACAGGGCTGATCTGGGAAATCAAAACCAACGATAGTTCCATCCATGATAGGGATGATACATACACCTGGTATAATACTGTAAATTTTATTGCTGCTGTAAATAATGGAAATTTCGGCGGTTTTTCAGGCTGGCGCATGCCAACTGTTAAGGAACTTTCCACTATTGTGAACAGTGAAATTTACAATCCAGCTATTAATAAAGTATTTTTTCCATATACGGTGTCGTCCGATTACTGGTCGTCTACTACCTACGCTAATAACAGTGGGCATGCGTGGCTCGTGTATTTCGGCCGCGGCGGCGTCGGCAGCCACTACCCTAAGTCTAGTAGTTATTATGTCCGTGCCGTGCGTGGCGGACAGTGAGTCGGTAATTGGATGATTTGGTAATTAGATAATTTATAAAGGCAGTATTGTTGATAATGGCAGAAGGTAAAAAATGGCGAGATACGAACATTTACCTATATATAAAAAAGCAATGGAAATGGCTGTTTATATTCAGAATATGGTTAGAAATTTCAGTCGTTTTAACAAGTATAGTGTTGGAATGGATTTGCGGGATTTATCCCGAAAAATTTTGCTCTTGATAATCCGGGCAAATTCTGCAAGGGAAAAACAGGTACATTTACAAGAACTTGTGGAATATTTCGATATGCTTAAAACCATGCTTGTTTTTGCAAAAGAGGTTAGGGCCTTTAATAATTTTAAGAGTTTTCAGCATGCCTCTGGCATGGCTGTAATACTATGTAAAAAGAGTGAAGGGTGGTTAAAAAGCAGTAAGAATGGCCGGAATTATCAACCGTCTATGGCGGGTAGATGAGTGTGCCAATGAACACTGTGCGCTTCCCGCACTTTTTTGATAAAGGTATAATCATACAGGCTGTCGTATTCTCGACAGCCGGTGGGTCTCAACAGGCCGTCAAGTCGGGAAGTGAGGTGTCGTCCAATTACTGGTCGTCTACTACCAACGCTAATAACAGTGGGAATGCGTGGAACGTGAATTTCAACAACGGCAACGTCAACAACAACAATAAGTCTAATAGTTATTATGTCCGTGCCGTGCGTGGCGGAAAGTGTTCTCTTCTCTCCTGGGCCTCGGTATACCGTGCTTACATGGACTGCCGCAGGCGCAAACGGGGTACGATAAATGCGCTGAAATTTGAGGTTGATGTACTGGAAAATCTATTCAGCCTGGCGCTTGATCTTCAAAAAGGCTCGTACCAGCCATCCCGCTCTGTTTGCTTTGTGACCACCCGTCCCAAGAATCGTGAAATATTTGCCGCTGATTTTCGGGACCGGGTGGTACATCACCTTATTATTTATGAATTGGAAAAGATCTGAAATGGTTAAGAAAGAACAGATTGACTGTTGTTTTGTTAATAAATTTTCCATGAATCCTGAAAAGGTGTATGCACTACAGCAGGTTATATCATCCTATATGGGACATTTTAAGCATGCCAATACATGGAATCTTGTGAATCATATTTTTGAGCGGTATGTCTGGCTTAGCGAGCATTTTTTCTTTGTTAAAGGCAAGCTTTTCAGCAGATTCAAACATAAAGGAGTATTTAGAACTCTGCGAAGTCAGGTTAATTTTTTTAAATGCAGATTTCCGTTGACAATATTATTTTTCCAAGTAGGTAAATATTTTGAAACCTATGGGAAGGATGCCCTGGATATGTCAACGCCCCTTAAGATAAAAATAAGACATCATTACCGCGGTATGGAGGTTGGAGCAGGATTCCCAAAATGGATGCTTCCAAATTTTATCGGTAAAACACTGTCGCTTGGAAGGAATGTGGCGATTATAAAGCAAAGTGAAGTTCCTGGATTTTATGTCAGAGAAAGGTTCGCAAGTGAGTTATACAGATTAATTGAGTAATAAATGAAATAAGATAACAGATATTATAATTTTAAAAGAGGTGAGATAAATGCGGAAAATTATTATTTTAACAATTTTATTTTTCTTGATAAATACAATAGCTGCACTGGCAGATTTTGTTGATAATGGCAACGGGACCGTTACTGACACTGCCACAGGTCTCATGTGGCAACAAGCAAGCCAGAATCCAATGAATTGGGAAGCGGCTATCACTTATTGTGAAACCTTACCTCTTGCAAATTATGGGGATTGGCGTTTGCCTAATCGGAATGAATTGCAGTCTCTGGTTGATTATTCAAAGTATAATCCCTGTATTGATACTTCATTTTTCCCTGGAACGGTGTCGTCCCATTGCTGGTCGTCTACTACCAGCGCTGATAGCAGTGGGGGTGCGTGGCTCGTGAATTTCTTCCACGGCGGCGTCGCCAGCCTCAGTAAGTCTAGTAGTTATTATGTCCGTGCCGTGCGCGGCGGACAGTCTGGATCATTTGCTGATTTGGGAATTTCAGGCAGGGTAGCCGATGTCGGAACAGACCGCCTGGTGACGGGTGCCTTGGTCACTCTGGATAATGATTCATCCGTAATGACGAATTCAGAGGGTAAATTTTTATTCAGAAATCTGTCTTCAGGTAATTATGAATTGACGGTGGCTAAAAATGGATATCATAATTACACAGATAGCATATCGGTAACTGAAGGCACATCAAAGTTTGTCCAGGTCAGACTTGCTCCAGATAATGGGATGCCAGCCATAACAAACGTATCTCCTGATTACAGCGGCATATTTCTTGAAAATGTAACCTGTTCCAATACCTATACTGTCAAAGTCGTGTGGGCAGGAAATCCGGGGCAGGTAAAGTTTATTGCTAATGGTGTTGAATCTGTTGAACCAGGAACTTTAGATGGTGCCGGCCATACCTTTGATATGGGATATGATTTTAATGCCAATAACCTGCTTTCAGGAAACACATTGAGTATTGTGGCAGTCAATTCCGACGGCGTGGCATCAGCACCGGTGACGGTTCATCCGGTTATTATCAGCTCTCCTGCATGGTCAAATACTCTTGGAAACTTTGAAGGTGAAAAAGTATGGGGATCTGAAACAATTTATAAATGGAGTATGGGTGTCCAGTATCCTTCCCCGGACCCCTTCAAGGCCAAAGTTGATGCGCCTGAGTGGTTTCCGTTTATTGGGGGACATACATTTGGGTTAACAGAAACACAAGCCTCCCTTGATATTTATTTCCAGAATAATGGGGAAGGCGGGATTGAACTTAATGGTGATCTTGGGTTTGAGGCAGCAGGCCAGGCAATCATTGGAAGCCTTGGAGGGAACGGCATCGTTCAATATGTTTCAGGCGAAGGGCTTGTATGGGCAGGTGCCGGGTTTAATATTGGTCTTTCAGGAAAAATCAGCAAACCAATAGGCATTGTAGAGCTTATTCCTGCCCTGGCCGGGTTTGCCAATATTCCCGGAGTTAGCTGGTTCAATAAAAAGGCAATAGTTCGAGGGGAGATCACCCCCGGAGTTGACCTTGGCCTTAATCTGGTTAATCAGGATGATGAAATACAGTTTGAATCCTTTGAAGGAACAGGGGAGGTCGGAATAGAAATAGCCCTTGCCCTGAATATTGCAAAAAAAATAAAAGCGGAACTCTATGGCGGCGGCAGCGCCAGTTTGACCCTGCAAGTTCCTAAGAATCCGGATTATCTCAAGGCTGTTGAGGCATTGCTTTTTGCCGGGGTAGAAATAACAGTGTGGCTTTGTAAATTTAGCCCTGAAGCCAGTTATCTCTGGACATACCCTGAAAATAAATCATTGCTGTCCAAAGCCTGGGATAGCCAAAATGATGCCGGTCTTCAGGCCATACAGCCTGATTTCCTGAAATATGGTACCTATAATGTGCTGTCACCCCAGAGCAAATCTCTTGTGTCAAAAGGGGCAACATCAACAGAATCAAAAATAATTGAAAATGTGTATGCCTATTCAGAGCCTGTGATCGTGGAAAATGGCAGCAACCTGATCATTGCCTTTGTCTATTATGATCCTGAAGATCCTGATTTCCAGAACACAGAGATTTATACAACCCTCTATGACAGCACCGGGTTTTCAGACCCGGCACCCATCAATGATGATACTAGAGCGGAATTTAATCCCCAACTTGCAACAGATGCCAGTGGTAATACCATTGCCGTTTGGGAAAGAGTTAAAGTACCGGATTTCAGTTCTGATCAATTATCAGATATGGCAGCACAGATGGAAATTGTTTATTCAATTTATACGACAGGTGGATGGAGTGGTCCCATTTCCCTGACAGATAATCTTTATCTTGACCATAGCCCCCAGCTAAGAACAATGCCGAATGGCTCTCTTTTCCTTTTCTGGGAATCAAATAATGATAATGAATTGATCTCATCTGCAGCGTCACCCTGTCAGATCCATTATACCATCTGGGATGGTGCATCCTGGGGCTCTGTTGAGGATATTCTAACAGGTTTCAGTTCAGCTTTCCAGTTTGATGCGCATATGTTTGCCGGCGGTGGTATTCTGGTCTGGACCCAGGATGGAGATGATGACCTTGCCACTTTGGACGACCAGGAGATTTTTTATGCTGAGTTTAATGGTACGGCATGGAGCGGCCCCTTTCAGATGACGGATAACATAATTCCTGATTCAAATCCGCAACTGGCAGGGGATGAGAGCGGTTTTCATCTGCTGTGGCTGCAGGAGGATCAGATAGTACAATTGACAGATATTGCCACGGGCGCATTCCAGGTGGCAAGGCCGGAAAGTTCCAGTGCGGGATATATTAATTTCCAGGCGCTGTTGAATAACCAGAACAATCTGGTCATGACCTGGCCTGAACAGGATGAAGCGGGTACAGACATTTTTTATTCTGTATATGATCAAGATCACAATAAATGGGGGAAAGATAACCGACTCACAACGGACACAGATGTGGAGAAGGGGTTTAATCCCTTGTTTATGGCTGACGGAACTCTGATGGCCGTATATAACAAGGTAAAACTTGAATATGTGAGCAAAGAAGTGGAAATAGACGGACAGATGGTAACCATTGAGAATGTGCCGGAAGCCGGTCAAAATGATCTTTATATGCTGACATATCAATTGTCGGATGATTTGGGTTTTACCGAGGAAGGTCTCACTATATCTGAAGAAAATCCAGCTCCGGGTACCATGGTTACACTATCAGCCGAAATAATTAATAAAGGTGATTTCAGTCTTGATGGGGTGGAAGTGGCATTTTATGATGGAAATATATGGGAGGGCGGAGTACAAATCGGAAGTATCATAACAGTGCCGGATGTTCTTGATGCAGGAGCAACTTTTATCGCCCGGATTCCCTGGCAGGTCCCCGGTGATGAATTGCCCTATACCCTGTTTGCCCGTGTTGACCCTGGAAATAATATTACTGAAAAAGATGAATTGAATAATCTTATTTTTACAGATGTGCTGTTACCTGATTTTGATTTTATCGAAGGACGGAGTAACTGGATGGGAAGTGATCAGGTTTCCCTGGTGGCATCTGTCAAAAACACAGGATCATCAAAAGGTGAAAATATTATCGTTGAGTTCCTTGGGCCAAACGATGCAGTGCTTAAATCAACAACTATTAAAGAACTTGCACCTGGCCTTACCACCGAAGTTGAGTTCTTGTGGACTGTCGACCATGGATTGTTCTCAAACTGCCAGGCCATTATCTCAATACGTATAAATAATGATCAGTCGATCCATGAGTTTGATCTAACCAATAACAAGGGTTCAATAATGGTGATTAAAGATTCTGAAACATCCTGCTGTGGATCTGACAGAGACAATGACGGTGATGTGGATGGTGCTGACCTGGCTGCTGCAGCGCTGCAAATAGCTTCAGGTGATATTAATTTAAGTCGTTTTTCTGAATGTTTTGGCAGCTCGGTCTACTAAAAATAAAATTTACAGGATCTACAAATTGAAAAGGCTCTTAAAATTATTTTTTCACGATAGAATCCATGTGTACATAAAATACATTATAATGGTATTGATTCCTGTTTTACTATCCATGCCTGCTTACTCAGCAATATGGTTTGCAGGCACGGGCAATGATGGTTATATAAATGATGTTAACGGCATTTTTTCAGCTTTGAGCAACTGTCCTGGACTTCAGGAAATTAAGGTCAACAATTTCATATCCGAAAACCAGTCCGGATCAGGTCTGCTTGGCCTTGTTGGTACAAGGCGGAAATGTGAAAAATAAATTCGTAGAATTCGATCACAAAAGCGGGCTCGTTAAAATACCAAGGCCTTTTGAATGACTTCCTTAAGGGCCGGGTTGACGAATTGTTCAAGTTTTTCCCGGGTAAAGACAAGTTCCGTTCTTTCAAGAGTAAAGGAGACCGGTATGGTTTTTAAAACATTTTTATCTGTAATGCCAAGGTATAAAGTCAGATCAATATCAAGGATCATGTCTGTTACACCACCTTTTTTCTTTGCACGGCATTCAAATCGGTTAATCGTTCCTGCCAGGATGTGTTTAAATCCTTTAGATGCTTTCATTACACCGTCAGGTGTGAGATCCCATGGATCGATTGGGGTTGTTGTAAATCCATTTTTTTCAAAATAAATCCCAATGATGCGGGTTAAGGTATCTGCGAGATTCAAGCCTTTGACTAAATACGTTTCCTGGCTGTTATCAAGCAATATTCTGTAGCCAATGTAACCTTCGCCCATATCTGTCCGGTTGTCCTGAAAAGGTGCTATGCCGATCCCACCTGTTTGTTTTTTTTCATGGTCGGCAAGATAGGTGATATCAATAAATTTCTGGCCGGGTGTGGCACATCCCCAAAAAAGAATAAAAATAAATCCTAAAAAGATCAGTGATTGTTTTTTCATGGAAAGGCTCTCCTGTTTAATAATTAATTAAGTTTTATATCATCAATTTTTACAGTGTTTAAATACTCTTTTACAGCCCCAAGGGTCAGGGTAAACATTTTAGTACCGGTTAAAATAGCAATAGCATCATCCTCACATTTACAGGCGTTTGCAAAGGCCGGTCCCATAATGTTGGCTGGATTTTGAGCCTCATCAGGATTGTTCTGCATGACTTTCAGGTAGGTGTTCAGTCGTTGCTTTAAGATTTCAAAATAATCAATGCTTTGACCTATGGTGGTCTGGGTAAGTGTAGAAATATTTTGGGATAGCTCTTTTATAACTTCCCAGAATAGTTGAGTTAACGGTCCTTTGTTTTTATCTGTGGCCGGCATGAAAAAGGAGATGGCCCATCCAACACTCAGAATTTTAAGAATTTGAAGTTCATATTCTATGATCGTCAGGTTTAAATCGCTGTTTTCAGGTATGGCAGCTAAAAACTTTTTCAGATCTGTTCTGTCAATGGCAAAGGCAGCCAGGTCTTGGGCAAGTTGTTGTACGCTAAGGGGATCTTTTTTGTCGTGTTCCATGATTCCTACTGTTTTTATTTAATTCATATACAAAATAATTCACTTATGTCATATAATAAATCATCTTAATAACAGCACAAGCAAAAAGTGTAAACTTAAAATTATGATAAAGATAGATCTGAAGCTGTTTGTAACATTGTCCAAATATTTTCCAAAAGACAGTGAATATCTTGAAATCCCTGAAGGAACATCTGTGGAGAGGCTTATGTCGGATCTTGGCATTCCCGGGGAACTCGTGAAATTAATTTTTATTAATGGGAAACGGCAGGACAGCAAATATCGATTGGAAAACAATGACAGGGTTGGACTTTTTCCACCGGTTGGAGGTGGATAGACCATGGGAACTTCAAAATTTGAAGAACGGTATGATAGAAATTTTAATACGCTTTCCCTTGAGGAACAAAAGACACTGGGTGCATCAAAAGTCGTTGTGATCGGCTTAGGCGGTCTTGGCGGAGGCGTATGTGAGATGATGGCAAGGGTTGGCGTTGGGCATTTAACCCTGATTGACGGGGATTCATTTGAAGTTAGCAATTTAAACCGTCAACTCTTGAGTGAAGAACATCTGATAGGGGTTCCCAAGGCACAAGCGGCAAAAGACAGGGTCAATGCTATCAATTCCGATGTCATTGTAATGCATCTGGTTGAATATCTGGATGAATCCAACCTGTATGAACGGATAAAAAATGCTGATGTGGTTATGGATTGCCTGGATACCATAGATACAAGATTCATGTTGCAAAAAACCGCTCAAAAAGCATCTATTCCCATAGTATCCGGAGCCATTGCAGGGGTTGCAGGTCAGGTGACAACAATTTTTCCCGGTGATAAGGGGTATGAGCTGATATATGGGAAAAAAGGGGGCAGACAATCAAAAGGAGTTGAGACAAGAACCGGTAATATAGCCTATTGTGCACTTTTTATTGCAGCCCTTCAATCTTCTGAATGTTTGAAAATTTTACTGGATCGCGGAGATATTCTTCGCAATAAACTGCTGATCGCAGAATTATGGACCAATTCTTTTGATATTATGGACTTGGTTTGATTCTATTTTTGACCCGGTTTTATCCCGATTATAATTGGGTTGTTTGGAAATCTATGTTCATCAAGAGAGGTCTTTTATGTATACCGAGGCAGCA
>NZ_JAIOSW010000265.1 GCF_021107415.1 Desulfobacula sp.
AATTATCATTGACTGTGAAAAAACACATGTATATGTTTTGAAAAAAATTAAGATTCGGACTTTGAGGTAAAAAATACCAGGTAATGATGACGAAATCACTATATTTAACAAAATACAGAGATAATTAATCAATCTATTGTAAGGTGGATATGAAATATCTATTGGTTAGTATATTAGTATTAAATAGTCTGGCAACTTTTTGTCACGCAGAAATACAATTGTCTAAATCAGATGCTCTCATTTTAGCCAACAAAATATGGCAAAATGAAGGAGATGGGAAAGATCAGTATTTAACTCAGTGGAATGAAGGAGAAACGTTTGCTTCACTGGGAATGGGACATTTTATTTGGTATCCGGTAAATATTAGTGACCGCCCTTATCGTGAATCTTTTACCATATTATTAACCTACCTAAAAGAGAATGGTGTAGAGTTACCCTATGGCATCACACCAAATACACCATGTTTATGGCCCAATCGAACAGCTTTTTATAAGGATTTTGATTCTCCAAAAATGTATGAAATCCGACAATTACTAAAAACAACATTTTTAGAACAGGCACAATTTATTGTTTTACGTTTGCATCAATCTTTGCCTCAGATCATTGTAGCAGCCCCTAAAAAACGTCAACCTTATATCAAAAACCGATTTGAAACTATTGCACAAACACCTAACGGGATTTATGCTTTAATGGATTATATCAACTTTAAGGGTGAGGGAGTTTTCGAAAAAGAACGCTACCAAGGATACGGGTGGGGACTTTTGCAGGTATTGGATGCAATGCCTGAGAACAGTAAAAACAATGTTCTTGCCAATTTTGTTAAAGCAGCTGATTTTGTATTAACAAGGCGTGTAAAATATGCGCCAAAAGAAGAACGCCAGTGGTTAGCAGGGTGGCGTAAGCGATTGCAAACATATTTAGTACAGGAGAGTGACTGAACGTATAATCTCGATGTTTTTTGATAAAGGATTATTTTGGTATCTTTAAGAATATCGATCTTCAAATTCTCTGGACAGGGATAATTAATCTTGAGTGCTGTAATGACTTTAATCTCTAATCAAGATGGGACACCTGATATGATATATTCCCAGTAAAATATCCAATCATTTTTAAAATCCTTGCTTGTAACCCTGAAAATAACCGGTGAAATTCGGTTTATTTTTCTTGTTGAGAAGTATAAGTCAATAATCAAGAATTTGACCCCACACTAACAAATCCCACCTCTTAAACAGAAATTTTTCTCTATTTTTTCCAAAAACAATGACTGCTTAAAACTAATGCAAAGGCGATTGAAAGTTCCAATACAGCCAATGCAATAAGTGCCATATTCTCTCCATATGCAACACCTGATAAATATTTTCCCAATGCAATCATTAAAAATAAAAAGATAAAAAATCGTTTCCGATAGAACTGCCACAGTTTGGGGTTTGTCAATAAATTGATTCGATCTATATTTTTCTTACCTATATTGTAAAATAGATATTTTGCCTTAATCTTTCCGATCACAATTCCACATAAAATAGCCATCAGGATGAATAGTTGATCTGCCCCACCCTTCAGCGCCTCAAGGAATAAGGCGCCACTTTTAGCAATTAAAACAACAATTCCTGTGTACCAAACCAATGCTGCCAATTTTATCAAAATATTTGAGGTGGTATCTAACATAGGATCTCAATATCAAACTCTTATAAAATAATAAACTTTTCACTTTAAGTTTTGTTTCTCCACCATAATCAAACCGGCAGCATAACTTGCATAATCATGGCTTCAGCTTTTACCGGAAAATGGTTTTGATTTGTATCGGTATCTTAAAGATTTTGAAGCGTGGACTATGTCTATTTTTAAACAGTTTTGACAGTTTTTTTAGGGCGACTATTTGAAAAAGATATACCCAGTAATTTTTCAGACGATATAGTCAGGGTTTATACCATTAAACGGTTTGAAGTTATTGAATTATTTTCTTTTTTTCCAAGGTTTAAAAATAGATATAAATACAGTGATCATTAGAATCAAGCACTGGGCAGTTCCAAATATCAGATTCATTTTTTGATTGTACAAATAGTCTGGATTCATAAAGGATTCCATGCCTAATTCCCCAGATATTTCCATCATGTTAGTTTCCCAAGGCCCAAGGTAAAAAGTACCAAACAGAATTGCGAATATGGTCACGATCCATTTAAATATCATCCAACCGTGTTTGAAAAATCCCCAATTACTGAAAGTTGAATAGATTAAACCAGTAAGAAGGCATCCGAATGCACCAGGTATGACGACAACAACCATGTCAACATGGTGAATACTCTGATTAATCCCATACAAAACCTTACCATCGGCTACGTCTTCCTTTAATAAGTATAATAATATTAATGCCAGGGCCCCTCCAACCCAGCTTGAGACTGCAAGTAAATGAAATCCTTTTAACCACTTCAATCCCTTACTTTTTAATCTTATCATGATTTATTCTTCATTTAATTGATTTCATAAGTATTTTCCTTACCCACCCTACACTAATTTATCAAGGGGTAAGTGTCTCACTTATACTGTCACAGAGGGGATGACAAAATTTGTTCATTGGTTCAACAAGAACTAAACTTTAAAGAGAGCTTACTGCGAAACTCCTACCGGATTCCTGTCAGCGAGGCTGAAAATTTATAGCGGCTTTAAAATCATTACCCGTTGGGCTCTGAAATATCCTTAAATCAAATTCAGGGACAATTGCCAGTATATGATCAAAAATATCTGACTGAACCGCTTCAAATTTTGACCATTCAACCTCTTTGCAAAAAACATATGTTTCAATGGGAAGACCATTTTCGGTCGGTTTTAACTGCCGCACCAGAAACGTCATGCCCTGGTTGATATAAGGGTGTCCCTTTAAATAATGAACCAGATAAGCCCGTAGTATGCCGATATTGGTCAACCGACGGATATTGATCTGGTGAGCCGCATTAACCTTTTTATTATAATTTTCCAGTTCGGTTTTTTTTGATGCAATGTATTCAGAAATATACTGTACTTTCTGAAACCGGTCGATCATTTCCTGGTCACAGAATTTAATGGAATTGATATCAATATGAATAGCTCTTTTGATCCGCCTGCCACCCGATTCTTTCATCCCCCGCCAGTTTTTGAATGATTCGCTGATAAGGGCGTAAGTGGGTATCATGGTCACGGTCTTATCAAAATTCCTGACTTTTACCGTTGCCAACCCAAGTTCAATAACATCCCCGTCCGCACTATATTTGGGCATCTCTATCCAGTCGCCAATGGCCACCATCTTATTGGCAGTCAGTTGAATTCCGGCAATGAACCCTAAAATCGAATCTTTGAAAATAAACATAAGCACAGCTGTCATTGCGCCCAAACCACTGACGAGATATAATGGTGTCTTGTTAAAGAGCAGTGAAATGATGAAAATGCCGCAAATAAAATAATAGCCTAACTTTGCCGTTTGGATAAAAATTTTGATGGGTATTTTGCGTGAAACGGTAAATGTATTATAGATTTCATGAGATGCATTTAACAGGGCATCCACTATGAAAACCGAAAGGATCATGGCATACGCTGCCAACCCTTTCTGGATATAAAATAAAGCGAGCGACTCTTTATCAAAAACAGCAGGTACAAGAGAATATAAAATGATGACAGGAACCAACCGGACAGTTTGATTAAAAAAGCCGTGATTCTTAAAGGTATTATCCCAGCTGGATTTGGTTCCGGCTGCCAGCTGATAGACCTTTGGCAAAATGATTTGCCTTGCTATTCTATCAGCGATCAGTGCCAGAATAATAATAAACAAAAAAACCAGGCTTTTTGCCAGAATTATTGTCAGATCTTGACTGAACTCAAATATTTTCAACCAGTTTTGAATTAAGGCAACCATTATCTCCCCGGTTTGGGTATTGAAAAAAACATTGAGTATTGTTATTGCCGTTTTTATACACAATGCCAGGTATTGAATCAATATTTATTATCCAAGGCAAAATTTTTCTATATCTGAAATAGTACAAGATACCATTTGTATTCTTAATAATTTTTAAACAGAAAACGTCCTTAATGGGAAGGGATTTTGAAATAGTAAAAGGTGTTTAATGTGTCTATCTACAGTCACTGAAACCCTTTGCTGGAAATACGTTTAATACTTTTTCCAGTGCTTATGGTGAATCAGATCTCAGAGGCGTTAAAAACTCTTAACCATAGTTCTTTTTTTAATAAAACCCGGCACTATATGTAGTAGTTGGAAAAAAATTCTTTAATTGAAATTTTTAATGTGAGCACATCGAATTAAATCATTATTGAGAGTCAATGATTCTTGCATCAATCTTCTGAACACCCTGTGGCAGTTTCCATAAGGATAATGATTCTTAACTCTTAAAATACCTCTATTGCCCATTTGATATAATTATTTTGAAAAATAATTATAGATTTGATACATGGGAACAAGAAATCAAACAAATCATCCTGAGGAGAATAAAGGGAATGGAAAAAAAGTTAAAATATCGACTCATCACCGGTAAGGATGATGCAAATTTTTGTGAAAGAATATCTAATTTACTTAAAGAGGGTTATCAACTCTATGGTTCGCCATCGGTCACTTATAATGGGAAGGATGTTATTGCTGCGCAAGCCGTAATTTTGACCGAAAAAACCTCAGGTATCTGATACAAACTTTTGATAATATATTCTTTTGGTATCTTTCAGGTTTTAGAATTTCATAAAATCCTAACAAGGATAATTAAGCTTGAGTTTCAGCATTCAGAAATAGGCGACCAATTGATCTGCCAGTCATTACTGAAAATTATTAAGCAATTCTGAGCTTATATACCATTAGTGCTCAAAAAGAAAGCTGCTTAAAGCATATAAAGATTTTACAATCTCTGTTTAACGGGTCACATTTGATAATGGCTTAAAATTCTCTTTGATCACATCTTGCTTAGTGATATTCCTTTGCTTACCTTGCCCTTCACATTCACAAGCAAGGCCATTCATGTTTGCCCAAAGTTTGTTCCCGCTCTCATCTTTAACTCTAACAAAAATACTGCCTTCGTATTCCTCATAGCCGATATATTCA
>NZ_JAIOSW010000282.1 GCF_021107415.1 Desulfobacula sp.
ACCCTTGTGGATCTTAAAAAATATAAGGATGCGAGAGGATATGACAGGATCATAACACCTGAACTTTCAAAAGAGATTCGAAATTGTCTTGATAAAGGAAAACAGGCGTTGATCTTTTTGAACAGGCGGGGGTTTGCAACTTTCCCTGTCTGCATGGATTGTGGAAAATCTCTGACCTGCAAATATTGTGATGTGACCATGACCCTTCATAAAGGGCACAATGAATATCAATGTCATCTTTGCGGGTATGGCCGGCCCGTTAACACCAAATGCCCGGCATGTAACTCTTCAAAAATTAAACCATTGGGGTTTGGCACTGAAAAAGTGGAATCCATGCTGAAAGCTCTGTTTCCGGATGCCCGGCTTGTCAGGATGGATCAGGATTCGACATCCCGGAAAGGGGCTACCATAAAAATACTGAAAAGTATCAGAAACCGGAATGTTGATATTATTGTGGGAACCCAGATGCTTGCTAAAGGTCATGATTTTCCCTCTATTACGCTGGTTGGCGTGATTTGTGCCGACCTGTCCTTGAGTCTTCCGGATTTCAGGGCAGGCGAGCGAACCTTTCAGCTTCTTGCCCAGGTGGCCGGCCGTGCGGGAAGAGGTGAAAGTAAGGGAAAGGTCATTATGCAGACCTATAATCCCGATCATTTTATTATTGAAGCCGCTAAAAAACAGGATTTTTTCGAGTTTTTTCAAAACGAGGTGCCATATAGAAAAGCATTACTGTACCCACCTTTTTCACGAATGATTCAATTGAAAATATCCGGAAGCAACTTTGCTAAGGTAAAAGTCTATGCAGCCAATGTTGCATATATTTTCAGAGCATTACTTGAAAATGAAGAAAGACAAAAGAATATGGTTCAGATTTTGGGGCCTATTGAGGCGCCTATTCAGAAAATTTCCTCACGGTTCAGGTGGCAGATTCTTGTGAAAAGTCCTTCTTCAGCCCTGGTTAACCGACTGATAAAATCCATGATGGAGCACCCGAAAGTAACTCCCAAGTCAGGGGTCAGGCTGACTGTGGATGTTGACCCGTATTCTTTAATGTAGCACGGACCGGAAAAGAAATGGCTTTCCCGGTCCGTACAAAGGTAACACAACACCCACCCCGACCTATATATACAATTTGTTAAAAAACAAGTAAGGCCCTAAATTGTCAGAATGTTCATCTGAAGTAAACTCTGCGCTTAGATATTTTCCCTTTTTTGCTTTGACAACCACTTCTTTTTTTACAATTGACTGTTTGGCATCGTCCAGAACAAATTCAAGAAAGAGCTTGAGCCCGGGCAGAATACCCTGTTCGATATTGGTTTTGAGCATAATACCTTTGCTGTTCAGTTTTTTTATGATCATTTTACCGCTGCATTTGATAATGTCTTTTGAGACAAATGTGCCCAGCAACTGAGTGTTTTGTATTGATTCAATCTTTTTTTCAAGGATAACCATATAGGTATGCCCACACCGGCACCTGCATTTTACTTTGGTGCTCTGCCTTTTTATGTTGTACTCTGAAAGCTGCATGCTTTTTTCCCTATTGCATTCAGGGCAGGCAAACTGGGCTGTATCAAAACTGTCAATTAAAATTCTCTGTTCCATTTCAAGCTCCTGTTTTATTAAAGTACGGGCTTTACAGATTGCCATTGAATATTCATTTATTCATTTTTTATTCCAACAGGGTAAAATAGTATTTGATCTTAGTGAATTTATTAGATATATTGATTATATAATAAAATTAATCTTTAAATTTAATGGAGGTTGTGTTTTTATTTCATATGCGGTATTTTTATTTAATTAAAATTGTTATATTTAATCATATGGAAAAGGTTTCTTCATGAATCAATCCGATTTTGAACTTTTTAAGGAACTCAACCCTGAGACATTACAGAAAAAATTCCTTAATTCTTTATTAAAAATCCATAATGTCCAAAGGGGTTCCATATGGATTAAGAAAAAAGATACATACCTGTGTATTGAAGCTGCCGGTGCCGAGAGTGACCAGATTAAGGGGGTCTCTCTGGACGTCCAGCATCCCAGTATCGTGGGGTGGGTGATTGAGAATAAAAAGATGACCGTGGCGGAAACTAAAAGTGACCGGCGTCATTACAAGGAAGTTGAGGATAAATTAGCTGTAAAAAGCAGCCTGATTCTCTGTTTCCCGCTTTTTTTCCGGGATAAGAAAGTTTATGGTGCTGTCCAGATCATTGATACCACACCGGAAAAAAGTAGCCTTAATCTTGATAAAGGATATCTGGAACAGCTTCAGAATCTTGTGGATATCTGTTCTATTGCCCTGAGCAATGCCATTTTATATGCCAATGAAAGGAAAAAGACACAGAGCCTTAAAACTGCATTAAAAGAAGTAAAAAAAGAAAGTGTTATCATTGGTCAGAGCCCTGAGTTTAAAAAATGCTTAGACCTTGTAAAAAGTTATGCAGGTACGGAGTTTCATGTACTGATCACCGGGGATAGCGGTACCGGTAAAGAACTGGTGGCTGAAAAAATTCATAAATCAAGCGTTCGAAAGGACAAACCTTTTCTGGTGCAAAATTGCAGTGCTATTCCGGAAACGCTTTTGGAAAGTGAATTGTTTGGATATAAAAAAGGGGCATTTACAGGGGCCACCCGGGATAAGATAGGACTTTTTGAGGCAGCAGACGGTGGAACAGTCTTTTTGGATGAGATAGGGGATATGCCCATGAGTATCCAGGCAAGTCTGCTCAGGGTGCTTCAAGAAAATGAGATCAAGCCCCTGGGCGAAACAAGAGTCCGGCATATTGATGTCAGAATCGTTGCAGCTACCAACAAGGAAATCAAACAGATGATTGCTGACAACAGTTTCAGGCAGGATCTGTTTTACCGGTTATCCGTGCTGCCGGTTCATCTGCCGCCGCTAAAGGAAAGGCGGGAGGATATTCCTTTACTGGTCAGACATTTTCTTGAAAAAGAATCTTTAAAAGCCGGAATGATTGAAAAGAAGATTGCAACGGATGCCATGCAGTCTTTGGTGTCTTATTCCTGGCCCGGAAATATCAGGGAACTTGAAAATCTTATCCGCTATCTCATGGTAACAGCAGAGGATGAATATATTGAGCTTTTAAATATTCCCCTTCATGTAAGAAACCAGAACGCAAATATAGATCCTTTTAGCGATCCTTCTGTTTCTTCCAAAGATGGTGCCAATGATTTTATCATCAACCTGTGCAGCATGACATGGCCCCAATTGGAAAAAGAGTATGTGATATCACTTTTGAAAAAAAGTAATTGGAACATTACATGGGCTGCCAAGGCCTCCGGGATCAACCGGTCTACTTTCGCATCCAGAATGAGAAAACTTGAGATCAGGCGCGATCGTCAGGATTTTGATTAAAAGATTTTGAAAGGTGGAAAAGATGAAAAAAATTTTTAATGGTAAAAAGACGACAAAATTAGGTACTGAAAAAAAGCCCGCAGTTGTTAATGTACAAACAGAAGAAAGATTGAAAGAAGTATCATCCATATTTGAAGAAAAGGGTTGGACATTTATAATTGAATTGGAACCGGATAAACCAGAAGATATTACCGATTTAGACATATTGTTGAATCCACAAAAAACAAAGATTGTCGAAAATAAAGTGGGCCGCAATGAACCCTGTCCATGTGGAAGCGGTAAAAAGTATAAAAAATGCTGTGGTAAATAATGCCGGCCTTTTCGGCCTGAGCTGAACCTTAAGGGGTGGGGGTTTGAAAATCGTTGATAAATTGTGTCACAATTTTTAAAAGCCCGGTATTCCAGCCCGAGACAAGGTGAGCAGGCGCATGAGTTGAGATGTTTTCTTCAGATCGATAGGTCTTTTCGGAAATAACCTGGAAGGTTTTGTCTACCCTTTTTTCCAGGGCCATTCTGATTTCAATAATGGCTTTTGGGTCATTTGTATCCTGAAAATCTCCGTAAAGATTTGTTATTTTTCCGGATAACCGAAAATCGATATCCTGTTTAATATTTGTGAGTGCAGGTGTGAAAAGGCTTGATGCATAAAGATTTTCCTCTATTTTCTCCGTAACCAGTCTTGCAGGATAGCTGACAAATTCATTGTAATAATCAGTTACATATTCGTTTTTTCCAACGCGGTAAACAAAAGAATGGGAATCAAATGTAGAATTAATGAAAAATTCTTTGACAAGAAGGGCTGTGCCCTGGCTGATACTATTCTGGTTTGAAGCGGGTAGATTGATATTTAAGTCAAAATATTTTTTTTCAATAGGCTCTTTTTTTAAACCGGCACATCCATAAAAGGCGTTCAGGCAAATCACAATTCCAACTAGAATGATAGATTTTTTTGGCTGCATTACTCATTTTCCTTTGTATTGATTTTTTCCGGGGGCTTTTCAAAGAGCAGCCTGCCGGGATATTTTTTGATATCTTTGCTCATCTGTTTTAAATTTTCAGAAGTGGTTTCAAGATTTTCAATGATTAGCTTAATCCTGTCGGAATTCAGCCAGATCATATTCTCCAGAAGACCGGATGTGGCAGCAAGGCTTTCCATCAGTTGGTCAAGATTGGAAGACAGACTGTTAATTTTTGGACCCAGCCTGGTTTCAAGCCCGGCAGTGATATTTTTTGTACTGCCGGCCGCTTCTTGAAAGTCATTGATGGCTTTATTAATAGGTATTTTAGAGGTTTCAACAATAGTTCTTAATTCTGAAAAAGAGGCTTGTGCATCATCCAGAAAACGTTTAACCCTGGCAGACCCCATGGCAGAATTGACCTTCTGGTTTGTATCTTTCAATTCTTTTAACAATGAGGCGATCAGGCTGGAGATACGCTCCATATCAAAGTCATTGATTTTTTGATCCAGGGTTTTTACAAGGGTTTCAATGTCCTGGGTGAGTCCTTTCAGATTTATGCCCGCAAGATTATCAAGAATCTGGTTAAGGGTATCGCCAAACTGTTTCATGCTGCTTTTCTGGGAAGGGATATAAATATTTTTTGGCAACCAGGAGATATCAAGCGTGTTGTCAGGATCTTTTACTGAATAATCGGTTTCAAGATAAGCTGCCCCGGTCAATCCTTTAAATGCGAGCCGGACAGTCAGGCCGTCCTTGATGGCGTTTTGGATTCTGGCCTTGGCAGACCCCCCTGTCTGGCCCAGAGAAATGCTGTCTTCAAGGGATATGATGACCAGTACATAATCCGACTTGGCTTGATAGACCCGGGAAGCGCTGGTAATGGATTTGACACTTCCGATTTTTATCCCTTTATATTTGACCTCGGAACCTATGGTCAGGCCCTGCACAGATTCATTGAAACAGGTTTCGGTAAGCAGTTCTTTTTTAAAGAATTCTCCTGCCCCGAAAATGATTAAAAATGTCGCCCCAAGACCAGATGCAATGATAACAAACAGACCGAGTTTAAAGTAATTTGCTTTTTGGGTCATTTTTTACCTTTATCGATTATCCGGTTAAAAAAATTATAGACATATGAGTTGCTTTTGTCGGCTTTCAGTTGTTTTGGTGTTCCGGTTGCAATAATTCCCTTTGCACTCTTTTCAAGCATGATGACCCTGTCGGATATGGCTTCAATACTTGCCAGTTCATGGGTAACGATCACAAATGTGATACCAAGGGAAGATGCAAGATTTGTTACCAGATGATCCAGTTCTGCTGAAGTAATCGGGTCCAGTCCCGCAGAGGGTTCATCCAGAAAAATAATAGAAGGGTCAAGGGTCATGGCCCGGGCAATGGCAGCCCTTTTTTTCATGCCGCCTGAAAGCTCACCCGGCATGAGAAAGGCACTTTTTTCAAGGCCGACCAGCTGCAGTTTCAGCCGGACAATATCATCCATGACAGAATCAGGAAGGCTTGTGAATTCCTTTAACGGAAGCTTGATGTTCTCCATCACCGTCATGGAACCAAACAATGCCGCACTCTGGAAAGCAACTCCGATTTTTTGCAGGATCCGGTTTTTTTCGTTGCCAATGGCGCTGGACAGGTTTTCGCCTAAAATCATCACATTGCCTGAAATGGGAGATAAAAGTCCGATCATATGTTTTAACAGCGTGCTTTTCCCGCACCCGGACCCGCCGAGAATAACAAACACTTCGCCTTTCAACACCTCAAAATTGACATTTTCAATAATGGGTATGTTGTTATAGCCTGCAGTGAGGTTTTCTATTCTTATGGCGGTTTGTGTCTGTTTCATACGCCCATGTAAAAATAAATAATTGAAAAAATTCCGTCAAATATAGCAATCAGGACAATGCCGGTGACAACAGCCCGGGTGGTTGAGATTCCAACGGCAGAAGGTCCACTTTGGGTCTGGTATCCCCGGATGCAACCGGATGCTGCAATCAAAACTCCGAATACAAAGCATTTTACCATTCCTCCTGCAAAATCGTTCCATTTCACAAATGATACAATCTGGTTGTAATAGGAAATAATGGGGTATCCCATGGATGTGATCACAAGGGCGCCTCCCAGCATCCCCATAAGGTTTGAAAATATGCTTAACAAAGGGGTAATAAAAGTAGATGCAACGATTCTGGGTATGATGAGGAATTTTACCGGGTCAAGTCCCATTACTGTTAAGGCGTCAATCTCTTCGTTGATCCGCATGGTGCCGATTTCAGCAGCGAATGTAGAGGAAGATCTTCCGGCCAGGACAATAGCTGTCATTAAAGGCCCGAGTTCCCTCACCATGGCGATCCCGATGAGATCAGCCACATAGAGTTCCGCTCCGAACATTCGCATGGGAATGGCCGCTTGAAAGGCCATAACAAGGCCGACAATAAAACTGATCAATGTAACGATGGGAAGAGCGTCAACCCCGGACCGTTCGGCAACCAGGAATGTGTCTGACCATCGGATTCCCTTTGGATGCCTAAGACTTTGAATAAGTGCCCATGTGATCTCTCCTGTGTAGGTGATAAACTCCTTGGTTTCCAATAAGAAATCTGAAACGCTTTTGCCCTTATTTTCAACAAAGGAAAGCTTTTGGGGTATTTGTTTTGAAAAATCCTTTTGCCTTATATTCTTTGCAAGATCCAAGAGGGTTGAATACTCTTGTTTAAGGTTAATTATTGAGATGTCTTTAAATCCCCGGGTTTTACCAAATGTCTCCAGATAGAAGATAAAAGCTGCCCCTGCAGTATCCAGATAATTCACCTTTTCAAGATCAAGGATCAGGCTTGTTCCGTTACCCTCAGATATTTTTTGGGTGATTTTTTGCCAGAGGCTTGATGCCCCTTTTGCATCAAACCTTCCGAAGAGGGCGATAACCGTCGCGTAATCCTCTTTTAAAATTGTAAATTTTGGCGGAGTTTTCATCAAAGTATAGTTTTTCCGACCGGTTCCGGAACTCCTGAAGTGATCACCCTGAAAGGTTCCCCTGCAGTGTGGGAGTCAATGGTTTTTATTTTCAAATATTTATCTGATGGTACAAAATTTTTCATTTTCATAAATCCAGTGCTGCTGATTCAGTGTTATAGATTTAATGTTCAGTGCACTGCTTTAAATCTGTATATCATGCTTAACCAATGTTATTCAACGTCTGGTTTTCTTTTTAACTGCAAGTGCGACCCATTCATCCATATATTCTTCATGAATGATAAAAAGATGATTTTTTTCAAGGGCAGCCAGTATTTCGTTTTGCCGCTCCTTGATAATGCCTGAGAGGATAGTTGTGGTATTTTCCGTCATTCTCATTGATATCCCGGGCAGGATGTCAACAATAACATGGGCAATAATATTGGCTGCAATACAATCGTATGGTATCGGATCTGTTTTATCCAGAGTTGTACATGTCAGATCAAACAAGCCGGTATTAATTTCATTTTTGGCAAGGTTTTTTTGAGCTACCTTTATGGCGACCTCATCATTATCAATACCGATTATCCGCCAGGCACCGAGTTTGGCAGCTATAATCATTAAAATTCCGGAGCCGGTGCCAATATCCAGAAATATTGAGCCGGGTTCAAGATATGTCTCAATCAGTTTTATGCACATGGCAGTGCTTGGATGTGTACCCGTGCCGAATGCCATACCGGGGTCAAGATGAATAATAATCTCATCCTTCCGGGCATCATAATCTTTCCATGCAGGTTTTATCGTTATCCTGTCTGTAATCGGGGTTACGTTAAAATATGCTTTCCAGGATTCGGACCAGTCTTTTTCATCAACAATTTCAGTTTTGATATCAATTTTAATATTATAATCTGACAGATTTAATGCTTTTTTCTTTATTTTTTCAAATAAGATGACAGACGAATCAAGCAAGGGAAGAAAGCCTGCAATTGAATAGATTTCAGGTTTTGCCAGCGTATTCGTGCCAAAACCTTCATCCGGTTCATCCAGAGGGATATCACATATTACTCCTTTGAGATTAAATGAAAAGAAGATATCACAGATCAGCTCTTCGGCTAAAATCAAATTTTCAGAATCAAATTGGACAATGATTTTTTTGAATTGCATGGATATTAACTCTTTCTTGTATTTTTTTAAAAAAAAGATTATTTTTCAGGATAAAATAATATTAGATTAAATACAAATGCTTTCAAAAACAGGTTCCATCAAATGGAATTAGACAGGATCTATTATGAAACCTCTGGACAGCTTTCTATCGCAATTGTCGGACCTCCACAAAGCTGATGGAGGTAGTGCCTTTAGAAAGAATTTTGCAAAAATTAATCTGGATCAAAAGGATTCCGACATTGAAGAGGTTCAAAAATTAAAAAAGGTGGTTTCAAAAATAAGAGATGTCTTTATCCTAAATTGGGATCAGCTTGAAAACCATAGAAATAATCTTGAAAAAATGGTTGATGAAAGAACCCGTGAACACAACGGGTTAATTAAAAAACTGGCCCGGCAGATCGAAGAGAGAAAAGAGATTGAAACACGGCTTTTAAATGTACAGAAACTCGAGGCTATTGGTACTCTTGCCGGTGGTATTGCCCATGAATTTAACAACCTTTTTATGGCCATTACAGGGTATGCCTCCCTGATTCAAAAACAATCCGAGCCCGGGCACCCAAATGCAGTAAAAGCTGAAAAAATAATGTATCTGGTTGATAATGGATCACAATCTATCAAGCAGCTGCTCGGATTTGCAAGAAGCGGCAAATATGATCCGGGCCCATTAAATATAAATGAAGTGCTAAGAGTGAATCTGGATATGTTTAAGCGAACCCGGAAGGATATAGAGATTGTTACACGGTTTATCCAGGAAATCTGGAGCGTAACTGCTGACCGGTCTCAAATGGAACATATAATTATGAACCTATTGTTAAATGCATCCGAAGCCATGCCGGAAAATGGTCGAATTGCCTTAGAAACAGACAATATCGTGCTCGAGAAAAAAAAGATAGGCATGGATAAAATTGTATCTGGTAGATTTGTCCATCTTTCCATCAGGGATGAAGGCAGAGGAATTGAAAATAAATATATCCAACGCGTCTTTGATCCGTTTTTCACAACAAAGCCGATCAGCGCAGGCACAGGGCTTGGTCTTGCCTCTGTTTATGGTATTGTTGATAACCATGACGGGTTTATAACCGTGGAAAGTGTGGTTGGCAAGGGGACCGTGTTCAGTATTTTTTTCCCGGCAGTGAAAAAAGAAAAAAAATAAAGAAATGATCAATCCATATAACAATCTTTATATCTATTATTTTGACGGGATTCCCCAGGTTGACAGAATGATCCAGAGCAATAAGGCTTTTCTTGGAACCTGGGTGGATGAAGAAATTTCTTTTCTTTTTTTTTCTTGTTTTTCAGATGATACAATTGAAGGGATTCTTAAAAAAAATAAAGATATCAGCCTGATTGAAAAATATGAAATGACAGGTGAACAATGGCATGGAGATAAGATTGAACCCTATTATGTGCATGATCTGTGCATTTATCCGCCATGGAATAAACCTGTTGGAAATGATGAAACCATAAAGGAAATCCTGCTTGATCCGGGCGTGGTATTTGGAACCGGCAGACACCAGACAACAGAAGACTGCCTGTATCTGATCCATCGATTATGTACAAAGCACACAATTCAATCCGTTCTTGATATTGGTACGGGAACAGGACTTTTGTCCCTTGGGGCTGCTGTGCTGGACTGCAAACGCGTGATGGCCTGTGATTTTAATTATCTGGCGGTTAAGACAGCTTTAAATAATATCCGGCTTAATGGATTTGAAGACCGAATTCTTGCTTTCCAGGCAAAGGGTGAACAAATAATGGCCATTCCCTGTGATCTTCTGGTGGCCAATATCCACTATGATGTGATGCAGGTAATAATCGAGAGTCCGTTTTTTCTGGAGAAAAAATGGTTTATTCTATCCGGGCTTTTAAATTCCGAAACTAAAAAAATATTGGATTCATTGTCCCGGAAGAATGTCCACATTATTGAAAGGCGATGCCCGGATGGAATCTGGAACACCATCCTTGGAAAAACCTTGGGGTAAAATTATTTTTTAGGACGGAGTTATTCTTCCCCCCGCTCTTCCAAAACTTCTTTAAGAACGGTCAGGGCTGTATTTGCAGCAGGCACACCACCGTAAATACTGGTCTGGAAAATCACTTCTGCAATCTCTTCTTTTGTGCATCCAACATTCAGGGCCGCATGGGTATGGAGTTTGAGCTCATCCGGTTTTGAAAGAACCGTTAATGCCGCCACCGTAATAAGTTGCCGGGTTTGATGAGGGATTTTTTTTCTGGAATACATCTGGCCTGTGATATAGAGGGACATGTCTTTTGCAAGGCCCTTATCAAAATGTCTCCACAGGTTGTATGGCTTTTCCTCTTCTTTAACCGTGGAAAAATAAAGTTTTGCAGTTTCACCTGTTTTTTTTGCAATGTCTTTTGGGTCCATCTTTTTCTCCTTTTACGTGTGACCTTCAGGTTACGTGTGACCTTTAGGTTATGCGTAATGAGTTTTGAGTAGTGAACTTTGAGAAATAATACGTCTCTCTCCACTCACCACTCAAAATTTAAAACTCAAAATTCATTTATCTGTTGGCTTTCCTGAATCCAAGCTGATCCAGTGCAATGATCCATTTGCAGATATTTGTAGAACCTTCAACCATGGAATAGGTCGGGGCATCCCTGTAGTATCTGGCAACGGGATATTCTATGGAGTATCCATAGGCACCCAGGATTTTCATGGCATAGTTGGCAGATTTGGTAGCTATTTCACCGGCAAGATATTTTGCAATGGCCACATCACGGCCATTGTTTAATTGGCCCTGATCTTTTTGCCAGGCGGCTTTATAGACAACAAGACGGGCAGCTTCTATTTCAGCCGTCATCTGGGCGATCAGATCCTGGTTCATCTGGAATTCACCGATTTTTTTACCAAATTGTTTTCTTTCATTGCAATATTTGCTTGATACATCAAGACAGGCCTGGGCAAGCCCTACACCACCGGCAGCAGCTGACAGCCTTGTCTGGTTCAAAGATGAGAAAACAATTTTTGCACCATCTCCGGGTTTGCCCAGAATATTCTCTTTGGGCACTTTAACATTATCAAGGAAAAGCTCTCCTGTGGGTGAGGAATGGGACCCCATCTTGTCAAGACCGGATGTCTTGATGCCTGCAAAGTTTTTAGGCTCGATAACAAAGGCGGAAAGCCCTCTTGATCCAGCGGCTTTATCTGTGTAAGCATAGTAGAGCAGAGCGTCCGCATAATTGGCATTGGAAATCCAGGTTTTAGAACCGTTTAAGAGCCAGTGATCTCCCTTGTCTTCAGCAGTTGATGCCATGGCCATGACATCTGAACCCGCATCAGACTCAGTAATGCCGAATCCGCCGATATATTCAGCAGTACAAAGTTTTTCCACATATTTCTTTCTAACTTCTTCATTCCCATATTTAAAAATGGTATAGGCACATCCCAGGACCTGCATATTGACCTGTACCCTTAATGAAGAAGAGACCTTGGCAAGTTCTTCCGTTATAATCATTGCCGCCAGAAAACCCATGTCTTCTCCACCGTATTCTTCGGGGATAACGGTTCCGAAAAATCCCAGTTCGCCAAGGGGTCTCATGACTTCTTCAATGGGGAAGTGGTGTTTTTCGTCCCATTCATCTGCAAAGGGCTCGATCTGTTTTTTCGCAAAATTTCTGATTTCTTTCTGGAGCATTTTAAGTTCGGTTGATAATTTAAAATCCATTGTTCCTCCTAAACGGTTAAAATTTTTCAGTGCCCAATCCCATTGCTATTGAAAAAGATTTTGCAGCACTGGTCACTATATTAATACAATTGGAAAGATGATCCTCCTGTTTGAGTCTTATTTCAGGTATGGCAATGCTCAGGCTTGCCAGGATCTGTCCTTTATAATCAAAAACAGGGGCACTCAGTGACCCTAATCCCGGAGTTCTTTCCCCGCAGCTTATGGCATATCCCTGTTCCTTTATTTTGTAGAGTTCTTCAAACAGCTTATCCGCCTGAATAATGGTATTCTCGGTGATGGGTGTAATTTTTGTGGTTTTAAAATAATTGTCCTGGAATTCCTCGGTGGAAAAGGCCAGCAGGCATTTTGCCGATGCCCCGGCAAACAGCGGGGACTGGTTGCCGATGGGCATGCCGGCCTTCAGTACTTTGGGGGATTCAATATTGTCGATACAGAGACGAAGATTCCCTTCAATGATATTTAAGTGTACTGTTTCAAGGGTGGCAGCTGCCACTTCTTCCATGAATTTATGCCCGACACGGGTGAGGTTATTGGAGCTGTTTAAATTTTCAAGAAACCTGTAAAAAATGTTTCCAATAAAATACTGCCGGGTTTCAGGGTCCTGCCTGACAAATTCATAGGATTTGAGAACCTGCAGGATTCTCTGGACAGTTGCAGGGCTGAATTCAAGTTTTGCGCTTAACTCCCTGATACCCCACGACGGCTTGGTGTCCTGGAATTTAAGCATGATTTCCAGCGCTTTTTCAATGGAGGTCAGTTTTTTCATATTATTGGTCATATACGGATGGCTGTTCAAAGGTAATCACGTTTGCATCGGTTTTCATATTCATCATTTTCTAAAGCGTTCTATATATTAAAACATTGTTCCATCTTGAGATTGTACCATAAACTAAAATTTGATAGACTTGTCAAGAAAAAAGTTAAAATATAGCTAAGAAATAGCTTGACAAAGGGAAAGGATTATTTCATTTTTACAAGATATTAAAATGCCGTTCCTGGTATCACCCAGAGCGGGTTTTTTAATATAGATGAATTAAATGAATAAAGGGCTGTACAAAGGCGAAAATGAATGACTTTATATCATGCAGAGAGCACGAAATTTTGAAGCTCTCTGCAGATACAAAATTTGGTATTCAAGGTATTGATAATTATTCAATAACAAGAAGCAGCTGTTTGGTGGCAACTTTGTCTTCCACTGCTACCGCGACTTGCTGTACCTTGCCTGCTGTTGTTGTAATAATGGGATTTTCCATTTTCATGGCTTCAAGGATCAACAATTCCTGTCCTTCAATAACATCATCGCCTTCTTTTACATGCACTTTCCAGATTGTTCCGGGCATGGGTGCCAAGATTTCTGAGCTCATTTTCCTCTCCTTTGTTCAAAATATATTGGGTTCTCTTCTTGCCGGAAAAAGATTCTTTCTTAAACAAGACAGTTTTGGTCTATACTTAAAGAAAAGTTTAAAGTCAAGTGGAGTTGGATTTAATGATAAGCGGTTGGCTTCCTTTTAAGGGAATACTGATCTGAAAATAATAATTTATTGCAGTGGGAGTAAAGTATGAGACAATATTTTGAAAAAATGACAGAATTTGGTGTGGAACTTAATAAAGGACAATTATTAAGTTCTGAAGAAAATGTGAAAAATGTTAAGGAAGTGGAAGCCGGGATAGATGTTGAAGTCGAAAAAGTGAAAAATGCCGGAATGCCGACTGAAAAAATTAATGCAAGGGGTGTAATGACAGTCTGGCAGCGGCTTGAATACCTGGTTGATCCCGGTACCTGGAATCCTTTGCACACTCTGTTTAACCCTGAAGATAATGTTGAAAATACAACAAATGTCATTGACGGTCTGGCAAAGATTTCCGGCAAATGGTGTGTTGTGGCTGGATTTGATAATAAAGTCATGGCCGGTGCATGGCTTCCGGGACAGCCTGAAAACATTTTAAGGGCCACCGACCTTTCAAAAAGATTAAATATCCCCCTGGTCTGGCTGGTTAACTGCAGCGGTGTGAAGCTGACGGAACAGGAAAAATTCTATGCCAACAGAAGGGGAAGCGGTACCACCTTTTACCGCCATGCAGAGCTTGAGCAGGAGGGAATTCCAGTGCTGGCCGGTATTTATGGTACAAATCCTGCCGGCGGCGGATACCAGGGCATCAGCCCGACCATTCTTTTTGCTCATAAAAATTGTAATATTGCCGTGGGCGGCGGCGGGATACTAAGTGGTATGTCTCCCAAAGGGTATTTTGATCTGGAAGGTGCGGAACAGCTCATTGCTTCAGCAAAAGAATACAAGGCCAAACCTCCGGGATCAGTTGATATCCACTATGATGAAACCGGTTTTTTCAGGTATGTCTATGAAGAGGAAAAAGGCGTTCTTGACGGGCTCAAAGACTATATGAAGGATATGCCGGCTTACAACCCTAAATTTTTCAGGGTTGCCGAACCCAAAGCCCCAAGGTTCCCGGCAGAAGATCTCTACCGTCTTATCCCCCATAACCAGAAACAGATTTATAATTTTAAAGAAATCATCGCCCGTCTTGTTGACGGCAGCGAGCACATGGAATTTCGACCGGATTATGGACCCGAGATTTATACGGCTCTCGTAAAGATGGATGGTTATCTTGTGGGTATGATCGGCAACAACCAGGGATGGCTTGGGGAAGATTATCCCGAGTATGCGGATTACGGCGGAATCGGCGGCAAGCTTTATCGCCAGGGCCTGATCAAAATGAATGAATTTGTCACCCTTTGCGGCCGTGACAGAATCCCTGTGATCTGGTTCCAGGATACTTCCGGTATTGATGTGGGTGATATTGCTGAAAAGGCAGAACTGCTTGGCCTTGGACAGTCCTTGATCTATTCCATTCAGCAGACGGACGTGCCAATGATGCTGATAACCCTGAGAAAGGGAACCGCAGCAGCCCATTATGTCATGGGTGGCCCCACCGCCAACCGCCACAATGCATTTACCCTGGGGTTAGGGACAACTGAAATTTATGTCATGCACGGTGAAACAGCAGCCGCAGCCAGTTTCTCAAGAAGGCTTGTCAAAGAAAAAGATGCAGGACGCCCCCTTGAACCCATTATTGAGAAAATGAATCAACTGGCCCAGGAATACCATGATAATTCAAGACCGGCCTATTGTGCCAAATATGGCATGG
>NZ_JAIOSW010000430.1 GCF_021107415.1 Desulfobacula sp.
ATATCTGTATGCTGGGAGCCCTGATTGGTGTATCCGGGTTAATCAAGCCTGAATCCATTCTGAAAGTTCTTGAAACCACCATTCCTGAAGATTTTATGGAAATGAATAAAAAAGCCCTGGATCTGGGCATGGCAATGGGTGAAAAAGAAAAATATTAGTGCCTCCCCCAGGAGTAAGATAGGGTTAAAATTAGGATAAAACGCAAAACATAACAAAGCCTGTGCAGTATTATTGCAACAGGCTTTGTTATATTTAATTGTCTTTTGAAGTCGGTGTTAAGGGACTGGCTGCTGGAAAAAGATCTTCCAGGTTCAGGCCTTTAATTTTCTTTAAGCAGTCTTCCAGTGCTTTTTGCCCATCTTCACCTGCCCCCTGATGTTCCGGTTTTGCCACAATATTAACCAGATTCGGTACCGCAATAAAATTTCCTGCCAGGTTTCCCTGAATTTTTTCATGCACATCAATATAAATCATTCTCCCGTTTCTGATCAGATTATATCTTGAAACCTTTGTCAGAATATCATTTTGATGAAGCTCCATTTTCTTATTTCTCCTTTTACGTGTGACCTTCAGGTTACGTGTGACCTTCAGGTTACGTGTGACCTTCAGGTTACGTGTGACCTTCAGGTTACGTGTGACCTTCAGGTTATATTTTTTTAAGAAAATTTACACACTTTAATCGAGTTTGCAAGAGCTTTGTTTAACTTTGGCTTTGAAAACACCTGTATCCCTGTAATGAGCGCCAATGCGCTGAGAAAATAATTACTGGTTGATCATACTGGCATTTGATAAAAATATTTAGTATAAGACGGCAGATATATTGTAAAAAAATCTTTCTAAAAAGGAGACTGCTGCCAATGATGAAACAGGCAAATCCATCGACTCTGTTCTCTCTTGATCCTTCCCGTAATTACCCTGTCCTTGTCCGTGGCAAGGGAGTTTATCTCTATGATGATCAGGGCAAACAATACCTGGATGCTGCCGCTGGCATTGGTGTGGTGGCTGCTGGTTACGGTCGCAAAAAAATTGTAACTGCCATGGCAGCCCAAGCTCTGGAATTGCCCTATGTGGCATCCAATATTTTTGGTAACGTGCCTGCATCCCGGCTGGCTAAAAGAATTGCCAGGCTCATGCCCTCTGACATCACCTCTATCCATTTTACATCGGGCGGTTCAGAGGCAGTGGAGGCAGCCATCAAGATCTGCCGACAGTATTTTTTTGACCGTGACATGCCCGACAAACATATTCTTATCGCCCGCCAGACCAGTTATCATGGTGCCACCTTGGGAGCGCTTTCTGCCACCGGCTATGTGGGCCGACGTAAAAAATTCCTGCCACTGCTTTTAGACTGGCCCCATATACCTCCGGCATACTGCTACCGTTGTCCCTTTGATGACACTTACCCCGGCTGCGATTTGGCCTGCGCGCACGCTCTGGAAAAAACAATCCTTGAAGTTGGAGCAAAAAAGGTCATGGGATTTATTGCAGAACCGATTGTGGGAGCGGCTGGCGGAGCGCTGGTTCCACCTCCGGACTACTGGCCGATAATCCGCGACATTTGCAACCGGCATGAAGTACTTCTGATTGCTGATGAGGTGCTGACAGGTTTTGGTCGAACAGGAAAACCATTTGCCTTGGAACACTGGAACGTGGCTCCGGACCTGGTAGTTATGGCCAAGGGTATCAGCAGCGGGTATGCTCCCCTGGGTGCTATCGGTGTCAGCCGCTCAATCAGAATGTTTTTCGAATCCAAACAAATGCCCTTGGATCATATTTTCACTTTTGCGGCCAACCCGATCTCAACATCGGCTGCTTCAGCAGCTCTGGACATCCTGGAAGAGGAAAGTCTTGTCCAAAATGCCGCTATTATTGGCGAGTACATGTTCCAGCGCCTGGAAACGCTTAAAAAACATGCCATGGTGGGCGACATCCGTGGTTTAGGCCTGCTTGCCGGCATTGAATTTGTCCGGGACAGAAGCATGCGAACGCCGTTTCCGCACCAGGCGGGAATATCTAAATTGATCGGCAGTATTGCCCTGAAAAATGGACTGGTGACCTATCCTGGCGGAGGCGTTGCAGATGGCACAGCAGGCGACATCCTTTCGCTTTTTCCGCCACTGATATTCACACACGACCATGTGGATGAAATGGTGAAAAAACTGGATGCAACCCTGAATGAAGTCGCCAGCATTGCAACATAATATAACAAATTCCATCATGATGTAAGGATGATAATTGACTATTACAGATTTATGTATAATTATACAAAAAAATTAAAAAAACCGGGTTAAAAAAATAAACCGTGACAAAAATAAAAAACAGGCCGCCTTCTCTTGTTGCTGACTGGGATACCCTTCACAGAGTATTTATCAGACCCGAAGATGAAAGCTGCAGAAAAACCCTTGTCAAATATATGGAACAAATTCTGTTTGGCCTTCATGATTTTTTGAACAAGCATGTCGGAGTGACCGAAGAAATCAGCCTGATTAAACTGGCTGAAGACTACACAGATACAAAGATCAATAAAAATCCGCAAAAAAAACTGGCCGATGTGATCAAAGATATCATCGATGAAATTGCACCTAGAGCTGTCAATGTCGCTTCCCCTTATTTTATCGGTCACATGACGTCTGCCATCCCTTTTTTCATGGTGCACTTAAAAGCCATCACTGCCGCTTTAAACCAGAATGTAATCAAACTTGAAACCTCAAAGGTCTTATCCTTACTGGAAAAACAGGTCCTTGCCAAAATGCATAGGATGATTTTCAACTTTGATGAACACTTTTATCTTGAGCATGTCCAGAATACAGAAACATCCCTGGGCGTTTTTACAACCGGCGGTACCACAGCAAACCTCACTGCTCTGTGGGTGGCCAGAAACAAACTATTCCCTCCAAAGGAAAATTTTGAAAGCATAGAAAAAAATGGCGTTTTTGAAGCTATGAAAGCGCACAATCTTGAGAGAACCGTGGTCCTTGTCTCAAAAAGAGGTCATTTTTCCTTAAGAAAAGCAGGGGGTATCCTGGGTTTAGGGAATCAAAACATACTCCCCATAGATGTCGACTCAAACAGAAGTATTGACTTGATAAAACTTGAAAACATAATCAAAGAACTTCAGACAGACAAAAAAACAAAGATCATGGCCATCGTCGGCATTGCAGGTGCCACTGAGACAGGAATTGTTGATCCCTTACCAAAACTTGCAGATATTTGTAAAACCCAGGGCATTCATTTCCATGTGGATGCCGCCTGGGGAGGGCCTGTGCTGTTATCTGAAAAGTATAGCCATCTTTTAAAGGGTATTGAAAGAGCGGACTCTGTCACCATTGACTGTCACAAACAATTTTACATGCCCATGACCTCGGGCATGGTTTATTTTAAAGATCCCAAAGCCCTGGACCAGATTGTATACCATTCAAGATATGTCAACAGACCCGGCAGTGTTGACCTGGGGATAAAAACCCTTGAAGGGTCAAGAGAAGCCAATTCCCTGATCCTTGACAGCGTCCTTAAAATAATGGGGTCAAAAGGATATGCTTTGATGATTGAACATGGGATTGAAACAGCCGGACAATTTGCAAAAATGATCGAAAGAAGAAGCCTGTTTCAACTGGTTACCAGACCCCAGTTGAATATTTTGACTTACAGGGTTGTCCCCGTGGACATGCAAAAAAAACTGGAAGCCGCCGGCAAAGAAGAGCGGCAAAGACTTAATGCCATCCTGGATGACATCAATGTTAAAATCCAAAGAATTCAAAGGGAAGCCGGAAAAAGCTTTGTGTCACGAACCCGTCTGAAAATTTCTCCGGATGACCATCACAACAGCGTTGTGTTAAGATCCGTTATTATGAATCCAATGACCAATGTTGATATTCTTGATGAAATCCTTGATGAGCAGGAATCCATTTTCCATAATCTTTAAAACCCCTGAGACAGGTCTGCCATCTATATAGCCAGGATGATCGCAAGTGTATTTAAAAACTGTAGCTATCCCGAGGGGTAAGAGGCAATACTTTGGGCCTAAACTTTATCGGACATCCATGTCCGATAAAGAGGTGAAATCGCTGCTCCCGGCGTCGTGCCTCCGCAGCGATTTACGTGTGACCTTCAGGTTAAACCCGTCCAAAGCATCGCCTCTCACCCCTGCCTCTGCCGAGAACCCTTTAAGATCAAGTTATTATATTTTATTTACTGGAATATGAAAAAATGCATATTTTGTTGCCTCAGGTCCATATATTTGAATCGGAAATTTTTACATAAAAAAACTTCATATACAATATGTGGGGGTAGCTAAGTTTTGTCTGGACTGAGCCTTTAAAATGCCAGTGAACGGTGACAAATAGGGCCTCATCCTAAGCTGTTATAGACAAAAGGCTCGCCCGTGGACGGGGATCAATTTTCCTTGTTTAAAAATATTTTTTAAGGAATAAAATTCAAATTTGATGTGTAAAATAGAGTAAGGCTATTATTGTTGACAATTTATCAGAACAGTCTGCTTAAATTGCTGTATATGCAATATGGGGATTAGTGAATATCAGTATTATTTTCATCCGAAGCGGCATCAATATCAATAATTTTCCCTTTAAGATAATTTTTTGTTTTGTATTGTGTGATTTTCATAAGCTTTTTAGTAATAGTTCCTATTCGTTGACATTGGTCGAAAATTGCTTTGATATTTTTATATTGCTGTTTGTTTTCAGGTATGTCATTTAATAAAAGCTCTGAATATCCAGAGAGAGCCATCAGGGGTTGGTTAATCTCGTGGCACACTGCTCCTGTCATTTCAAGGACTCCCTGTAATTTTTCTCGCCGTATATGTTCATTCTCAGCTTCTTTTTGTTTAGTCAAATCTGATAAACATATAATCAACACTTCCTGTTCATTAATTACTGTTTTAATTGTTGTTTTAAGTATCGGCATTTCTTCATTATTAAATGATAATAACATACAATCTAAAGGGTCTTGTGATATTTGGCTGTTATTTTTAACATCAACTGTAGGCTCAATTTCTAATATTAACTCAGTGTATTTACGGCCAACAATACGCTCGGATATACCATCTATCATTTTTGATGCTTGTGGATTGACACTTATTATTTTCTTGGAAAGTGCATTTACTATTAAAACTCCAGTAGGGAGGTGCTCTATTAATGCTTCTAACCTCTGTTTGCTTTCACTTAGTTCTTTGGTTTTTTCTTGGATTATGAACTGTAGCCTTTTTCTTGAATATTTCCATGTTATAAATAATATACATTCCACTATCAGGAGAGCTAAAACAGCATAAATAATATTATATAAGAAATTTTTATTAAAAGCTTCCCAACGTTTTGAAGCATCCCTCCAAACAACAACAAGTCCACTTTGGGGTAAATTTTTGTTGATTGTACCTATATAATCTCGCAAAGGAAAAGTGCAAACTTGTAGTGGAGTATCCCATTTAACAAAAACGAAGCCTTCAGAATTGAGAAGAGGAAAAACTTCCGGAATTGATAAAATCTTTTTGATATCATCATGTGTGGCGGCTTCTATAAAAAAATTATCCACATGTAAATCGGGAGAAAAATGATTTTTTATAAAGTCTACCCACATATTCCTTTCCACATGATTTTTTGTCAGCAAAACTCCAAATTCACATTCAACGCTACTCTGGAGGGTATTTAACAAAACCGTAAAAGAGGTGCCGGTTTCCAATGCGCCAACATGCTTTTTGTCACCAGTCAAACCATTTTTAACAAAGACAGGCACTACCCCTCTGATACCTGAATAAACTCTTCCTGTCTCAAACCCTTTTGTCGGTTTGAGTTTTACATTAGCATCCACAATTGTATGTCTTACATCGTCCATATTATCACCAAATTTATCAGGCCGGTGAACTCTTAAAAATGAGGTTGAACCAGGACCCAAGTGGAAATGAAGTTGACGTGCATCATACATACTTGTCATATGTTCCCAACTTGGATTCACTAACTCAAACAGCCTTTTCCTGATTATTGCTGTTTTTTCTTTTCCAGGTCCGCCACCTTCCGATGCTACAACGCCTTTTCCTTCGTCAAACAATGTTGCGACCCTTGGATCATTCGCAATAAAAGTTGCAAGCTGCTGCATAGAGGTTGCTTTTGCGTCAAGAGTAATTTCAAAAATATTTTTTGCCTGTTGGGACCAATCCTCTATATCTTTGTACAGGGTTTTAAGGGATGCTTCATAATTGAGAAAAATAAAAATGATATCAGAAAGCACGATGAAGACAGATACTATAAAAAAACCTCTATTATTTTTGGTTAACATAATTCTAACCCAGAGAAATTTTTAAATGCAGGACAAAATATTTTAAACATATGTGAACCTTTGAGATTATAGATAGGATGATTATCCAAAGATACCCCCACCATTTGTTGTATCCAGTACTTCGCGTATTTTTTGGGCAAGATCCTTCATTACAATCGGTTTGAATAGAAAACCCTTAATTCCAATAGATGCGGCTTCTTCTTCAGACATAGTTTCACTGAACCCGGTGCAAAGCAGTATTGGAATGTCAGGGCGTATTTTGGTCAATTCAACAGCAAGTTTATTTCCTGGCATATTAGGCATTGCCATATATTGTAATCTGAGTATTCAGGCTTTAATCCCATCCCACCACAAGATATGGAGTCAGATTTTAATTAAAAATGAAAAGAATACCCCCTGCTATTCTGCAATTTTTGGAAGGCTGTAAAAACAAGGACTGTAGCCATTATTCCTGTGCGGCCAATGTTATTTCCAGCAACTTATTTATACCGTTTATATAATCTTTATTCTGACAGGGCTTTGACAGATGATCAATGTTGGCATCTGTTAGTTTCAACTCTTTTATAGATTCTAAAAATTCTATATTGCCGGAAACAAACAAGATTGGAATGATTTTGTTAGTTTTTCTGATATGATTATATACATCCATCCCGTTGATGTCTCCCGGAAGTATATAATCCAAACTTATTAAATCATATTCATTCCTACCTAATAAATCCATTGCAACTTGTCCATTAGGAGCAATATCCACCTGATGGTTACAGGGATCTTGTGTCAATACTTTGTATTGCACATCTGAAATGGCTGTTTCATCCTCAACAAGAAGAATATATTTTTCAAAATATGCTATTTCCTCTCGGATTTGAATTTTTTCTTCGGTAGTCAATTCTTTTTTAATAACCGGCAGATTGATGGTGAATTTTGTGCCCGATCCAAGTTCTGACTCAATAGAAATATTGCCCCTATGTTGTTCGATATATTTTTTTACATTAGCCATTCCATAACCAGTTCCCTTAATACCGGTTTTATATGAACCTGTCACATCCTTAGTTCCTTTTAAGGTAAAAGATGGTTTATAAATGTTTTCCAGATGTTTTTTGGGAATTCCACATCCGTTATCCTCAACCTCAAAACAGATATTTTCGCCTATGCAATACGTACGAATAATTATTTTGGGATTTTCAACCATACTAACAGCATGGATTGAATTTTGTATAAGATTTACCAGAGCATGTTCGATCATTCCAGGATCAGCAAGCAGGTCCGGTATTCCTGTTTTATCTTCTTTTTTCAGTTCAATTCCTTCCAGGTCTTTTCTTAACAGACTTAGAACCAAGTCCATTTTTTCGTTAATCTTGAAAAATTCCTGTTTTGGCTCCTGGTCCCTGGCAAAGGCAACTAAGTTTCTAGTTAAATTTTTTCCTCGTATTGTTTGTTTAAAAATTAACTCCAGTGACTTTCTTGTTTTTGCTTCCTTGCTACTCAGAAGTGAAAGCTGGGCATTACCCATAATAACACCCAAAACGTTATTAAAATCATGGGCCATTTTTCCCGCTATCTGCCCGACCAATGCGAGTTTTTCATGTTCGCCTGCAATTTTCTGGGCCTTTATTTTTTCTTCTTCTGTTTTCTTGCGGTAAGTAATATCATGGGCGACAACCTGTGCTCCTTTTAATTTTCCATTTTTATAAATAAAATCACTGTTTATAATGATATTTACTTTTTGACCATCTTTTTTAATAAGGTTGTATTCAACATTACCGGGCAATTTTTCTCCTACAGAAAGTTTTTCAAATCTTCCAATATATAATTTTTTACTGTCTTCCGTTAAAAGATCCAGGGGATTCATGGATAAAAGTTCTTCTTCTGAGTAGCCAGTATATTTGCACATTATGTCATTCACGTTAACGAATTTGACTCTTTCAAAATCAATCTCGTAAATTCCTGCCGGAGCATTTTTGAAAAGGTGTCTATATTTTTTCTCACTTTCCCGTAGCGTCTCCTCCATTCGCTTGCGATCAGTGATGTCCCTTCCTACACCAATGATAGCAATAATATTCTTTTTTTCATCCAATACAGCTGAGTCCATCCAGGCAAGCCATTTCCATCCATCCTTTGTCATGGCTCGTTGTTGTATGTAAACGCTATATGGTGGCTGATAGAGGGATTCCATCGCTTTTGCTGTACTCTTTCGATCATCCTTATGGACCAGAGGCATAAAGTTTTTGCCGATCAACTCTTCTTCCGTCTTTCCAAACATTTCACAATAAGATGTACTTACGAATTGAAATTTTCCATTAATGTCAACTTTGACTACTAAATCTGTCTGGTTTTCGATTAGCAAGCGGTATTTTCCCTCGCTTTTTTTAAGAGCCCGTTCGGCTTTCATTCGATCTGTGATGTCTTCGCCTGAGCTCAATGTTGCAATTATTTTACCTTCGTTATCTTTCAATAAGGAATTTTGCCAGGCTATCAATCTTTCCTCGCCATTTTTTGTCAGTATATAGTTTTCAAAACAATCGATTGGCTCACAGTTTTCTGCGACCAGATCAATAAAAGTGGCTATAGTTTTTTCTCTGTCTTTTTTTGGAATAAATTGGTCGAACCAATTTTTACCTATGATTTCAGATTGTTCAAAACCAAGCAATTGGCATCCTTTTTTATTTATCAATGCCACTGTTTGATCAGTATTAATGACAACAATGATTACACCTGCAATATCGAGGTATTTTTGCGCATTGTCTCTTTCTTTTTGAAGTGCCTCCGCTGTTTGTTTAATGTCTGTAATATCACGTAGGGTCCCCATGATGCCGATTGGTTTACCCCCATCATCCAAAATAAGTGAATTGTGCATCAAAGTTGGAAAAACAATACCATCACGTTTCACATGCCAGATTTCACCTTTGAAATTACCTGTTTGTTTTATTTCCATGTTGGCTGCTTTTACGGATTGCATCTGTTCAGGAGTATGAAAAATGGATAGATTTTTACCGATAAGTTCTTCAGCAGAATATCCGTGCATCTCACTAAAAGCATTATTTAAGTATTCTATATTGCCATCCAGGTCAACAACAGCTATACCTTCACTGCTTTGTTCTACAGCTGATAAGAGAAGTTTCAGTTGTTTCTTTGAACTTACTCGTTCATTGGCTGCTGTTTCTAATTTCGTATACATCGATTTTTCAGCCATATGAAATCTTTTTTATTGTTGAAATGAACGTATCTTCTGACCAGAAGACTGGCCATAGTCTGCACACCCCCCAAACCATAAAATCACCAGAATAATTTTAATATTCCGGTAAATTTCAATAATAATTACCGTACAGTATATTGTGGTGCAAAGTAAATAAATTTTTGATTTCCTATTCCTATGATTATGGGCAAAATTACAGATAGGGATTTTGGATTTGGATTTTATTCAGGAGGTCGGGGTATGGTTGCAGGGAATCGTTGATTGGGCTTGTGTACAGATTCTTAATGCAGTGGAGCGTTAAGACCGGCAAAGTGTTTGAGCGATAGCGAGTTTTTGCCGGTTAGTGCAATGGAATTTACGTGTGACCTTCAGGTTAGAAGCTGTCAGAGGTTCAATCGGATGAGTTGCAACCCATGCCTCGGCCGGGTTAAAGCCAAATCAATATTCTAAAATCTGTATTTTAACGAACGAT
>NZ_JAIOSW010000173.1 GCF_021107415.1 Desulfobacula sp.
ACCTCAATATCGGCTTTGAGAGATCTGCCCGGCAGAAAAAAACGGGCTTGGATTGTACTTGGGCCTGGGTTTTTATTATGGGTGAGGATCAATCTGCTCAAGAGACTTTTGTAGCTGCAGATACCATTTTCAGGGTTTCGATCATATCGGACCTGTCCTAAGGGGGGAAATACCAGTGAGTGGTTCATCATCTTACGCTCCTGCCGGTCAAACCCAAAGGCAAAGGCGCTTGAAATGTATCCAAGATGCACCACTGCACATCCGAAAATAATATCCGGGTGAATAATACCCATATAACACCAGCGTTTTTCTTGAAATCGTTCAAAAGAAAAGAAACGCTCATTTAAGTTCAATAAACCTTTGGTATCAGGATAATTAAAATCGCCGGACCACTCATCCGTTTTATTTTTTTCGTACATTATTTCACCATCACCTCTTTATACCTGAAACAGGAGACAAGATGGTCATTGACCATGCCCACCGCCTGCATATGGGCATAGATAATGGTTGAACCCACAAATTTAAACCCCCGCTGCTTGAGATCCTTTGAAAAGGCATCAGATTCCCTGGTTGTTGTTGGTACCTGATCTAAAGATCTGTAATTATTTACTTTTGGTTTTCCGTCAACAAAACGCCAGGAGTAGTTGTCAAAAGATCCGAATTCTTCCTGGATTTTAATAAATGCCCTGGCATTTGACACAGCCGCATTAACTTTGAGTCTGTTACGGATAATGCCCGGGTCCAAGAGAAGATTATCAATCTTTTCAGGAGTGAATCTGGCCGTTTTTTCAACATCAAAATTGGCAAATGCTTTTCTATATCCCGATCGTTTTTTCAGGATCGTCAGCCAGGAGAGCCCTGCCTGGGCACCCTCCAACAGGATGAATTCAAAGAGTTTTTTATCATCATGAACCGATACGCCCCATTCCTCATCGTGGTATTTTATATAAATCGGATCATTTGTCACCCAGCCGCATCGTTCCATTTTCTATTTCCTTAAAAGGTGTCTCTATTTTTTTCCAATTGGTATTATTCATACTCTACACTTATTTTTGAAAATAGCGAATTTTAATAGTTGAAGTCATAAAACAGATGCCATGACTCTATGGAAAAAATCGGTGTTATCGAAAAATTATGGTTATAAAAATATCTTGTAAGGTTTTCATTTAATCTCAGACTAAATTATTAAAAAAATGAGATAGAGGCACCTGTGATTAACTTTGATTCTCATAGCGTATCCTGACATTGGAGGTTATATGGAACCAGATCTTCACGTGGATTGAGAAGTATTTGACCTATTCCGTAAAGACCAATCATAAAATGCTTGGAACATCGCTGATGTGTAATATTTTTTTGATAAATAACCGGCCCCATACACTGGGAAGATTATGCAGCGGTGGTGACGAAAGTTATATCTTCCATAACGACCCGGACAACAACACAAATATCAACGAGGTCCATGATCTTGGGGCTGTTTCGTTACAGTGCGGCAGAAGGGTGGACAGTCTGAAATGGTTTCTTGCCACGCATTAGATCGAATTGTTCGAGCCAAAAAGGGAAAAGAAAAATGGGAAAGTACGGTCAGCCGCATGATTAAATATAGTGGAAATCCGGAATATTTGACAAAAAATGCAAGAGAAGAATTAATTGAATACCTTATTAATAAATAGGGTTTGTGGATTCAAAGGAAAGTGACCCGGTCATACCTCATCAACTTAATGAACCGGGTCACTCAAGAATTACAAAAAAGTGTTATTCAAACTCATGGACAAGGACAAAGTCATTATCTGCCCGCGCACCATGACAACCAACGCATCCCTTTGGTTTTCCATAGGGTTTTGCCTTCCCGGAGGGTGAATATTTTACCCAGAACCAGTCACCATCATCGGGGTTATAGCCCTTTACTTTATACATGACGGTAAGGGCCATCAATTTTTTTCTCTTGTTGTAATTTTCTTTTACCTGGATCGCTCCGTATTTAAGGGGGGCAGAAGATGATCCATAGGCATCGTCATTGACATAAACTTTGTGAAAAGATCCATGGGGTTCTCTTCCTTTAACCATTCCTTTGTGGTCGTCCCAGAATTTCCATTGGGTATAGGGGGAGGTTTTGGTAATATGTTCCCAAAGCTCTTTTGGATCGGCTCCCGGCATTTGTGCCATTACCGATGTTCCAATAAAAACTGCCAGAAAAAGAATAATAAACCCTGTGACTTTTTTTGTCATAATAACTCCTTTTAATAATAATAAAAGTACTGCTGTTGGTTTCTTGTTAAATAACAAAAAACACCTGATGTCGCTTTAGCAGGTTTGTCGGAATGAGCTAAGAAAACTTACAAAAATTATTCAAGATTTTTAAGGTGATCTTTTATTTTCTGCCGGGCCTGATCAGGTAAGTGGCTGATATCAATATCAGGCTCTTTATCGATTTCTAATTTTAAAATAGCTTTGCGGATTAAATTTAGCTGATTTTTATAATTTAAACATAAATCACACATCATCAGGTGGAATTTAATACCCATCCTGATCCTTAACGGAAGCTTTTGATCCATGGACCTGGAAATCAAATCTGATACATCCTTGCATCTGAATATCCAGTGATTGATCATTTTAACCTCTTTCCTCAAGCCAGTTGGTTTCAATACATTTTCTCATCAAAAAGCGAGCTCTGTGGAGGATCACCCAGCAATTAGTCGCGGTGATATTTAAAACCTTACAAATAGTTTGTGTGGTTTCACCTTCCAGTTCTCGTAAGGCCAAGGCGCGGGCCGGTCGTTTTGGAAGATCCTGAAGGCATTTTTTTACGATATTTAAAAATGATTTTTGCTCCAGCAGACGTTCAGGATTGGATGCCCATTCTTCCGGGCCGGTTTTCCATTTCCCTTTATCATCAAAACAATTATGCATTGCCTGGGATTCTAAAGTATTGTCTTCAAAAACGGGTTCCCTATATTTTTTGCGGAGAAAGTCCATAATTTTATGCTTTAAGATACTGGTTAACCATGTTTTTTCAGAGGAGGTTCCTTTGAACCGTTCTTTTGCTTTCAGAGCAGCCGTCAGGGTGTCCTGGACAAGATCCTGGGCAAGAGAGTCGTCCTGAATTCTGTACAGGGCAAAAGAATAGAGATAGTCTCCATATTTGTCCACCCATGTGGACGGAGGGTTTAATTGGTGATTTCCCGTAATTATCAGCTCCTTTAATTATTTTATTCGGCTTCCATTTTGATATAGGATAAAAGCTTCCTTTTTGTCAATCGAAGAATGGAAAGCATTTTTTTCGAAACCAGTGGTTTCCCATCGGGTACTAACTTCTAATGTAAGGTCTGGTGTCTTGAGACGACCAAGTAGCATATGAGAATAATAAAAGGGCTTAAATTTTTCTTCAACCTGAAGGGACGGGCCTGTCATTTGAACGAATAGGTTATCGAATATGAATTCAATAACTGCATTTCTGAGAAAGTTTATTCATAAAAAACTCGAAAAACAGAAGCAGCACTATGAACAGCGGGCTTACAACAACTTAAGTAAACTATATAGCGTCATTCGACCCGGTGATGTGGTATTGGTGGAAGGCCGATCTGAGATGAGCCGGTTGATAAAATTATTCTCCAACAGCCACTGGAGCCATGTTGCAATGTATGTAGGGAAAACATTGTGTCCAAGAATTTTTAATAAGAGCAAGGTTTTGACTTTTCAAGGGAAAGCGAATATATTATTTTTTAATTTTTTGAGTTGAATGATTGGGGAAAAGATAAATTTTTGAGATATGGAAAAACCTGAGATTAAAATAGGATCAGGATATGATGTTCACAGGCTTGTGTCGGGCAGAAAGCTGATTGTCGGCGGGGTGTATATTGATTTTGACCGGGGACTTGAAGGCCACTCCGATGCGGACGTGTTGATTCATGCGGTTTGTGATGCGATTTTGGGTGCGACGGGACTTGGGGATATTGGAGAGCATTTTCCTGATATTGATCCAGGATATAAAGGGATTTCAAGCATGATCCTTCTCAAAAAATGCGGGATGCTGATGAAAGAACAAGGGTATGAAATTGCTAATATGGATTGTATAGTGTTTGCACAGGTTCCAAAGATGAGTCCCCATAAGAAAAAAATGGAAGAAAATATTGCCGGGGTTTTGAATATGGATTCAAATTTTGTTAATGTAAAGGCAACCACAACTGAAAGATTGGGGTTTATTGGAAAAGAGCAGGGCATTGCAGCCCAGTGTACACTATTAGTAAAAGCTATTTTCCAAAAATCATAGCCGGATAAATTATAATCGGATAAAATATAACCAGGAAAAATATAGCGGGAAAAAATATAATGGGTTTAAAAATTTATAATACATTACATGGCAGGAAAGAAGAATTTATACCTTTAAATGAAGGCAAAGTCGGCATGTACGTATGCGGACCTACCGTATATGATACCAGTCATATCGGTCATGCCCGTTCTGTTGTTGTCTTTGACACGATCTTCAGATGGCTTAAGGGGCAGGGGTATAAAGTCAGGTATGTCAGGAATTTTACGGATGTGGATGACAAAATTATTAAAAAATCCAATGAGACAGGGATTGACTGCACCACCATCACAGAGAAATATATTGATGAATTCCACAATGAAATGGATGCACTCAATGTATTAAGACCAGATGTCGAACCCAAAGCCACCGAACATATTCAACACATTATTGATTTTATCAAAATGCTGATTGGTAAGGGTAAAGCCTATCATGTTGAGGGGGGAGATGTTTATTTTTCCATTGATTCGTTTAAGGATTACGGAAAACTTTCCGGCCGGAATCCCGATGACATGAGGGCAGGGGCAAGGATTGCCGTGGATGAAAAAAAGAAGAATCCTTTGGATTTCGTCCTGTGGAAACCCGGCAAGCCGGGCGAGCCTTTCTGGGAAAGCCCATGGGGTAATGGAAGACCCGGCTGGCACATTGAATGTTCAGCCATGAGCTATGAATATCTGGGAGAAGGGTTTGACATCCATGGTGGCGGTAAAGACCTGATATTCCCTCACCATGAAAACGAGATTGCCCAGAGCGAGGCGGTATTTGGCCGTCAATTTGTCAAATATTGGATTCACAACGGGTTTGTGGACATTAACAATGAAAAAATGTCAAAATCTCTGGGTAATTTTACCATGATCAAGGAAGTTCTTGCCACGTATTCTTCTGAAGTAATTCGCATGTTTCTTTTGTCAAAGCATTACAGAAGTCCTATTGATTACACTGAGGACTCCATGCGAGAAGTCTCCATGGGTCTTGACAGGATTTATGCCTTTCTTGAAAGACTGGAAAATGCCGGTGTAAAAATAGAAATTGACGGGGCCCGGAAAGGAGACCTGTGGAATGATTTTGAAAGGGCCATGAATGATGATTTTAATTCTGCAAGGGCCTTGGCATCTGTTTTTGAAGCGGTCAAAAAAGGGAACAAGCTTCTGGATGATACAGATGGCATATTGGATGAAGATATCCTGGAAACGCTGAGTTTTTTCTATAACGATATTAAAGCCATCTCCAATATTCTCGGCATGTTTTTACTGGACCCACAATCCTATTTTAAGGCCAAAAAAGACAAGGGTGTGGCAGATATGGCCATTGATCCCTCTGAGATTGAAGATTTAATCCAGCAACGGACAGACGCCCGTAAAAATAAAAATTTTTCAAGAGCAGATGAGATAAGAGACCTTCTTCAAGCCAGGAATATTGTCCTTGAGGATGGCCCGGAAGGGACCTTCTGGCGATTTGAATAAATTTTCTGTTAAGACAGAAAAAGAGAACAATCCGTCATCAGCATATAAACTGGGAATGTTTCCAGGTGTTTTTACCCCCAGTATTCTGACAATCCTGGGTATTATCCTGTTTTTGAGAATGGGATATACCGTGGGACATGCAGGGCTTGGGAAAGCGCTGATTCTTATTACTTTTGCAAACCTTGTTTCCATTCTCACCACTGCATCCTTATCCGCCATTGCCACCAATATTCATGTAAAAGGAGGGGGTGCCTATTACCTGATTTCAAGAACTCTGGGGGTTCAATTTGGCGGAGCCATCGGGCTGGTGCTGTTTCTGGCACAGTCCGTATCCATTGCATTTTACTGTATGGGGTTTGGTGAGGCATTGATGTCTCTTTTACCGTCTGTCTCGTATCTATCATCACAAACAATTGCCATAATTGCTGTCCTATTTTTGTTTTTTTTTGCCTGGCTGGGGGCTGACTGGGCGACTAAATTCCAATATCTTGTCAGGAGCTAAAATTCGTGTGCTTTCTTTTGAATCAGCTAAACTCATGAACTATCCCAAGGGAAATGATGATTTTCCACAAGTTTTAAAAGCTGCAGACCAGGCATTGAAAGAGGAGGAAGACGTCTTCAGGCGGGCTGCCAAAGCAAAGGTTAAGGCTGAACAGGCAGCCAAAACCTTTGAGCGGATCTTGAACGGTAAAAGCAAAAACAATGATAGATCTACATGAGTTTAACGTTTTTTGTACAGCTTTGCCCAGGCATCTCTCATTGTTACCGTTCTGTTAAACACTGGAGTGTCTTTAGAGACCTGATTTTTAGAATCCCGATCTTTAGAGTCCAGGCAAAAATATCCAAGCCTTTCAAACTGGTAAACATTTTCAGGTTCAGCATTGCTCAGGCTTTTTTCCAGTTTGCAGGATTCAATTTTTTCCAGAGACTTGGGATTTAAATTTTCAATAAAATCCTGTTTATCCTGTTCCGGGTTCTCATCTTTAAACAACCGGTCATACAGCCTTACCTCTGCATCAATGCAATCATTGGCATTGACCCAGTGAATGGTGCCTTTGACTTTCCGTCCGTCCGGGGCATTCCCCCCTCTTGTTGCAGGATCATAGGTACAGATCAGTTCTTTCACGTTTCCGGATTCGTCCTTGATAACATCCTTGCAGGTTATCAGATACGCATATCGCAGCCGGACTTCCCGTCCCGGGCCCAGGCGGAAGAATTTTCTGGGTGGGTTTTCCATAAAATCATCCTGCTCCACATAGATCTTCCTGGAAAAGGTGATGTTTCTTGTGCCCATGTTTTTTTTCTGGGGATGGTTTTTGGCGGCAAGTTCCTCTGTCCGGCCTTCGGGATAATTTTCAATGATTATTTTTAAGGGTCTTAACACTCCCATGACCCGGGGGGCTTTCTCATTGAGGTCATCTCTCAGGCAGCTTTCCAGAAGTCCCATGTCAATACGGCTCTCTTTTTTGGAAACACCGATAATGTTGCAAAAATTTCTGATGGATTCAGGCGTATACCCTCTTCTTTTCATGCCTTCCAGCGTAGGAAGTCTTGGGTCATCCCATCCCTGGACATGGTTTTCCTCCACAAGTCGCTGCAGTTTTCTTTTGCTTAAAATAGTATAGTTGATATTCATCCGTGCAAATTCAATCTGTTGAGGATGGCAGGGGGTTTCAAGCTGATCCAGTGTCCAGTCGTACAAAGGCCTGTGATCTTCAAATTCAAGGCTGCATAAGGAATGAGTGATGCCTTCCAAAGCATCTGAAAGGCAATGGGTAAAATCATACATGGGATAAATGCACCACTGAAGTCCGGTTCTGGGATGAGACGCTTTTTTTACCCTGTAAATAATGGGATCACGAAGATTGATATTGGGCGACTTCATATCGATTTTTGCCCTGAGAGTATGCTCTCCTTCACCAAATTCACCGTTTTTCATCTGTGTAAACAGGCTCAAGTTCTCTGCAACCGATCTTTCCCTGTATGGACTGTCTTTTCCGGGCTGGGTCAAGGTGCCGCGGTATTCTCTTATATTATCGGCAGTAAGGCTGCACACATAGGCTTTGTCTTTTTTAATCAACTCAACGGCAAAATCATGGAGCCGGTCAAAATAATCGGATGCAAATAAGGCAGTTCCAAATTCAAATCCCAGCCAGTTGACGGTTGATTTGATGGAATCAATATAGGTTTGCTTTTCTTTTGTTGGGTTAGAATCATCAAACCTCAAATTGCACTTACCATTGAACTTATTGGCCATATTGAAATTCAGGCAAATGGATTTTGCATGCCCGATATGAAGATATCCATTGGGCTCAGGCGGGAAGCGTGTGACGACCTTACCGCTATTTTTATTGTTCTTTATATCTTCTTTGATAATCGATTCGATAAAATGCCCTTTTGTAACATCTGATTCCATCTATTTTGTATCCTTGCTGTTATTGTTAAATATAAATATCTTATTTATGATATATTGGATTTATCACATATTGGATTTATCTGGCAAACACTAATACCCTGATGGTAAATAAAAATAGTTTTTCTTTATATCGATTTTTCAGGTTGATATTATAAAATAAATATTTTAATTTCATACGTTTCCTTGTAAAATTTGGTGGCAAGCAAACGGTTAACACAGTTTTTTGTTTTCAAGTAAATTTTAATTTTGTGGTGGATCATTTATGGGATATAAAGCAAGTATAAGAGATAAACTGATTGGTGTTTTCATATTGATCAAGGTTATTCCTTTGATTATATTGGCATTGTTTGTCTGGAATGAAATTTCTTCATTATCCGTTACCCTGGAAACGCATGTCAATGAGATGGCCAGTACCAGCGCCCAAACAACAAAGCAGGTGGCAAACCTTGCCATATCGAGTTCGATTCGGGCCCTGGATGTTAGATCCCGTGAAGCCATTGAGCGCTTGACCACCGATACCGCCAGAAAGGTTGCAGCATTTTTGGAAAGCCGGGATGTAGATATCCGGATGGCTTCCCTGCTGAAGCCGGATAAAGATCTGTACCAGATGTTTTTAAATGTCCATAAGCGCAATATTACCCTTCATAGACCCTGGATTATGAATGAAAAGAAAACTGCCTGGGAACCCAGATATTCGGATCAGGCCGACTATCCTTCAGTCAGTGCAAGAAATAGTGACAATGAACTTGATTTTCATTACAGAACTCCTTCGAAAACAGGAGTGATACAGTCCATTCCCATCTATCTTGAGATGACGTATATGGATATCTCAGGGAAGGAAGTCATAAAAGTCACCACTTCAGATCTTTTGTCTGCTGACCCTAAAGATATTTCAAAAAAGGATCAGACCTTTTGCAGGGCAGAAACTTATTTTAACGAATTAAAGATCCTTAAGCCCGGGGAGATTTATGTTTCTGATGTAATTGGTGCCTATGTGAAAACCCATATGATCGGTCCCTATACAAAAAAACGGGCAGATGAGATGGGGATTGAGTTCAATCCTGTGCAATCCGGGTATGCAGGCAAAGAAAATCCAGTGGGAAAACGATTTCAGGGTCTTGTCCGGTTTGCCATGCCTGTGGTCAGCAATGGGCAGATAAAAGGGTATGTCACCCTTGCTTTGGATCACACCCACTTAATGGAATTTACAGATCACATTATTCCCACTGAAGAGAGATATTCAGCCATTTCAGATGCAGCCTCAGGCAATTATGCCTTTATGTGGGATCATAAAGGCCGCAATATCTCCCATCCAAGGGATTATTTTATTGTAGGATATGATCCATCCACTGGTGTTCCTGCTGTCCCCTGGCTGGAAAAGACGCATTATGAAAAATTTAAAATGAGCGACCTTGGAATTTCCGAATTTCTGGAGTCCATGCCCCTATATAAAAATCAGGCGCTTTCAAAACCATCTTCAAAAGAATTGATTAAAAAAGGTCTGGTAGGGCTGGACTGCCGATATCTCAATTTTGCGCCCCAGTGCGACGGGTGGAATAATTTAACGCAATTTGGCGGATCAGGTTCATTTGTGATCCATTGGAGCGGACTTAAAAAACTGACAACGGCTGCCACCATTCCCTATTTTACAGGGCAATACAGCCAAAGTCCGAGGGGGTTTGGATTTATCACCATTGGTGCCAATGTTCATGAATTTCATAAGCCGGCCGTTGTTACAGAGAAAATTATCAGAAAAACAGAAGGTCAGTACATACAAACCATTGAAAGGCAGAATAAGGAAAATAAGGATATTCTTGTAAAATCCCTGCATGATACAGCCACGCGCCTGACTTTTTATACGGTCGTCATGGTTATTCTTGTAATTGCAATTGCTGTGTTAATGGCATCAGCGCTTACCGGGAAAATTACAACCATGATCAAAGGAATTTCAAGATTCCGGAGAGGAGAGATGGGCTATCGTCTCGATATTCAAACCTCAGATGAAATGGGGGTGCTGGGCCAGACATTTAATTCAATGGCAGACAGTATCCAGCTGGCTATTTTGGAGCTTGAACAATCTAAATCAATGGTTGAGGATTCCAATGTGTCTTTGAAGGCAATGCTGTCAAAGATTATTGATTCCATGCCTTCCATTATCATTGGTGTGGATACCCGGGTCAGGGTTACTCTCTGGAACAATGAGGCCCGTAAAATGACAAAAAAAAGCTTTGAGACTGTAGAAGGCCAAGACCTTTTTATAGTTTTCCCTTTGCTTAAAAAAGAGAAATCCATCATATTCTCTGCTATAGAGCAGGGGCAGATAAAAAAAGAGGAACGACTGGAAATCGAAATCAATAATGAACGGGCTTTTTTCGATGTGACCGCTTATCCCCTCATTAACGGTAAAATCGATGGTGCTGTCTTGAGGATCGATAATATTACCACACGGGTTTACATGGAAGAGATGATGATTCAGACGGAAAAAATGCAGTCCATTGGTGGGCTTGCAGCCGGGATGGCCCACGAGATAAACAGCCCGCTGGCAGGTATTATTCAGAGTGCTCAGGTGATACAAAACCGTACAAAAATAGATATGCCAAAAAATCTTGAGGCCGCCGAAGAGGTTGGTGTTGATCTTGAAAAATTAAATCTCTATTGTGAAAAACGCAGTATCTTCAATATGATCGAATCCATACTGGATGCAGGAAGGCGTGCGGCCGATATTGTTGCCAATATGCTGAGTTTCAGCAGAAAAAGTGACAGCTCGTTTGCAAAGCAACGCATTGAAAAGATAATAGATCAGACAATAGAAATTATTGAAAAAGATTATGATATTAAAAAAAATGTTGATATTAAAAAAATAGAAGTTATTCGCAAGTATTCTCCAAGTCTGCCCGAGGTTCCCTGTGATGTGGGAAAAATTCAGCAGGTATTTTTTAATATATTAAAAAATGGTGTCCATGCCATGATGGAAAATACTGAAAACAGGGAGCCGGTATTAAAGCTAACAACCTTACAGGAAGACGAATTTGCATTCATTGAGATAGAAGATAATGGCCCGGGTATGGACGACGAAACCAAAACAAGAATTTTTGAACCGTTTTTTACGACTAAATCCACAGGCGTGGGAACTGGTCTGGGGTTGTATATTTCCTATTTTATTATTGTAGAGAACCATAAAGGGACAATAAATGTTGAATCATTTCCTGGCAGAGGTACTAAATTTACCATTAAACTTCCGTTGCAGCAGGTATCTTAAAACGGTAAATCTAAATGTATGATGTGGAATTTTATCCCTTTGAGAAGATTATTCTCACAGACATTTAAGGAGACTCATGACAGAAAAGATAAGTGATAATCAAACCGGTCTATTGGGTATTATCGGTGGAACAGGTCTTTACCATATTGAAGGTCTTAAGATCACAAACCAGATAGAGGTCTTTACACCATTCGGCATACCATCTGCGCCTCTTACTATAGGAAAAATTGGAGATCAGGGGGTGATCTTTCTTCCACGACACGGTCTGAATCACCAGATCATGCCGTCGGAGGTAAATTTTCGTGCCAATATCTATGCGTTGAAAAATGCCGGGGTCACCCGCATCATCAGCATATCTGCGGTGGGCAGCCTGAAGGCTGAATTGCCAATGGGTGATTTTGTTATTCCAAACCAGTATTTTGACTGGACAAAGGGTATCCGGAAACATACGTTTTTCGGGGAGGGAATGATCGCACATGTATCCACTGCCGAACCCGCCTGCGCCCATCTGACGGACATCATTAAATCCGCTGGTGAAAAAAACGGGATTCATATCCATACCGGGGCCACTTATGCTTGTGTGGAGGGGCCTCGTCTGGGTACCAGGGCTGAAAGCAATTATTTTAAAAATATAGTGGGCTGTGATGTAGTGGGAATGTCCAATGTTCCCGAAGCCTTTCTGGCTAAGGAAGCTCAGCTCTGTTATGCAACTATTGCTATCATCACTGATTATGATTGCTGGCTGGATGACCCGGCACAGCATGTATCTGTGGCACAGGTATTTAAAACCTATGATAAAAGCATCCACAAGGTAAAAGACCTTCTTGGACAAATGCTCCATACACCGCTGCCCGAGACGGAATGTGAGTGCCGGACCAGCTTACAATATTCGATGCTCACACCGGAAGAAGTGCTTACTGAAGAGAAAATGAAAATTCTGAAGGTATTAAAAAAGTGATCGTATTATGGGGTTATTTAATTTAGTTTCAGATTTTTCTCCCACAGGAGATCAGCCAGGAGCCATTGAATATCTTACCAAAGGTGTTTTGAATAATGAAAAGCACCAGGTCCTTTTAGGGGTAACAGGTTCCGGCAAGACTTTTACCATGGCCAATATCATTGCAAGGGTTGAAAAATCAAGCCTGATCATTGCCCCCAACAAAACCCTGGCAGCCCAGCTTTATAATGAATTCAAGGCGCTCTTTCCCGATAATTGCGTGGAATATTTTGTTTCCTATTATGACTATTATCAGCCCGAAGCCTATATCCCCTCCAGTGATACCTATATCCAAAAGGACTCATCCATAAATGAAATTATTGACAAGATGCGGCATTCAGCCACACGGTCCGTTCTGGCCAGAAAAGATGTGATTGTCGTGGCCAGCGTATCCTGTATTTATGGTCTGGGAGCACCTGAAGATTACCTTGATTTAAGGGTGACACTATCTGTTGATATGGAAATTTCCCGGGAAAAGGTGATAGAGAAGTTTGTCAATATCCAGTACACTCGTAATGATACCGATTTTCATCGGGGGGTATTCAGGGTCCGAGGGGACAGGGTCGAGATTTTTCCGGCCTATGAAGAGGATAAAGCCGTTCGAATTGATTTTTTTGGAGATAATATAGAGGGGATTTCTGAGATTAATCCTTTAAAAGGGGATGTGTTGAAAACCTTTGACCAGACAGTGATTTATCCGGCCTCCCATTATGTGACCAAGCAACAGACCCGGAAACAGGCCATGAAAAGGATAGTAGAGGAACTGAAAACACGTCTTGAAGTTCTTCGAAACGAAAACAAGCTCGTGGAAGCCCAGCGTCTTGAAGAAAGAACGCGGTATGATTTGGAAATGCTCAATGAAATCGGTTATTGCAATGGGATTGAAAATTATTCCAGGCATCTGACCGGACGCAAGCCGGGAGAGCCCCCGCCAACCCTTCTGGATTATATGGATGATGATTTTCTTCTCTTTTTTGATGAAAGTCATATTTCCGTTTCCCAGTTAGGGGCCATGTACAAGGCAGATCGATCCAGAAAAACCACTTTGGTTGAGCATGGATTCAGGTTACCGTCAGCTGTGGATAACCGTCCCCTTCAATTTGAGGAATTTAAACAGATAGTTCCGCAAATTGTCTATGTGTCTGCTACCCCGGCAGACTATGAAATGGAAAAGGCGGGAGATAAGGTAGCGGAACAGATTGTCCGGCCCACAGGACTGCTTGACCCGCCAGTTGATATCCGGGATGCCAAAGACCAGGTTGATGATCTTTACGAGGAGATCATGAAACGGGTTGAAGCAAAAGAACGAGTTCTTGTCACCACCCTGACCAAGCGAATGGCAGAAGATCTGACGGACTACTATGCAGATCTGGGGGTAAAGGTAAAATACCTTCATTCAGATATTGGTACGCTGGAAAGAATTGATATTATTCAGGACCTTCGAAGAGGATTATTTGATGTATTGATCGGGATCAACCTGCTGAGAGAAGGCCTTGACATCCCCGAAGTTTCTCTTGTGGCCATCCTTGATGCGGACAAGGAAGGCTTTTTACGATCTTACCGGTCCTTTATACAGATTTTCGGACGGGCTTCCAGAAATGTGTATGGCAGGGTGATCATGTATGCCCAAAAAGAGACCGTCTCCATGAAAAAAGCCATGTCAGAGACGGAAAGACGTCGCAAAATTCAAAAAGCATATAATGAGAAAAATAATATTGTGCCCACAACCATTCAAAAAAATATTAAGTTGTTTAATTATTCAGCAAAGAATACTAGTCTTGTTCTTGAAGGGTCTGTGGATGAAGACATCCAGGCCTATGAAGGCCGGGAACTGAATCTGGAGGATATTGTCAAAGATCTGGAATTTAAGATGAAAAAGGCGGCTGAAAATCTTGAATTTGAAAAAGCGGCAGAATACAGGGATAAAATTAAAGAACTAATGAATATTCAACGGTTTTAATTTCCATGACCCGTCCGATAATAGAAAAATACCAGCAGGCCCCGAATGCTCCAGGCGTTTATCTGATGAAGGATGCCAAAGGCAGAATCATCTATGTTGGCAAGGCCAAAGATCTGAAAAAAAGGCTGTCGTCTTATTTTGTTAAGAAAAAGAATTATGATGCAAAAACAGCCGCTCTTCTTGAAATGATCAAGGATTTTGAGATCATTATTACCTCTTCAGGTCATGAAGCCTTTATCCTTGAATCCAACCTGATCAAAGAACACAACCCCAAGTATAATGTGATTCTTAAAG
>NZ_JAIOSW010000501.1 GCF_021107415.1 Desulfobacula sp.
CTGACCCGGGTTGCATAATTTGGCGGATCAATTTGTGTGACAAGTCCAAGGGTTAAACGAGACTTTAGCTGGTCGTTGAGTTTAGGAATATCATCCGGAAGCTCACATCCTGAAAAAATAATTTTTTTATCTGCTTCAAGAAGATAATCCAATGTCATGGCAAGTTCTTTTTGTGTTGCATCCTTTCCGGATAGGAATTGAACATCTTCAAGAATCAATACGTCACATTTTTGCCTGTATTTTTCTTTGAATCGCTCAATGGTATTGTTTCTCAAAGAAAATATCATTTCATTGGTAAAATCTTCTGCTGTTATATAATAGACCCTTTTGGAAAGGTTGTTTGTAATGATATGATGTCCGACTGCCTGGGACAAATGACTTTTTCCAAGACCGGTTTTAGCTAAAAGATAGAGAATACTCGAACCCTTTATTTTTCCCTGGGCAAGGGATAATAATGCAGAATATGCAAAATTTGAATTCTCCCCCACCACAAAATCATCAAAGGTAAACCCTTTTTTGAACATCCGTCCGCTGTTAAACCTTACGTTAAGCCCGGGCAGATGCCTTTGCTTTGATTTTTTTTTGGGTAAAGGAACTGCCGGATATGCGCTTGGTTTTTTTTGGGAAGATACTTTAAACTCAATGTTGATATCATTAACCCCTAGTTTTAAAAATTCTTCTTCAAATATGGGAAGATAATTATCTTTTAGCCGTTTGATAAAATAGGCATTCGGGGTGGATAGCTTAACATGATGATGATGATGCTCAAGAAGCTCAACAGGGTCTATCCACATCCTGTAACTATGATCAGGTAGAGTTTTTTTGATTTGGCTTTTTACTTTTTCCCAGAACGATTCTATATTTTTCAAAAAAAGTCTTCTTTCTTTCAACTGCGAATTGAAATACTGATTTATAAAGCAAATTTAACAATTACTAACGGATAAAACTGAAATTTTTAAAAAGTATGTTTTTTTTATTGAAATATTTTTCATTGGTCAAATCTAATAAGAAGTGTTAGGTAAATATTAGATTTTTGTTTGGCATAATTTTTTAATTGATTGATTTTATTGAATTTTTTCTGTGAAACAAAAATTTATCCAAAAATTACAACCACTTCGACAACTATTTATTTTTTCAGGAGATTTTAACATTTCAAAGCAAATTAATCATATCTAAAAAAATATTTTTTCTCTGATTTTCTCCTGTTTTCGTTTAATTGCTTCAAATTAAATAAAAATTGGATCTTTTTTTACAAGCATAGATATTACTATGGTTTCACAATTTTATAAAATAAATTATATTTACACTTTCATTTTCCAATAGTATATTGCACTTTATTTTGCATCATTTAACCCTAATATAATAGAGATTGTATGAAACATTCACATACCCTCCCCATTATCGGCATTACCATGGGAGACCCTGTCGGGATTGGTCCTGAGATACTGGTAAAAGCTTTAAGTGATTCCAGGCTTTATGCCTTATGCAAGCCTCTTATTATTGGTGATTCCCATATTATTAAACAGGCATTAAAACTGTTAAACTTCAATCAAGTCATCAATATCATAAATGATCCAAAACAAGGAAAGTATCTGTTTAATACTCTGGATATCATGGACATCTCCAATATTGATTGCAGCCAACCATTGAAACAGGAACTGCCATGCAGGACTATATCATTAAAGGGATTGACCTTGCATTGAATAACAGCATTTCAGGCCTTGTAACCTGTCCTATTACAAAAACGGCTTTAAAACTTGCAGGCTCTCAATTTCACGGACATACTGAATTGCTGGCCCATAAGACAAACACTAAAGATTATGCCATGATGCTGACAGGAAAAAAACTTAAGGTTATCCTTGTTACGATTCATATTCCTTTATCCCAAGTGTCCGACCATCTTACCATTAAAGGTATTATTAAAAAAATAAGATTAACCCATACCTCATTGAAAGAACGGTTTAATATTAAAAGTCCTAAAATTGCCGTTGCAGGGCTAAACCCCCATGCAGGAGAAGACTCCATGTTTGGTCGGGAAGAAGAAGATATCATCTCTCCTGCTGTCAGGCTTGCAAAAGACCAGGGATTGAAAGTCTTTGGGCCCCTGCCCCCGGACACTGTCTTTTATCAGGCAGTCAACAAAGGGTATGATGCAGTGGTTTGCATGTATCATGATCAGGGTCTTATTCCCTTTAAACTCATCCATTTTAAAGACGGCGTAAATACAACGCTTGGCCTTCCCATTATCAGAACTTCAGTGGATCACGGTACAGCCTATGACATTGCCTGGCAGGGAGTTGCAGACGCTTCAAGTCTTACGGAAGCCATTAAAATGGCAGCCTTCCAGGCCAATAATAGAAAAGCCAAAAAAAATTAGATCAATAAAATGGATACAGATAAAATTATCATTGAAGGTGCCCGGGAACATAATCTTAAAAATATTAATGTTGAAATACCCAAAAACAGTTTAACGGTCATTACAGGGCTTTCCGGTTCAGGCAAATCCACCCTTGCTTTTGACACCCTATATGCCGAAGGCCAGCGAAGGTATGTTGAATCCCTTTCTACCTATGCCAGACAATTTTTAGGACAAATGGACAAGCCTGATGTGGATGCCATTATCGGGCTTAGTCCTGCCATATCCATTGAACAAAAATCCACCAGCCACAACCCAAGATCAACGGTGGGTACTGTCACGGAAATTTATGACTATCTGCGGCTGTTATTTGCAAGAATCGGTAAATCTTATTGTTATAAATGCGGACACCCCATCTCATCCATGTCTATTGATCAAATTACCGACAGGATTATGGACCTTGATGAAAAATCAAAAATAATGATTTTAGCCCCCTTAATCACCGGACAAAAAGGCTCCCATGAAAAACTGATTTCAACCATAAAAAAAGATGGCTTTGCCCGGGTCAGGGTTGATAATGAAATCTATTTAATTGATGACCTTGTTCAATTGAAAAAAAATAAAAAACACACCATTGATGCCGTTATAGATCGCCTGATCATTAAAGCCGGCATTGAAAAACGCCTGACTGATTCTCTGGAACTTGCGCTTTCATTGTCGGAAGGTCTTGTAACCATACTTGCTTTGACCGCAAAGGAGGAAACTCTTTCCAGTGAAAAGGCCTCCTGTGTCAAGTGCAAGATCAGTTATCCTGAATTCACACCGACCTCTTTCTCATTTAACTCGCCCCAGGGGGCTTGCCCTAAGTGTGATGGTTTAGGCTCTATTACCCAGTTTGATCCGGATCTGATTGTTCCGGATCAAGGGATCTCTTTAAGACAAGGTGCCGTAATCCCCTGGGAAAACAGGGATTCAGTTCAATTTATGGAGTTTCTTGATGCACTGGTTACCCATTATAAAGAAGATATATATAAGCCTTTCAAAAAACTGTCGCCTAAATTTCAACAGGTTTTACTCTATGGATCAGGCAAAGAAGAAATAGAATTTTATGTTGAAAGAATGGATAAGAAAATCGTTTATAAAAAAACCTTTGAGGGTGTGATTCCAAACCTGAAAAGACGATATCTTGAAACAGACTCCACTTATATGAGAGAAGAGATAAAAAAATACTTAAATTTTAGAACCTGCTCTTTTTGTAATGGATCAAGACTCAATAAAGCATCCGGGTCTGTTAAGGTCGGGAATAAAACCATCTGGGAAATCACTTCTCTTTCCATACAACATTCTATTGGGTATATCTCATCTTTAACTCTTAAAGATAAAGACCAGATTATTGCAGCAAGAATTATTAAAGAACTGACGGAACGCTTAAGTTTTTTACAAAATGTCGGCCTTGAATACCTTACCCTTGGCCGGTCTGCCGCAACACTTTCCGGAGGAGAAAGCCAAAGAATCCGTATTGCCACCCAAATAGGATCTAAACTGACAGGGGTTCTTTACGTGCTGGATGAACCCAGTATCGGACTTCACCAAAAGGATAATGCAAGATTATTAACCACCTTGATGAATCTTCGGGACCTTGGCAATACTATACTGGTGGTCGAGCATGATGAAGAGACCATCCTTTCAGCCGATCATGTGATTGATATCGGACCTGCAGCAGGAATAAATGGTGGACAAGTTGTTTTTTCAGGTCCCCCTGAAGAACTTATCAAAAATGAAACCTCCTTAACCGGTCTTTATCTGTCCGGTAAAAAATGCATTGAAATCCCGGAAAAACGAAGAAAAGGTTTTAAAAAATCATTTACAATTTATCAGGCAAATTCAAATAATCTTAAAAATATTGATGTCTCTTTTCCCCTAGGATGTTTTATCTGTGTAACCGGTGTTTCAGGATCAGGAAAATCAACCCTTGTTTTATCCACACTTTATCGGATTCTTGCAAACCGAATCAATCGTTCCAAAAAATCACCCGGCAAATTTAAAGATATCAAAGGCCTTGAACATCTTGATAAAGTTGTCCATATTGATCAGTCTCCCATCGGGAAAACACCCAGAAGCAACCCTGGCACTTATACCCAGGTTTTTAACACTATCAGGGAATTATTTTCCAAAACCCGGGAATCTAAAGCAAGGGGATACAAACC
>NZ_JAIOSW010000337.1 GCF_021107415.1 Desulfobacula sp.
ACTCCCGTCCCTGGTCCCCACGCAACCTGGCCCCTTATATTAAACACCTTCGCTTGTTTTTCAGCTGCTTTTGCACTATCAAATGAAACTAAAATAAAAACTGCCATAATGCCCAGAACGATAATTAGTGTTTTTTTACCCATTTTCTCTATTCCTCCTTTCATAATTAATGTTTTTTTACCCATTCTTCTCTATTCCTCCTTTCATAATTAATGTTTTTTTATCCATTCTTCTCTAATTTTCCTTACCCAAAAAAATTTTCTTATCATTATTTAAAAAAGGAAATATAATTTAAAACAACTTCCTATTCTTCGAGAAAATCCGTAAGCAAAATCAATGAAACTCACCGCAGCAGAGCTGCGAGGAATTCTTTTGATTAAATTATCCAACCTGGGCTGGATTGTTTCAAAAAGAACTCCTTTCCGAACTTCCCGTTGACCTGGTGGCCTCGTTTTTTAATGATGGTTTTGGCCGCCCTACAAAAGAACTGCATACCGTGCTTGGAACTCTGGTCCTTCAGCAAACACACGACCCAATCCCTCTTTACTATAGCTATATTTCAAAATATTTATTTGTTTTTTTAAATTCACCAAATGTAGATCATCCTTTAAAGTTCCTCATCTTGCTGTCTGTAGCATCTTGTTTCGTAAAAACTCAAAGGTATAATTAACATGTTCTCTCATAAATTTCTTGGCCTTCTCATAGGAACCCCTCTTGATAAGTGATATGATATGTTGATGCTCCTCTGTAGAACGCCGTCCTGATCCTGGGACATATAAATAAACGAATTGATATCGAGCCAAATGGGAAGAAATTGAATTATAAAAATGGACCATCCAATTGTTGCCAGTGGATTCAATCAGTTTTATATGAAAATCGACAAAGGCTTTAAGGTAGGTGAATACTTCTTCCCGATTATCTTGAGAAGGTGTGGACAAATTTGATGCTGCCTCCACAGATGCAATGACATTAGGCAACTCTCTGATATTTTCGGCTTTAAGAATATCGATAGCATAACATTCAAGCATCTCCCTGGCCTTATAGACATCTTGTAAGTACTCAATTGATATCTCACTAACATTAGTCCCCTTTCTTGGCATACTGACAATCAGATGTTCATTCTCCAATGTCCGAAATGCCTCACGGATAGGGGGTCTACTGATATTAAGGTGTAAGGCCAAATCAGTTTCGTTAAGCTTTTGACCGGCCACAAGCTTACCAGTGATAATTTGCTTCCTCAGATATTCGGTAGCAATGTTTGTTACAGTTTTAATTTCCATTATTTATTAATTAGGTCTACAGTCTACAATCTACAGTCTACAATAGTCTTGCCTTAAACAGATGTCAAGGAAAAATTTTATTTTTTTATAATTTTTTATAGCTCGACTAGTGTTGCTCTTTGGGCCTATTTTTGGTCTTTTTGGCAGGACAATATAAGACGCAGGGTAAATCAGATAACATAGTAAAAAATAATAAAACATACCCATTTATCTGTAAATTTTTCAAAGATGGTTTGGTAGACAATCAAGCCGCCCTTTTGGCATTGCAGCAATTGGCTGAATATATTAGCGAAGGTGAATTCAACACTATAATGCTGACTACAGGACAACCCGCTGCTCTTTTTCCGTCAGCGGATCAAGAGTTTCTTCTAACCATGGAAAAAGTGAGTTTTGTATGCTATGCCAGATATGGAAGAGATTGCTCATTAAGTTATCTCTTTTCTTGTTTTAAACTTTCAGCCGTCATTGGAGTTAACAAAGCACTTTCTTCCTTATTTTGTTTCGGGACAGTTAACTATTTAAGTTTACCCTGCGAGTGAATATTTCCCAGCCTTTGCAAGCTTCTCCCCTCGAATTGCTGATTTGCTGAAAGCCGGAACTGAAATATTTAATCTGAGGGCAATAGATGACATGGTGATTCTAAGGGTTCGCTCAAAAATAAATTTACATTTTAGGGTGTCGAGTCGACCGCATGACAAGGCGCGAGGAGGGCGAATAGCTGGCCTATTTAACCGACGAGCAACGAAGTCGTACGGGATGAATCGTCTCAATAAAATGTGAAGTTATTTTTGAGCGAGCCCTAAGTTCTCTTACCACCCAGTAGCATAAAAGACTCCGGGCTTTTACAATGTAGCGATACCTTCCTTGCGCCCAAACATCCTCTATCTTCATACCTAATACCTCAGCCACTCGGGCTGCTGTTTTATCTAAGGTGAAGCCACGGGATTTGAGATCGTATTTTCTTTCCATTGCCTCGTTGGCGGAAGCAAGAACTTTTTCCACAAAATCCCCGTTACCTAAAATTCTCTCATCGCTTTTCTGAATAATCTTTGCTCTTTTAAGCGCTTTTACCGCAGTGCTGATGTCGTTCCAGTTGTTTCATGTCCTTTACGAGTCCGGCTCGAAGTGGGTTCAGATGAATGTAGCGCACCAGTTCCAGCAAGTAGATGTCCTCCAGACTTGTAGCGGTTCTGGAAGAGGTGGCCGTTTCTACGGTGTCTGCGGTTATACCAAAGGGCATAACCGGTCAAAAGACGTCTCATGATCGTAGAGATGGAAACTGTGCCGGTCCTGAGCAGGAGGTGAAAATGATTGGGAATAAGTGCCCAGGCATAGTCCGCCGGAGGCGAATTTCGGTTTCTTTCAGGATACTTCCGAGTCGAGCTAAAAAACTTTCCCTGTCGGCATTGTCCTCGAATATTTGCCTTCTTTCAATGCCCCTGGCAATGATATGGTAGAGGGCTTCCGGAGCATCTATTCGTGATTTTCTTGGCATGCAAACCGAATAGCATAACCAATTGGAATTATCTAGTTAAATAGTTAACAGCGTCCCGAAAGCCGAAGCGATATGCACAACAATACGGCTGAATCGTTTAACTCCCTGCTTGAGCGGGCTAAGCTGGGTGTGTTTCATCATTTGAGTAAAAAACATCTGCCACGTTATCTTGACAAAATTGGTTTTCGCTGAAACCACCGAATTCCTAAGGAAAAGGTAACCCAAAACGGTACCAAAAAGAGTGTACTGATTCCAATGCCGGTCATGAGCAAGTTGCAGTTTTTATTGGCCCAAGCATTCGGCAGACAAATCAGGCAAACAACAAACGGCGGCATTCGAAGACTTGATAACCCCGCCTACTTTGAATGTTGATAGCCTTTTTTAGTATATAATTCCGTTTCTAAAACCAATTTAGAATTATTTAAATTAGTTAACCGGTCAAGAAGTTCTATCAACTTATTTTCTCAGTTTCTCCTTGAGCGCATCCACGACCTTGAAAAGGTCTTCGACGACCCCATAGTCTG
>NZ_JAIOSW010000186.1 GCF_021107415.1 Desulfobacula sp.
ACCCGGTGGCAGATTGTCGGCAGTGACGGAATAAAACCCGCGTTCTCCATCAAACCAGAATGGGCAGCCGCCGCTGACGGGCAGTTGATATAAATACTCCATGTACTGGCTTGCATCCGGTAATGCCCAGGGTACAATATCCACAGGATCAACAACTTCAGTTACCCGCAGGGGAAAGGTTCCAACATCATAGGCCTCATAGCTGGATGCCTGGATAAGGTGTTTTCTGTTTCCCGGAGATGGAAGGGTGATGGCAGAACGCTTGCCAAATTGAACTAAATCGTAATCATCATTACAGCCATATTCAGGGCCTCCACAGGATTCATATACACTAATAATCGTATCTTCCAGGGTACCGGTACTCTGCACAGTGTCTATGGTGACTTCACCGTTACATTGTGTCGTATAGCTGAACCAGATATCATTATAACCGCCACAGGTTGAAGAACCCCCTATTGGATTGGTTCCGCTATTGTCCACCATCAGGGTGCCCTGATTGAGCGGTATTGCCTCCTGGCAGTCCTCATTGGAGGGATGACAATTGACGGATAAGGAACAACTGGTGCCGCTATCTATAATTTTTAATTTAAAGTTGCCTGTTTGGCTTTGAAACCCGTGGACAAAAATGTAATAAACCATTCCGGATTCCGCGCACCAGGTGACAGATGATTTACCACCACCGCAGGAAGTGTCATCATCATTTGCACCAACGCAGGTCAGAGTGGGGCATCCACTGCAATAAACACTGATTTGGGTGTCATAATCGGTCATGGCGTCGCAGGTTGAAGCAGTAAGAGTATTCCCATTACCTACCACCTTGTACCATACCCCTGGAGCCGTAGCTATTACACCCTGACATGGTGAAATTGAATCAATTGTAGCAAGCCAGGTCTGGCCGGGAGTTTCTGACGGAGTGCCCACAAAAAACGCTTCAGCACACTCATTGTTAATGGGCAGAAATTGATAATTCAGAGTAAAGTTGGAGCCGGGAACTCCGTTCTTGCTTGATACCATGATATAATAATCCTGTCCCTGTTCAACTTTGACAAGATCATTGCCAAGCAGACAGGGTTCCGTGCAGGGATTACCATTGCAACCGGTGTTGCAGCCGTTTTCAAGTCCGCCCCAACAATTGTCAAATACGGACAAAGCTGGATCCTGGAGCGCTGATGAACCACAGAGATCCAGGGCGATAAAACCTTCAGCCGGGGCAGTGAAACGATACCATACGCTGAGGCGTTTCCCACTTGAACAGGCTTGATAAACATCATGGGTTGCGTTTTTCGTGGTGCCATAAATCTTCTTTTTTTCGGTGTCAATGCTGGTGATACTGATATTCTGGGCCTTATCACAGTCATCATTGGCCGGCGGTGGCGCATTAAGATCAGCAAACCAGATCCATGGTTTCTCAGCTTGATTGAAACCTTGTCCAGCAAAAGTTTTACCGTCATCTGATACCTGATGGGCGATTTTAAGTTTCCATCCTTTTATTTTATTACCAAGCTGCAGGGAAGTAAGCAGGCTGTCCACACGTTCAACCGTAGATGTGTGAGCTGTCTGGTCGACCTTCCACATAACTGCCAGGAAGTCTAATTCCCCCACAGCAATATATCCTTTGCCACTTGGAAAAGAGGAATCTTCAATAAGCCCTGACACATCAAAGGCACAACCTCTTTGATTTTTCCCGGGCAGCTGGGAAAGGGCAAAAGCCTGGAGAGTTGTGGTGTCCCAGAAGGAGGGTAGGCTTTTTGCTCCATCATAAAGACAGCCAACAGCCTTTGCGCCGTCAGCAGATACACCAAGCACATTATTGAAGCCGGCATAGATGGTGGCTGTGCTTAGCTTGGCCAATCTCTGCCAACCCGACCCGTTTTTGTTGACAACCGGATCCCAGTATGAATCCGTTAACCATGTACTATTCGTATTTCCACTCACTCCAACTATAGCAGATCCATCGTTTGAAACTGCAAATGCAAGACTGTCATCATCGCCGGCATAGACACCAAGACCAGAAACATTGTAATTCCTGACAGACTCCCAGGTTACTGCATGGTCCCCGGGGGTTATATGGTCTAATATGGCAGAAACGTCCCTGCTGTTACCGATTACAACAGAGCCGCTGCCGCTAATATCAAAAGGGAGGGCAAGTTTGTGTCCATATATCCAGGGTAAACCTGTGAAATTGTTATTATGCCAGATAAACCCTTTTGTCATATCCACATAATAGCGAGTGGGGAAAAATATATAATAAAGGCGGATTTGATCAACCCGGGTTCGTCCGGTAATATAAGAGCCGTCATAGGAAACCGCCGTGGCATAACTCTGGGGAGAAACATTCTGACATGGCTCTGAAAATCCAAGCCATTTTCTGCCGTCTTTGCGTGTCCACCTATAGGGTTCCATAATGCCTTGAGAATTGTAGTAACCGCTGACAACGGTTGAACCATCACCGGAAAGCCCCATATCTTTAAAAGTATATCCTTGTGCATTCCATACATAATGAATATAATTAGAACCGGATATACTTACTCCATAATTAAGCGATGTCGGCGACTCACTCACGCCATAAAATCCTGCCGTAAAACCAATCCCGGAAAAAATACTAACCCAGAAAAATAAAAAGCAGCCTAAGATTACCATTAAATGTCTCATACGTTCCCCCTCTCATCTATTTGCAATTTATCCAGTCATGTTTTTTTTAGATACCTTCTTAAAAAACAGTTGTATCTATATATTACATGTATAATTAAATATACTTGCAATAATCATACCCTGATTTACCCATCTGAAAACTGTTAACCAGCTGTATTTACGCCATTTTTATGTATTTATTTTCCTATGAAAAAAATGTAACATTATAACAAAAACTTCCATAAAATTAGGTAAAAAAAGTAACAGTCTGTCAACGCTTTTAATAAATTTTTTTGAATACAGTATGTTCAAAGGTAAAAAACGAACATTTCGAAGTAGTTGGGTAACCAACATTCCCATCACCTCCCAGAATATCAAAGAGCTTGTAAAGTGTGGCAGAGCAAGATGGAAAATCGAAAATGAAACATTTAATACGCTGAAAAACCAAGGCTACCACGCTGAACATAATTATGGTCATGGAAAGCAAAACCTTGCGTACAACTTTTTTCTAATGACCCTTCTGGTATTTTTTATCAATTGGCTTTTAAAATTACAATTTTAGAGGCATTAGAAGTTTGATTTGTAATAATATAGGGCAACTTCCGTTGGAGAGCGGGGAAATGCTATGAGACTGAAAAAGGCTATGCACCAAAGTACCTGTTTGGCTTTCAATTTGGTAAAAGAACTGAAATTGAGGAACCGTATGCGGGAATTCCGCTCGTACGGATCTGTGGGGGGAGCGCTGGGCAACCGGTGCTTCTACCCGGAAGTAGCATGAATGCCGTTAGATTGGGGTCAAAGATAATTATCCTATCTTTTATTAAATTGGTGGTATGAAAATGAATGGCGGTATATTCACTCTTCAGCCAACTCAGAATGTGAAATTCCGGCGACTTTAGAAGAAATCATTTTTGGATTAAGGACTCCTAAACATATCCAAGAGATTGTCTTACGTGTCACTGATAGTAATCCCGATATCAATTATTTTCGAATGAAATTTATGAATGGATCATTTGAGATGGAACGAAAATATATTGGAGCCGCTCAAGAATAATTATCCTATTTGGAATTGTCAGGAACCGTTCAAAATATCAACAATACAATTTCTAATCTTGATTTTGTGATAAAGGGAGCCGGGAATGATATTGATCGATTAAGGGCGGGACGGGAAGGTATTTTACGCGGCTTTCGCGAAGCTGAAAAGGCATGGGGTGGTATGCTGCCGGATATTTCATATCAGACGATAACGAAAAGTCTTGAGGCCATTGATGAAAAAATTCGGAAATCTGGGGGATCGGTGGTTGATATTTCCGCATAGAAGATACTGAATTTCCCGAGTTCCGGGGCATGACTTACGAAGCCGTCAAAAGTGTGAAAAACAGCAAAAAACATCCAGCTGTCTGAAAAAATTTTTTGTTTCTTTTCGTGAATCGCCAGGGCGGGAAAAAAAAGGCAATACTGAATCCTGCACATACATAAAAAAGTTCGAAAAACATTGCATTACCTGGTGCCCATGCAATGATTAAAGATACCAGGTAAAAATAAACAAAAAAGGCTGTGGCAACAGCTTTGAGCCTGCGGGGACCCTTTACCATGGCATATAATAAGGCCGGAAGCACCAGAAAGAATCCAACAGGCCCGAATGAAAACATCTCATTTGGCACCCCTGTTAAATGAAATACCTGGACAGCACCGCTTTCACCCAAAAATGGCCTTACACAAAAATTATAAAGAGATTCAAGAGCTTGTGCCATATTCCATTTAAAAACCCTTTCGAAAATTATGTCTATTGATGCTGTAAAATAAAAACTTTCAAGAATATAACGTATAAAATTTGCTAACGCTCCCTGTATCCCATCGTTATTAAAAGAAATGCTGGAAAATACACCGGACCAGGAATCTTTAAGCCAGCATTGCGAAAAAATTGCAGCAGGCACAACAGCAAAAAAGGTATAAAAGTTTTTCCCTAAAATGCTTTTCCATGTGATAATGCCATGTCTCCTGAAAAGAACTACGCAAGACAGAACCAAAAGGATCGGGGCAAAGATCATGCTGGAAATATTTCCGGATATGCAAAAAAAGAGCCCCAGGATCAATAAAATCAGATCCGTCAAGTTCGGCATCTCTACCGTTCGATAAATTGCAAGAATACAAAACAATGCCACTGCAACAGATATGATCTGTGTACCCGGATATATAGCCTGGACAACAAGCCTTGGCATGGACATGACCAAAATGGCTATGGTAAATGCTGTGGGATGCCATGAATACCGCCTGGCAAGGGCATAAGTGGAAAAACCTATGGAAAGATACGCTAAAAAACAAAAAATCCCGGAACCAAAATCTATGCCAAACCGCAGGAAAGTATTGAACAAAATACTATGGTTAACCGGTAAAAATCCCGGAAATTCAGCAGCGACTGCAAGAGAAAAAAATCCAATTTTTTCATAAATAATTATATTGTAAAGTTCATTATAGACTTCTTTTGGGACAGATAAAAAAGCATGGACCGCCATGTACAAAAAGCATAAAACTAAAAAAATGAAAGGCACAAAATTTGCAGATCCAAAGCTTTTTAATGTGGTGACTATGCCGGGAAAATATGAACGATGTCTGAAGATCAGGATAATAGAAGCAATAAGAAAAAAAAATTCAATGCATGTGGAAATGATGGAATAGCCTGTAATAAAAGATATTTGGCGAATAAAAGACAGCAGCATAAAAACCGTGATAATGGCATATGAAGCTGATTCTGAAAAAGTATTGCCGTTCATGCGAAATAAAAAAAATGCAGCTGCGCACATGCAAAAAACTTCCACAAAAACCAATACAGCAATTATCACTCTTTTTCCCTTTCTTTTTGTGCTTCTTTTTCTATCAGGTGATCTCTTATTTCAATCATGAAATTCTGCATATCCCGTGCTAGTTTTTCACATTCCGGGCAATATACCTTTTTGAACATTTTATCATGCTTTTCCAACTGGTGCCTGAACCAGGGAATATAAGGAGAACCTTTGCAAAATTTTTGCCCTGTATATTGAGCAATGGGACATCCCATGCATACCGTGAAATAAAAGATTCTGCACGGAGGACAATCCAACACACCGCCGTCAGAGCCTTTTTTATCTATAATCCTTTGCCATTTTCTCACCGAGGCTTCCATAATTTTAATTTTATTAATCATACCATGCCTTTTACATTAAAAAAAATTCCATAAATGCCTGTGAACCTCAATATAGCGCCGAACGACAAAATCCTTCTTTTTATTATCTGCTTTTGCTGCCATTGCACTGACATCACAGCATGTAATACCCGCCATCTCCTTTAAGACAGCTTTTACCGCCCCGGAAAGGGCATCGCAATTATAACCGCCTTCAAGGGAATAAACCATTTTGCCGCCGCATACCTTGTCGGCTATTCTTTTGATAGACGCCGTCATTCCTGCAAATCCCTCCGCAGTCATGAGCATGCCCCCCATGGGATCATCTTTGTGGGTATCAAACCCTGCTGAAACAAGAATCAGTTCCGGTGCAAAGTGTTCTGCCACAGGCGCAAGCAAATGCTCAAAAATCGAGACATATTCTGCATCACCATACCCCTTCGGGATGGGCAGATTTATCGTATATCCCTCTCCTGGTCCTAAACCTGTTTCTGTAAAAATTCCTGTGCCCGGGAAAAGCCCGGCTTGATGAACGGAAAAAAACAAAACATTGGGATCTCTTTCAAATGCATGCTGGGTGCCGTTTCCGTGATGAATATCCCAGTCGATTATCAGTATCCTGCCTAATTTTAAAACCTTTTGTGCAAACATTGCACCCAAAGCAACATGGTTGAACAGGCAATAGCCCATGGCCCGACTTTTTTCCGCATGATGCCCAGGGGGTCTTATTAAAGCAAAAGCATTATCTAATTTTTTTGCTGCTACCAGTGATATGGCTTTTAAAAGTCCTCCTGTGGCATAAAGTGCTGCATCAAATGTATCTTCACATGCATGTGTGTCCGCTGTAAGTGCGATGAGTTCTTTTCCTTTGGTTTCAGCAATTTTTTCAAAATACTCAAGGGAATGAAAAAGAATAATGTCCTCTTTTTCAGCTTTTTTCGGCAGAATATCAATAAAAACATCCTGCATATCAAGATCATTCAGCATGGAATATATGGACTTAAGTCTTTTGGGGGTATCAGGACTGCCATCCCCCGGGATATGCTTTAAAAATATGTCCCCTTTTACGATGCCTGTTTTTAATGCCATTGCTTTCATCCAAAATTCAAATTTTATGGGCTTATCAATTAGATTCTATAGTGGATTTTATGGGAACCGTCAGCACTGCACATGGTAAATCACGAAGCAACGCTGCGGTTGTTGTGGTAATGATCCTGCCCGGGCGATCATCAACCCCTGCTATTATCAAATCTATTTCATGGCTTTTCGCATACAAAGCCAGCTCTTCGCCTGGAATTCCCTGCAAAATATGCGTTTTGGCAGGCATCAGATTTTTCAGCCTTAAAGACAATTTTTCTTCCAAAAGCCTTTGTGCATCCTCATAAGGCGCAGAAGTCATCTCCACAATTTGTTCGTTCACCGGAGATTCCATGACATGGACCAACCAGATCTTTGAATTAATTTTTTCAGAAAAAGCCAAAGCGTAATTTTTAAGATCAGAATCTGATTCCAACAAACTACAGGCGATCATAATATTTGTGAGTTGCAATTCTGGAAGATTTGTATCAGAAATAAATTTGCCGGGGGGTATCACTAAAAGAGGCTGCAGGAATGTTTGTGCCATGCGTCCTACGACTGAGCCGATTAAAAACTGTTGAAGTCCTGATAACCCGTGGCTTGCCGCAATTACGATATCTGCTTCTACCTTTTTTACGACTTTTGCAAGTTCAAGGACAGGATCACCATAAGCTATGATTAAATCCCACTTTATATCAAAATGTGCCATGAATTTTTTTATTTTTTCACGGGCTTTCTCGATCTTTTCTTTTTTTTCACCACCTCTTTCGAATTCAATTTGCCTGGTTACAGAACCCCGGGGAGGAGGGATAGCATGAAAGACCGAAAAAGAAGCATCAAACCCTAAGCAAAGCTCGACTCCCCAGGAAAGCAAACGGTCGGAAACTTTTGACAAGTCTGTTGCGCAAAGTATTTTTTTTATTTTTTGCATATCGCCTCCCCATATTTGTCTCCTCAATTCCAAATTTTCCTTTTTTAACTGCACCAATGATAATATTGGCTCCCCCCATCGCTTTTTCAGGATCAAAACCGATGGCGACCCACCCGGTGGTTTTTGCCGATAGCTGGACATGGATCTGATTCTCTTCAATGGTCCATGAAAATTGCATATTTTTTACTTCAAGCGTATGCTGGTATTCCATTGCAGACAAAGACAATGGTATTAAAAGGAATATGAGTGCCATTATTGAAAAGATCAAATAGTTCTTTTTCATCCTTATGACTCCTTATTATCCATATTGAAGTTCACCACCTGAAAATCCCAGTCCGATGGCCACAAGGACTACTAAAAAATAGAACAATGTCTTTTTATCAAATTTTGGGTTTTCAGGATCATCTGTTATGGCAATTATTGCCAGGATTATAGTTAAGACAACCGCAAGAACCATTTTCAGAATAATCAAAAATTCCCATTCTCCACCATAGGTATGCTGCCAGTCCAGGTAGCCTGCGAAAGCTGTTGGGAATACACCCAAAAGACCGAGGATAACACAATGATATCCTGTTTTAGCTAAGAATCTTAACTTTGGCAAAAAAGATGCCAGCCGGAATGTGACCGCCCCCATTACCATTCCCATTGGGATATGAGTCAATGCGGGATGCAGAGGATGAGTAAATCCGATTTTGTTTAGAAACTCAAAAATAATTTGGGTCATGTTGTCACCTTTGATTTGATTTTAATTTCTTACTATAAAGATCAACCACCACTTGGTGGCTTGCTTTTAATAAATACTTTTAAGATAAAAACAAGTCAAGGAAATTAGTTTGCCATAACTTTTCTCTAGGGTGATCACAAGTAGGTTTATAAAATTTCAGATGTCCTGGCAGGAGAAAAAGCAATAGTTTGGCCTCATGTATGCAGCCGCATTTTTCAAACTCAAAAAATCACCGGTTACACTCGGTGCTTTTTGGTTGTTGGAATTAATTCTATAATTCAGATTTTTGTACTAAATTTCCACAGTCGGCTTGAAGAGCGATTTTGCTCCTGAGTCCACTGATCACTGTCTGAGATTCTGATTTTCCAAAAATAGGTCTGGCCAGGCTTGAGTATTCCCTTGGGGACAGTATAGGACAACATATTCTTTATTGAACTGGTGCGATGAATCCGGTTTCTGCTGTGATCAAAGATATCTAATCTATAGTAGACAGGATTTTGTGTTTTAACGGCCTCCCATGACAATGTTGGTGTCGTTGTTTGCAGCACACTCCCATTATTAAAAGTATCGGTCTTTAATACCGGGGTGGGAATTATGATGTTCATGGATTGAGTATCGGTTGCAAACCCGACTTTTTTTTTACTGTATATGGTAAAGGTATAGGTACCAATATCTGGCGGCCCGGAGATCTCAATATAAAAATTTCTTAGCTGGGGTATATATTTAAAATCTGATTTGACAATGGGCAGCTCTCCATTCGGACCTGTAACCACGATTTTGGTGATATCGTTTGGCAGCCTGCCGGAGAAATCCTTTCCCACAAGGATTTCGATTTGTGTCTTTTGGCCGGTATGGGACCTATTAACATGTCTTATTTCTCCTATGGTTGGAATCCCTGGAGAAAGCATCTTTTGCAATGTTTTTTGATCATACCATCTACCAGAGGCCATTACTCCCAAGGGGTTTCTAATATTCTCAACATTTTCCAGAGGATTTTTCTTTAAGAAAATCAGATCAGCCCTTTTACCGATCTCAATGGTGCCAAAGTCATCTTTACCTGTCATTATTTCAACAATTTTGGAGGCGTTCACCGTACCAGCGGCAATGGCTTCATAAGGTGTTAATCCATTTTCCGTCAAGATCCGCAGTTCATCGTGAATGGAAAAACCAGGGACGAGGCCCATACCGCCGGTTCCTGCATCCGTGGCAAGCAGCAGTGGAACTCCTGCTTTTTTTAATTCCATCAGCAGTAGCTTATCAATACGGAACTTAAAATGAGCAAAATCTTCTTCACCTTTAAACAACATTTGATGTTTTTCCTTTCCCTGACGGAAATTTTCCAAATATCCATTATATAAATATTTATTTTCCTCTCGTTGGGTAAAGGCATCAGTATAATGCAGTTTTTGAATAATCACATCGTCCACCACCAAGGTAGTGCAAACGGGTGTCTTGAAGACAAGTAGTTTTTCAACGGTTTCATAAATTCTCTTATCGAAAACCGTTTTGAGTTTTTCTATATCATACTCCTTATATCCCTCATATTGTTGAAATGCCGTACCAATTACATAAGGAATCCAACTAAATCCCTGTAGCTTTTTGTTCCGATCAAAATCGATCCATTCCCAGGTCAATTCCTCAATATGAGCAATCTCATTCATGCCGGCCGACAAAACGTCTTCCAATCCAACCCGATATGGAATGTGTCCTGCGGAATACATATTAAGGCGCTTGACTGTGGCCATTCCTTTATTGAACTCTTCTTTAGTCAGGAATGAATAAAACTTGATAAAATCGAACCCTTTGGCCTTCTGGATTTCAACTTCCTTGGCCGGATCGTCGATAGGACCATACAATATTTTGCCACAGGTATAAATAGTTGGACCCTCAAGGTACCCTTTTCCAATTGCACGACGCCAGTGAAGACCATGATCCGCAGGGCTCCCGTTTGGACCGAAATCCCGGATGGTAGTGACGCCGTTGGCCAGATATAAATTCAAAGGAGAAATGGGCCAGGCCCAATTCTGCCAGGCGTGCCCGGTGTGCATATGCATGTCAGCCAGGCCAGGCATTAAATAGCTTCCCGTACCGTCTATTACCATGGCATTCTCAGGTATCTTTACGTCATTAACCGAACCTAAGGCAACTATTTTTGAATCCTTCACCAGCACTGTTTGTGCTTTAACAATTTTATCAGCCATCATTGGTACAAGATTGACGTTCTTAAATGCAATACCTACATTACTGATTTTATATTCAGGATATTCTTTAGCCTTGTCTTGATGACAACCATAAACAAATAAGAGTGAAACAAGCAATAATGAAAGTTTTCTATTCATCTCTTTCCTCTTAATTTCCCATGTTCAATCCAAACAATGCTACGGTTCTATGTATCTTGGAAATTTGAATGATATCCAACCAGATAAACTAAAAACATCTGGCTTAAAGATTTCGTAACAATAATTCGAATACCTGTAAAGGAAATTTTATAAATCAACTTTAGTAAAAATTAAATTTATTCAGGAAGAATCTGCCGAAATGTTCTTTATTGGAGTTATGTTGCGAGTGGCTCTAACCCTGAAAAATAATTTTCTGAAACCAGCTACTATAAATTTGTTATATTATATCGTTTAATGCGAAAGAATGCCCTTTACAATATGTTTGGTTCATATATTTGAATGTGAATTGAATGTTTCCAGCAACCAACTACCACTGCATATAGAATTTTGACATAAAAAAATTATTATCAGGCTCATTTAAAGATCCTGCTTGATTTTAGGGAATGATATTTTTCAGTTAAAGCAGTCAGTTCTTCCAAACTCTCCTGCAAAACTTTCAAGGGCAGATACAGTATAACCGGACGTACCACCAAAACCCGACACAAACTCCTTCAAGTCTGAACCGTCGACATCACCATCTCCATAAGAAATTGGTTCAATATCCCAAAAGCAACTATTGGGGTTGAAATTCAATGTTATGTTACCCGTGCCCGTTGCTCCATCTGGTGGTTGTGAATCATGTTCATTATAAAGAAACACCCAGTAACTAAGTACGTAGTTGTTATTAGGTTGCAGGAAGCCGGATTGATCACCAGTGAGTGTATTTGATAAATCACCTTCGATCTTCCCGAGCTCGAATTCTTGTGTGGTCGTCTTATAACTTCTTTGGTCGTTTCCGAATAACGATGACCCGTTTTCGTTGTAGAGCGAGACACTGAAAACCTTATACCGGTTACCGTAGGTGTTAAAGAAACCGTCAATATTGTATGGTGTCTCTTCATCCACTCCGAAACGGATCCACCCCATCAATTCGGTGCCGTAATAGTCGGAGGTAGTTGTTCCTGCTTGATCAAAATCGATAATGAAGCGGCTCTGGTTGAAATTGTAGCTCGCGTACGATGTCTCGCCGCCCTCAGCATTAACATGCTCACCAGCGAAAGGGACAGATGGCGGATACAATATATTCCGATCGCGAGAACCATACAAAATGACAGTCGCTTCTGTTTTTGAATTCTCTGTGTTAGGAGGATTCAGAAAGAGTGCCGCATTAGTCGTCGGTACAATGCAAAGGCAGAAAAGTCCTGTTATCAATCCAGCTAAAATTTTCTTCATGTCTATGCTCCTCATCAGTTTTATATAGATTACAAATATTATATATGTTACGCAAAAAATGTGCCGACCTCCATGCCTTCAAACTTGTCTTGTTCTATAGTATTTACAGTAATTAAGGGTAATTTTTTACTGAGAAATAAATGTTAAAAACTGAGTAAAAAATGTAATAATTATGGGCAAACTTTTTCCTAATTGGTGATGTGCATGAATTTCTTTCCAAATTTTAAATTTAAAAATCAACTATATTGAAAAAGGTAAAATCAAATTTCCCAAAATCTCATTACATTTTATTGACAAACGTTCCTGCCTGAAATTCTGTTATAGGAATGTTGATACATCAGTAACTTTAGTTAGTTGATCTTAAACATAAAATTTAGTTTTTTGAGATGACGAGTAAAATTACAGATAGGATTTCGATCTGGATTCTACCGAGGAGGTTGGGGTGTGGGTTGCAGGGAATCGTTGATTGGCCTTCTGTACAGGTTCTTATCGTAGTGGAACATTAAGACCGGCAAAGTGTCTGAACGACAGCGAGTTTTTGCCGGTTAGTGGAGCGGAGTTTTAGAAACTGTAAGAAGTGCAATCGGATTCATCGCAACCCATGCCCCGGCCGGGTTAAAGCAATACAACTATTTTAACCATTTTTCATTTTACATGCGATTGCCCTGAAGTTTTTCCTTTAATACTTGAATTATTAATAAATTGTGAAATAATCATCCCCAAACTAAATATGTTTAGATACATTAAAATACAATCAGGTTCAATGAATAACTATTTACAGGTGTTATCATTTAATTTCATAAAATGACAAATACACTCATTGATAAATTATACTTAAACCGCCAGGGTGTTATCAGCCTTATCGGTGCAGGCGGGAAAACAAGCCTGATGTTCCGTCTGGCAAAGGAACTCATCGATTCAGGTAAAACCGTTTTAACAACGACCACCACTAAAATCTTCATGCCAAAACCGGATCAATCCCCTGTCATTATCATTGAAAGCGCTGTTGACGAACTTGTTAAAAAATCAAAGTCCTGTCTTAACCGTTACCCTCATTTCTCGGCCGGAAGCAAGCATGACCTGGCTTCCGGAAAATTGAACGGGTTTAGTCCGGATATCATCAATCACTTATGGCAGGCGAATCTATTTGACTGGATCATTATAGAGGCGGACGGGGCCAAACGCAAACCCCTTAAAGCCACTGCTTCACATGAACCCGTGGTTCCAAAAATCACCAGCCACCTGATTCTTGTTACAGGGCTTGATGCTGTCGGAAAAGCCCTTGGTGATCACTATGTCCACAGGGCAAAACTTTTTTCAGAGAACACGGGCCTGCCCTTGGGAGAAACCATTGATGAGCAGTCCATTGCAATATCGACTGCCATTGAAATAAAAAAAGCCAAAGCTTTAGGCCATCCCCTTTTTAACATTCTATTTTTAAACAAAGCAGATACCCCGGACAGGATAGTATCCGGCAAAAAAATTGCTGAACTTTTACAAACAAATAAAAATATCGACCAAATTATTACAGCCTCACTCAAGGATGAGATTCCTGTAAAAGACAGTTTTAACATTAGAAAACAAAATCAAAGGAATAAAGAATAATGGGAAAAAACATATATATAAAGGTATACGAACTGCTTTCATCAGGACAAAAAATTGTTCTTGCAAAAACCATCAGACGTTCAGGCTCCACTCCAAGGGATGTAGGATCCATGTGTATCATCACACAAGAAGGGGAACTCATTGGAACCATTGGCGGCGGAATACTGGAATACCGGGTTCAAAAGCGGGCCGTGGAGCTTTTAAAGCAGGAGGAAACATTGGTCTATCGGTTCCATCTGACCGATGAGGATCTGGCAGGTGCCGGTATGATTTGTGGTGGAGATGTTGATCTGTACCTGGAGCCTTTTTTTCCTGAAAACACCGGAACGATATCATTATTTAAGATCATAAAGGAGTACATTGCCGGCAACAAACCCGGCATACTGGTGACCCGGATTGAAGACGGCATATCTGCCATGGATACCGGGGCAAGAATGTTTATAGGAAAGGATGGCAAAACTTTTGGAACCATCCCCGGGTTTGATCCAAAAGGAATAAATCTTGACAAAGGAGTTCCTTATGATCTGATTGCTTTTAACGATAAAAAGGAGGCTCTCTTTGTAGAAAGGATTGCCCTTGAACCCCGGATCTTTCTTTTCGGAGCCGGCCATGTCTCCATGTTTGTGGCACAATTAGCAAAAATGGTGGGATTTGCTATCACAGTGATTGATGACAGACCAAAGTTTGCAAACAGTCAAAGATTCCCCGATGCGGATGAAATATTGATCACTGATTTTAAGCAGGTCTTTGAACAATTGGAGATTTCCCCAAACTCATATATCCTGATTATTACACGCGGCCACCTTCATGATAAGGTTGTATTGCAACATGCCCTTGGCACCTCTGCTTCCTATATCGGCATGATCGGCAGCACTAAAAAGAGAAATACCATATATAAAGCGCTTATGGATGAAGGTTTTTCTAACGATGACCTTGAAAAAGTCCACTCACCCATCGGTCTTGGTATCAACGCGGAAACCCCTGAGGAGATTGCTGTCAGTATTGTGGGTGAGCTGATAAAAAAACGGGCACCAGAGAAAAAAAAGAAAAATTTGATTTCATGAGTTCATCCACCCAAAAAATTGCCGGAGTCATCCTTGCTGCGGGTTCTGCATCCCGCATGGGCAAAACAAAACAACTGCTGCCATTTGGAAAAAACACCCTTTTGGGTCAGGTGGTTCAAAATGCCGGGGAATCCACATTGCATGAAATCATTGTCGTTCTAGGGCATTGTGCTGATGAAATAGAGAAGGTTATTGATTTTTCAGGCGCAAAAGTTGTCAGGAACACTGCATACTCAAAGGGGCAGAGCACCTCCCTTATCAAAGGACTTGAAAATGTCTCATCCATTTGTGATGCAGCCATCTTCCTTTTAGGAGATCAGCCCCTTGTTACCGCTGCCATTATCAACAGACTTATTGATGCATTTGAAACATCCAACACCCCGATTGTCATCCCGTATTGCAATGGCAAACGGGGCAACCCGGTCATTATTGCCACATCTTTATTTTATCGCCTGAAATCATTATCTGGTGACACCGGGCCAAGAGTCCTTTTTGATGAATTTAAAGACTCCATATTAAAGGTATCTGTTCCCGATGAAGCTATCCTGATTGATGTTGATACAAAGGATGATTATGAAAAATTAATATTAAAACAATTCAAATAATTTTGAAATTGACAGGCCTGATTCTTTCATACATTTTAAATACCATGGCATTTTCTCACTAGAAATTTAGTGCTTGACTTGGCCCGTTTATTCTCATAAAAATTGGAATAGTGTCAAACCTGTTCAATTTATAGGCATACCATATTCATTGAATATGTGTTGATAGATTCCATGAGTTTTAAACCTTAACTCTAACCGCGAATAAGGAGGGCCTATGAGAGCCAAGAAGTATGTATTAACAGAACAAGAAATGCCGAGAAAGTGGTATAATATTATGGCGGATATGCCGACCCCCATGGAACCACCACTTCATCCCGGAACCGGACAGCCCTGCGGGCCGGATGATCTATCCCCGATTTTCCCAATGAACCTGATTGAACAGGAAGTGAGTACGGATCGCTGGATTGACATCCCGGAAGAAGTCCTGGAAAGATACTCCATATGGCGCCCTTCTCCCCTGTTCAGGGCGTACAACCTTGAAAAAGCCCTTGACACACCGGCAAAAATTTATTTTAAAAACGAAGGCGTCAGCCCTGCCGGAAGCCACAAACCCAACACAGCCATTGCCCAGGCCTATTATAATAAGGTTGCAGGCACAAAAAAAATCACCACGGAAACAGGGGCCGGCCAATGGGGCAGCGCCCTTGCCATGTGCTGTTCGTTTTTCGGAATTGAGTGCAAGGTGTTTATGGTAAAAATTTCTTACAACCAGAAACCATACCGCCGCCTGATGATGGAAACCTGGGGGGCCAATTGTACGGCAAGCCCCAGCAATGAAACAAGGGCCGGTCGAAGTATCCTTGAAAAATACCCGGATTCTCCGGGAAGCCTTGGCATGGCCATCAGTGAGGCGGTTGAAGAAGCGGTTGCCGACGACAACACCAAATATGCTCTGGGCAGTGTATTGAATCATGTCATGATTCATCAGAGTATCATCGGCCTTGAGGCCATAAAACAGATGAAAATGGCAGGAGATTATCCCGACGTGATTATCGGAAGCGCGGGTGGCGGCAGTAATTTTGCAGGCCTTGCCTTTCCCTTTGCCCTGGACAAAATAAACGGAAAAGAAATTGACATTATTGCTGTGGAACCGGCATCCTGTCCCACCATGACCCGGGGGCCATTTGCCTATGATTTCGGGGATACCGTCCAGATGACACCGCTTCTACCCATGCATACCCTGGGACACAATTTTGTACCGGCGCCAATCCATGCAGGAGGATTGCGATACCATGGCATGGCACCCATTGTCAGCCAACTGATTTTAGACGGTATTATCCGACCTGAATCCATCCACCAGATGGAAACCTTTGAGGCGGGCCTGACCTTTGCCCGGACCGAAGGGTATATCAGTGCGCCTGAATGTAACCATGCCGTTGCCATTACCATCCGTGAAGCACTTAAAGCCAAAGAAGAAGGCAAGGAAAAAACCATCCTGTTCAACTGGAGCGGTCATGGCCTTGTTGATCTTGCTGCATATGAATCTTATCTCGGGGGTAATCTGTCTGATCATGAACTGCCCCAGGAACAGATTGATAATGCACTAAAGGATATTGAACCTTTACCCAAACCCAAACAGGCAACTTAAATCAACTAAAACCAGCCTGTAACAGTCTTTGATCATTGCAAAGACTGTTGCAGGTTAAATCAAAACCTGGGAATCAAATGACGACAAAAAAAAATAAAAATACCGACACCCTTTTGGCAGATCCACCGGAAGAATCATTCAGCATCAGGTGCCCGAGACTTGGGCATCAGATCAATTTTCCCTATTGCCGGTCTGAAAACAGCGGACTTCCCTGTTTTAAAACCCTTGATTGCTGGTACAACCACTTTGATGTTCATGCCTATCTTACGGACAAATTGACCAAAGAAGACTTCAAAAAAGCCTTTTTAGACAAGGGAAAACCAAAAGTCTTTTCTTTATTTGATTTGATTGAACAAGCTAAAACAAGGAAAGGAAAACAGGTTTGACCTATTTAAAACAAGTAAATATCCTTTCGAAAAAATTTCCTGTTCTGGATTTTTATCCCTTTAATCTGAAAATATTCCAGAACACTGACACCACAACATTTAACAATGCCATTACCTTTTTTATCGGTGAAAATGGTACTGGAAAATCAACCTTGCTCAAAGCCCTTGCCTATAAATGCGGTATCCATATCTGGCAGAGTGAGTTCAATTTAAGGTGTGAACAAAACCCCTATGAAGAAGACTTGTATAAAGCCATTTCCATTCAATGGAAAAATGGTCCGGTACCGGGTTCATTTTTCGGGTCCCAGATATTTTCCCATTTTGCCAGGAACCTTGAGGAATGGTCCGTCAATGACCCTGAAATGCTCAAATATTTTGGAGGGAAATCCCTGATTACCCAATCCCACGGCCAATCGCTCATGTCATATTTCCAGTCACGATACAGTATCAAAGGGTTATACTTTCTGGATGAACCTGAAACAGCCTTGTCTCCCACATCTTTGATTGAGCTTTTAAATCTTTTAATAAAAATAAGCCGACAGGGCCATGCCCAGTTTATCATTGCCACCCATTCCCCTCTTCTGATGGCCTGCCCTGATGCCAGGATTTACAGCTTTGACAACCATGTTGTTGAGCCTATACAATATGAAGATACGGATTATTATAAAATCTATAAAAAATTCATGTACAATCCCGGTGAATTCATAAAAACTTAAACCTGTTTGATGGAGTTGTAATGAATCATCCTTCCGACACGACTTTGAACACGGTGAGTGTACCGGATGATTTTCATCAGGTTTTCCTGACTGCACAAAATTATGTAAAAAATTATTTTAGCACTGTTCAACACAACCCTGAAAAAGGACTGATCAAATTTTCAGGTGAACGGTATATCCTTGTCAGGGCAGCATCCATGTCCAAAGAATTCTTTGATATGATGGCGCTCCTGTATAAAGACCGGGGGGAAAAAGAGGCAAGAACCCTTTCATTTAATTTTCTTTTTGATATTGCCCATTCCATTGGAAAAGCAGATGCAAAAAGTTTTTTCTCAAAAATGAAGGTGAGTGACCCCATAGAAAAACTTTCAGCAGGACCGGTCCATTTTGCCTATACCGGGTGGGCATCTGTTAAAATACATCCCTTGTCCAACCCTGTACCGAATAAAAATTTTTATCTGATTTATGATCATCCTTATTCTTTTGAAGCCCAGGCATGGATGGAAAACGGGGAAAAATCCGATTTCCCGGTTTGTGTTATGAATGCCGGTTACTCCTCTGGCTGGTGTGAAGAAAGCTTTAGTGTTTCTCTTGTAACAGCAGAAATCGAGTGCCGGGCAAAAGGGGACAGGCACTGCCGGTTTATCATGGCCCACCCTTCCAGGATTAAGGATTGTATCAGCAAATACTGCAAAAAAGCATATATCAAATACAAACATTACAAAAAAATAGATATTCCTGAATTTTTCAAGCGAAAACGCCTTCAGGATGAGCTGAAAAATCATAGAGCTCATCTTGAGAACCTTGTTCAACGACGGACAGATAAACTGAGAAAGGCCAATCTAAGACTTGAGGAAGCCAATATTGCGTTAAAAGTCGTATTAAAACAAATGGAACAAAAAGAGAAAAACGACAAGGAAAATTTTTTAATCAATATCAAACAATCCGTCATGCCCTATCTTAAACAACTTGCCCAAACGAATATAAGTAAAGGGCAGCAAGTGCTTTTAGACAGGCTTGAAAAAAACATGAATCAGATCACCTCCCCTTTAATCGGGAAACTCTCATCAAAGTACCTGAACCTGACACCAATGGAAATCAAAGTGGCAGCACTTGTCAAAGATGGTATGGTAAACAAGGAAATAGCACAAATCCTTAATGTGTCTTTAAATACGATCACATCCCATCGGTATAAAATCAGAACAAAACTGGGATTGAAAAATAGAAAGACAAACTTACATTCCTATTTGCTATCCCTTGAGGAGTAGCAATTTGCCGAATAGTGATTTTCCATCACCATTTTATCACCATTTTTTCAGTCTTGACCCCTGCATAATAACTTTCATATAAAAAATGATCAGGATTTATTTATTAATCCATATTAATAAAGGAGAACTATCATGAAAGTACTCGTCAGCGATCCCCTCTCCAACGTAGGAATTGAAATCTTTCAAAACACACCCGGCATTGAAGTTGATGTCAAAACCGATTTAAGCCCGTCTGAACTTGAAGAAATCATCGGTGTTTACCACGCCTTATCCATTCGAAGCAAAACAAAAGTGACCGAGGATATGCTTGCCAAAGCAAAAAATCTCAAGGTAATCGGCAGGGCGGGCATCGGGCTTGATAATGTAGACATTCCCGCAGCCACCCTGGCTGATGTCGCCGTAATGAACACCCCTTTTGGCAACACGATTACAACGGCGGAAAACGCCATTGCCTTATTAATGTCTCTTTCCCGCAATATACCCCAGGCAACGGCAACCCTGAAAGATGGAAAATGGGAGAAAAAAAATCTTAAGGGTCGCGAAATATACAACAAGACCCTGGGACTTGTCGGTATCGGCAATATCGGAAGTATTGTAGCAGACAGGGCAATGGGGCTTAAAATGAAAGTTATCGGGTTTGACCCGTATCTGGAAGATTCCTCTATTGAAAAACTTGGGATCACGCCGGTCACTTTTGATGAAGTCCTAGCTCAATCAGATTATATTTCCATTCATACACCCAAAACAAAAGAAACCACCAACCTGTTCAACAAAGAGACATTGTCAAAGATGAAACAAGGTGCCATGCTCATCAACGGTGCAAGAGGCGGCATTGTCAATGAAGCCGATCTTTATGATGCCTTAAAATCCAACCACCTTGGCGGAGCTGCCCTTGATGTATTTGAAACAGAACCACCCGGGAACATAAAACTCATGGACCTGGACAATTTTATCTGCACCTGTCATCTTGGTGCCTCTACCTTTGAGGCTCAGGACAATGTGGCACGGGATGTGGCAAACCAGATCGTTGATTATCTGTTAAAAGGCGAGGCTGAAAATATTGTCAATCAAAAAAAATGATTTTTCCACTAAGCGCACCAGGATCAATCATTTTTTATTAAACCCCAATAAAAGGAGAAGTTGTGAAGACCAAAAAATTTGTTTTATCAGACCAAGACATGCCAAGACAATGGTACAACATTATGGCAGACATGCCAACTCCCATGGAACCCCCTCTTCATCCCGGTACCGGGCAGCCCTGCGGGCCTGACGATCTTTCTCCGATTTTTCCCATGAACCTGATTGAACAGGAAATGAGCACAGAACGCTGGATTGATATCCCGGAAGAAGTCCTGGATAAATATGCCATATGGCATCCTACTCCTCTGGTCAGGGCCTACAACCTTGAAAAAGCCCTTGATACCCCTGCAAAAATCTATTTTAAGAATGAGGGCGTAAGCCCTGCAGGCAGTCACAAACCTAATACAGCCATTGCCCAGGCCTATTACAATAAAGTTGCCGGCACCAAAAAGATCACCACGGAAACCGGTGCAGGCCAGTGGGGCAGTGCCCTTTCCATGTGCTGTTCATTCTTTGGTATTGAGTGCAAGGTGTTCATGGTTAAAATTTCTTACAATCAGAAACCATACCGCCGCCTGATGATGGAAACCTGGGGGGCCAATTGTACGGCAAGCCCCAGCACTG
>NZ_JAIOSW010000444.1 GCF_021107415.1 Desulfobacula sp.
ATTTTAAGGGTGAAAATTTAACAGTATTTTATCTATTAATCAATAAAAAAATATTTGATTAAAACGAATTTTTAATGATTTCAGTTTATTAGAAGAGAATATTCGACTTAGGTTTTCCGCAATTATCCGTATTCATGCAGTATTTATTTTCAGATTATTTCTCGCTTTTTTGTCTCTTTCTTATTTTAAAAAAATCATAAATACCCCAAGGCAGCAAGACAGCACTTAAAACTTTATTAAAGGTGGCATGTTCGATCATCTCAGGATCAGTGGTCATCCAGCCGTCCCAGAAGCACCATAAACCAAACCCGATTAATAAAACAGTAAAAACATAGGGACTCATCTGCGGCGGAGCGGGTTTATTGTTCTCTTTTTCCATTTTCTTCCTCAAATTCAATATTTATGGTAGTTTTTTAACCTAATTGATATGCCGGATTTATATAATTTGGTCAAATCACAATTTTAACAGTATTTCATATATCAATAACATCAACATAATCAGGGATCAACCATTTTGATTAAAATCCTTAATTCAAACACCTTTTATTTCAAGTTCTGAAATAAGTCTGGAAAGATAAGTCCGTTGTATCTTGAGAATTTTAGCAGCATGGGTACGATTTCCCTGAACCGATTCAAGTGTGTGAATTAAAAGCTTTTTTTTAAAATGAAGAGTCGCCTGTTTTAAATCCTGTTCATGAAAAGAAATCCGTTCTTTTTCACCGACAGCAAACGGAAGATCACCAGGAGATATCAAAGGCCCATCACTCATGATCACTGCACGCTCAATTGCATTTTTAAGCTCCCGGATATTTCCGGGCCAGGAATGAGTTTCTAAAATCCGAAGCGTCTTTTGAGAAAATTCAAGCTCCGGTCTTGCCTGTTCTTTTTTAAATAGTCCAAGAAAATGAAAGGCTAACAATAAAATATCGGTTCGACGCTTTCTTAAAGGCGGAATTTTGATCTGCACCACATTTAACCGATAATAAAGATCCTCTCTGAAGTTTTTCTCCTTAACCTCTTTTTCAATATCCCTGTTTGTTGCTGAAATAACTCTGACATCCACCGAGATATTAACACTTCCGCCTAGCCGATAATAAATCCCTTCCTGCAAAACCCTTAACAGCCGGGTTTGCATGTTAAGACTCATTTCTCCGATTTCATCCAGAAACAGGGTACCATTGTCAGCCAGTTCAAACTTCCCTTTTTTCAAGGTAGCCGCTCCGGTAAAAGCTCCCTTTTCATGTCCGAATAATTCATCTTCCAGTAGGGATTCAGTTAAAGCACCGCAGTTTAAGACCACCAGGGGAAAATCTTTTCTATCGCTTTGATAATGAATCATTCCGGCCATGAGTTCCTTTCCAGTGCCGCTCTCACCCAGGATCAATACACTCGCCTTTGTATTGGCAACCTTAAGTCCGTCAGATATTGCTTTTTTTACCTCACGGCTTTTCCCTATAATCTTATGCTTTTCAGCTGCCTGGTCAGTTAATTCTAAATTCCGGCGGCTTGCACTCTCCACCCTTCTTGCATTATGAATAGCCTCGGAACAAACATTAGCAAAAACATTCAAAATATTTAAATCATCATTATCAAAGGGCTGTCCATCTTTTCTGTCAATAATCTGAAGCACACCGATAATATCCGAATCAATTTTCAGAGGCGAACAGGCAATTGATTTTGTTTTAAAATCAATATTGTCACTGATGGATTTATACCATCGGTGATCTTTGGTAACATCAGTCACAAGCAAGGGTTCACCCGTCTTTGCAACGAAACCGGCTATACCCTGCCCGATTTTGATCTCGTGTTTTTTGACTTCTTGTTTTTTAGGGCCTGTTGTCACTTCAAATCTAAGGGTTTCACCATCTTCATTAAGAAGTAAAAGAGAGCTTGCCTTTGCCTGCATCATTCTTGCAGCAGTATCAACGATAAGGCCCGGCAATTGTTTCTGATCCTGTACACAGGAAACCCACGCAGATATGTCATTTAAATATTGTAATGGTGAACTCGAATACATAGGCAATCTTTTACAGCATTAACCTTCCCATCTAATAATTTTATATTAACCCAAATTATATAGGAAGTTGCCTACAAAAGAAAGAAAGTAATTCTAAAGAATTTAAACAGGATTTATGGGAATCAATCGGAAATAATCCAGGTATAAAACATGCCGTTTATCGGGATGTGACATGAAAATCAGAAACCTGTAGATATTCTTCAATTCAAGGGGTCTGTTAATTTTTGATGTTTTAAGACTGTCCAACGGTATGTTCAATGTGTTGGCTCCGGGTATTATCATAAAACTTTTATTATATCTGTCAGAGTATTCTAAAGCTTTTTTTTTATCATCAATTCTTAAAACCAGTTTGACCATATCAGGTGCCGGATTATACACTTCAAAGCACAAGGTTTGATACTCCCTCCAGTCATGATGCTTCAAGGAAGGTGAGAGCCCCGGGTAAGACGAAGGAAACAGCTCAAGCTTCAAGGACTTTTCACCATGAACCGCATACTTGTCTGAAAGGGAAAAAAGGGTGCGGCATTTCCAGTGAAATTGGTCAAAAACAAATTCTGATTCAAAATCATACAGCACCAGCTCTTTATGTTTTGTCTTTTCACAGGCAACAAAAAAAAGCATACAAAAGAACCCGATAAAGATATATTTAACCATATTACCCATAGGCTAAAATTGGATCACCGCTATTTCCGGCGGGCAGAAAAGCCTGAACCGAAAATGACTTGTGCCGATTCCCCTTGTTACATACATGGTTTTGTTTCCTTTTTGAAATAATCCATCATTATATTTCACATTTTTTTCATAACCAAAAAGTTTAAACAGCCATAAGGGAAACTTCACCTGGCCGCCATGGGTATCGCCGGCAAACATGAAAATCCTGTCTTTGGTTGAAAAATCATCAAAGGCCAGCGGACTATGGCTTAACACCAGCACAAGAGAATTTTTATCGGCAATATCATCCATATCTTTGAAATCACCGAAATCATCATACCCTTCATCTATACCTGCAATTTGAATAACCTGATCACTAATTTTTATCTCTTGTGAAGAATTTCTCAGCAGAATAACATTATGCTGTTTTGTGGGCTTGCCACTTCCTTTTTCATGGCAGAACAGGCAAGAGTTCTTTGAGTCGGAATAGTCATAATCTCCCATTACAGCATAAACACCCTGTTTTGCTTCTAACCTGGATAAAAATTTCAAAGCCGGTTTATTATTGCCCTTCCACTTTATATAATCACCCGTCAAAAATATCAGATCAGGATTGATCTGATCAATGATGTTTAATACCTGAGTTTCACGTTTCCCAAATTTTGATATATGCAAATCCGAAAGATGAACAATTTTTTTTCCAACTAAACCTTTATATAGGGCTTTATTTATAAAGGCGCTCTTAAAGCTTACCGTCCTGATTTTAACATTATTCGGTTCTATGTATCTGCCATAAATAAACAAAACCACAAGAAAACTGATCATTAAGATTTTGATTGATCGCACAAAGCCACTAAGCCTTAAAGGATATAATTTTCTTTGAGGCTTAGTGGCTTTGTGCGAGAATAAAATCAAGAGAATTATTTCTCAAGCAATTTTATTATTATTTTGTTCTGTTCAATAAGAATATCAAATTTTTCGATCATAATATCGACTTTTTCATTAAGCTTTTCATTGTTCTCATTGAGTTGATCCAGCATCCTGACCGTATACTCGGTGCCAAGGGCAATTTGTTCAAAGAGATAGTCCGAATGCACAGAACTGTTTTCTACAGGAACAAAAGATTTATACTTTTCTGTAAAAGTGTCTGAAATATCAGACGCATACCCAATAGATGAGCAAATAATGATGAAGATAAGAATAAATATTTTTTTCATGATGTTGTCTCCTTTTGGGGCTCATATACAAATTTCCATTCACTGTATTTTTTCTTATTTTCAAAGGATTTATACTCCTTTGGAAAGCCCCCCTTTTTAATGGGCTCTTTTTGACTTCGGCTGAAAACACCTTTGATGCCACCCTTTCCATCATATACGATTCCCCAGTCTCCATCTTTTGTCATTGGATCTTTAAACATTTTCCGCAAATGGCGCTTTAAGCCGGGAAACCGGTTGTCCTTTAAAAGAACTTTCAAACTACGCGGATAGTGTTGTGACCCCCCTGGTGAATTTTGATAAAAGGACTCTATGGCAGCAATAATTTGACTGGTTCTGAAAAAAAGCTCTTTTTCCCGATCCCTTTTCATTATGGTGGTCCATTGTTTTTGAACCACCATCAA
>NZ_JAIOSW010000238.1 GCF_021107415.1 Desulfobacula sp.
CCAGCAACCGGGTGAAATCAACCTATCTTGCAGATTCACGGATTGAGTACTATGGCAAAGGCGCCCTTGCAGATAAGCAAAAGTCGGGTTGGGGAACCCGAATTATTGATAATATATGGCCCTGGTAAAAAGGAAGCTATCCAATGTTGAACCCAATAATATATAAGGCAATATTGAAAAAGAGTTTAATCCTATTTTTCGCCGGGATTGTTTTCGCCTCAAATGCCTATTGCGCAAGGATTAAAGATATTGCCGCCATCAAAGGTATCCGTTCCAATCAACTCACCGGATATGGTCTTGTTATCGGTTTGAACGGTACCGGGGATAAAGACGGGGTGAGCTTTACAAAGCAGGCCCTTGCCAACATGATGGAGAAGATGAATATTTTTGTTGATAAAAATGGGTTGAAGGTAAAAAATATTGCAGCTGTTATGGTAACCGCAAGCATCCCGCCTTTTGCCAGAATCGGTGATAAAATTGATGTGGTGGCTTCATCCTTAGGGGACGCTAAAAGTCTTAAAGGCGGCACATTATTGATAACCCCCTTAAAAGGCGTGGATGATCAGGTGTATGCTTTGGCACAGGGAGCGGTGACGCTTGCCATGCCAAGTGGTGCAGGTGACAGGGACAGTCATCTTCAGGTGGCCCGGATTGTAAACGGCGCATCTGTTGAACGGGAAATCCCCTTTAAACTGGATGGAAAAAGAAACCTCATCCTTTCCTTGTTCCGGCCGGATTTTACCACTGCAAAAAGAATGACGGATACCATTAATGCATCAATCGGAGAAGGTGTTGCCAAAACAATTGATGCCAGTGCCTTGAGCTTAAGGGTTCCGGACAATATGTGGAAAAATAATGTCGCAGAATTTATAGCAGATATTGAAACGCTTTCGGTTATCCCGGACACGATTGCCAAAGTTGTGATAAATGAGAAGACAGGAACTGTTGTGATTGGAAGTGATGTCACCATTTCAAGTGTTGCCATTGCCCATGGGGATCTTTCCATCACCATAAGTAAAGATCCTGAAAATGAAAAAAAAGAAAGTGTTATGAATTTGTTCGGCACATCAACCATTGGCGAGCTTGTCAGGGGACTTAATTCCCTGGGCGTAAAACCCCAGGATCTTATCAGTATTTTGCAAAGTATTAAGGCTGCCGGATTGCTTCAGGCAGAGCTTGTCATTATATAGCTTTTATTAAGAGAGAGGCTTTATGGATATTGATCTTATCAACCAGAATCTTGCCAAGGCAAATTTGAGCAAGATTAAAAAACAAACTTCGGATTTTGACCGTAATATACTTAAGAAAAAAGAGTTAAAAGAGGCCTGTGCCGGGTTTGAAGCTATTTTCTTACATACAATGATAAAATCCATGCGCAAATCTTTGCCCGGAGATAAGTTTTTAAATGATTCCCATGGAATGGATATATATAAGTCAATGTATGATCAGTACCTTGCCGAAGAGTTATCAAAAAGCAGAACATCCATTGGCGTCAAAGAATTTTTGTATCACCAGTTAAAAGAATCTCTATAAACTTCATTATTTTCGCATCTTTTTCAAATTTCTTTTTTATCATTATCTCTTACCCGAATGTGGCATAATTGTTGCTATTTTTAGTATTTAGAGAAGTAAACAGCCACAACAGGGAAAATAATTCCCTAAATAATAATCCAAACTGGTGGATGCAAGCATATCTCTAGAAAGGTATGCAAAATCACAGGAGGAATCAACATGGAAAATTTTACCCCTGATATTGAAGATATGCTGAATGAAAAACTAGGCTTGTATAAACAACTTAACGCTCTCTTAAGAGAGGAACGCGAATTCATTGTCACTATTGATGTTGATTCATTATGGAAGAGTTCGGAACAAAAAAGAAAGATTACTCAGAAAATTCAAGGAGTAAGAGAAAAAATTTTATATCACCTGGAAGAGAAGTTCGGTACCAATGATATGGATATCAGGTCTTTTTCAGTTTCATATCTCATTAGGACCATTCCGGTACCGAAAGAAGTTAAAATAAAATTCAGACAGATAAAGCTTGCCATAGAAAATGAAAAAAACGAACTTGTTCAGGTGGCATTTGAGAATAAAAAATATGTTCAGGAATATCTTTTGGTAATTGATGATGTCATGTCGGTAGCCGTCGATAATTCCGAATATGCACAATATAGCCATACAGGAATAAAGCCGAATACCAAGACTTCAAATTGCTTGATATATGCAGAGGTGTAGAAAATGAGCGGGATTACGTCCACATTAAGCATTGCAAAAACAGCCATTGCTGCTCAACAGTATGGGTTAAATGTTACCGGGCACAATATTGCCAATGTAAATAACCCTGATTATTCAAGGCAGGATGCCAAACATATCAGCCACAAACCTGCCCTTTATGCAGGATTTCTTTTTGGAACCGGTGTGAATGTTACCCAGATACAGCAGTCCGTGGACCTATTGCTTGAAAACAGGCTGACAGATGAAAAATCCACCCAGGCCATGTTTGAAGAGGCTGAATCGTATATGAAAGTCCTTGAGGGATTTTTTGATGAAAATTCACAAGCCAGTATGAACAGCATTATAAGTGATTACTGGAATTCATGGCATGATTTGAGTGATAACCCTTTGGGTGTATCCGAAAGAGTCCAGATTTATGAAAAAGGTAAGAAACTGGCAGAACAGTTTAATTCTTTACGATCAGACCTTGATCAGGTCTCTTTGGATATTACTTATGAAATTAATGCAACATTAACCACCATCAATTCACTGGCCACCCAGATTGCAGATCTGAATCGAGAGATAATTGGCCTGGAAGCCAACAGAACGGCTAATGATCTCAGGGATCAAAGAAACAGTCTGGTTGACCAGTTAGGCGTGTTGATTAATGTTAATGTGATCACCCAGGGGAACGGGGCTCTCATTATCAACGGGGCCAACGGGTCTACACTTGTTAATGGGGTGGATTCTTATAGTTTGACCATGAAAAGCCAGCAGGTCATGTGGCAGGGATCCTTTGGTTCAACATCCGATATCACCGATGATATCAGTGGTGGAAAGCTAGGTGGATGGCTTGAAATCAGGGATGAAATAATCCCCAAATATCGAGCCCAGATGGATGAGCTGGCCCGGGAAATGATATGGGCTGTCAATTATCAGAATTCCCAAGGTGCCGGGCTTGAATATTACACGGAAACAGTGACCGGCAGTTACAGTGTTGATGAAAGCGGATGGCTTTCAAGTTTCAATTTCGGGGATAAAATTGACTACTCAAAAGACCTTACCATGTGGACTCAAGACCATTCCAGCGCAGAAATCGAATATCGAAAGATTTTGATGGATATGGGGGTTTCACAAGCTTCTCTTTCAAACTGGCAGGGCATGGCTCCGGGAGCGGATCAAGCACGATATAAACTTACGGTTGTTGATGAAGGTGATATTGGAGATAAGATAGTTACACAGACAAACGGTGACAGGCTGGCAGAAATATGGGGGACATCCTCAGGGGGCGCTTCAACTGCCCTTGACAACGTTATGGCAAATCAGACCCTTACCATTTACGGCAGTTCAACAGGAACACATAATATTGATATCAAAGATTCAGGCGGTGATGCTAAAAGATCTGCGGCATCAATAGCAGCGGCACTAAATGCAGTCGATGGTGTCACGGCATATGCTTCAAAAACCCAGGCAGAGTTTGATATTTCGGGTATCTCAAACGCACAGAATGGTGATGAAGTACAATACTCACTCTATGTGGATGGGTATGTTTATGCAAAGAGTTTCATTGTCGATTCAAGCGTTGCAACCCTTGCAGTTCAGTTTGAAGACTCCCTGGTTGAAGCTGTAAATGCAATAAATTCCATGAATCTGGATACAGATCTCTATGCAGACGGCTTGAAATTTTCAAGCGATAAAGGTGCAACTTTAGGTGTTCAGGATTTTGAGGTTCAGGATAATGCCGGTATTCAACTGGATACATTTTCTAATTTTAATAATACGGATACGGTAACGCTTAAAATAACGTCGGATGGAATTCCCAGCACAAGCACAGATGTCTTGGTCGATCTTACAGGTGTAAGCGATGTCACCGACCAGGCAGAAATTTCCAGGGTGTTCTACAACGCAATCATTGCAGCCGTCGCCAATGAGCCCTTTACCGTTGAATGGGGAACAACGGCAAATTCAATCCTCATACGAAGTACGGACGGATCAAACATCACCTTAAGGGAAGCCGGCAATGACACAGGAGATGATGCAACCATTAATCTGACCTCTCTTTCAGGAAGTTCTTCAGCTGCAGGAAATACAAGTTTTGAATTTACAGCCGGTGCCACTGATGTGGAAACCTTCAACTCGCTTACAACCAGCGGAGATACAGTCACTTTTGGAATGCCTTCCACAATAACAACCGCTGTTACCGGAACATCCGCTGTTATTACCGAGGGGTCATATACCGGAGCTGCTGCAACAACTTCAGCTATTATTTCCGGAACCATTACAGCACTTCTGGATTCCGGGATGTCAATCCAATCAGATACAATGACCGGTACAGGGCTGTTCGGCACAGCAGGAACAGCCACAACCGGAAGTTCCATTATTACACTGGGTGGTGAAGATGGTTTTACCGGTTTCGATGCCGGGGATACCATTTCTTTTGATGTTGATGGGAACACTGTGAGTTTTATCGTATCAGCTGGTGCCGGAACAACAGAAGCAGGGCTTGCACTACAGCTGTATAACGAACTGAATTCAGATATTTCAAGCACGGATTATACCTTCATTCGCAATGGCAAATCCGTATCCATTATTAAGAGTGCAACCCTGGAAGACCCCATTGAAATTACCAGTTTTTCCGACAGTGCGGGTAACGATGCAAAACTTGCTGTTTCAACGGGAACAGGAGACGGAGCAAGTGATCCTGAAAATGATCTTCTGGAGTCTGGAAATACATACAGGGATTTTACAACCGGTTCATTATACGTGGATGAAGCAATTATCAGATGGGAACGATTTGATGAAAACGGTGATTCTACAGGCGCTTCCGGGCTTCTCACCATTGAGGATGTGGGAACAGTGGCTATTGTGGAAAATGGATCACAAACGGTCTTTTTTGATATTTCCAAAGGCTCTCTTGTGGCAGGGAACACGTTGACCATTAATACGGATACTGCAGGGGGCCCTGATCCAGTAGATTTCAGGGTGTTTCGCCAGGCAAAAAGTATCAATGATATCTATCATTTTAAGGTGACTTCCGGTGGGAAAGTCGGGCATGTTCCTGCAACAGGAGTTGATAACCTGACGATTGAATGGCATTCATCCGTGTCATCCGGTACGTTTGAGATTAAAGGGCATACGCCACCGCGAACACCCACCGCTGCAATAGAAATTGAAGTAGATGGGATGATATTGAATTTTTATGATGGGACACTTTTTGAAGGTGATGTTTTCACCATAACAACAGATGAATCGGGTATCCCTCTCTCTTCCAATTCCACAGGGCAGGCAACCGGTGAGTTTATGTCCGACTGGCATTGGACCCTGGATTCATTTAAGGATCAATTCAATAAAAAAGCTGGGGGTATGAAAGCATCGGTTACTCTCGGTAATCAGCTTAAAATGCAGTCTTCTGATAATTATTTTGATATTGAAAATGTTGAATATTCGGGCAGTAATGGATTTAGTCCTGAAAATACTGCCATTGAAGTTTTGGACTGGACAGCATTAAACTTTAAAGGGCTGGATTTTCAATTTGTCAGATCTTCAGGGCGCTGGGGAATATTAAATGACACAACGGGTGGCGTTGCCCGGATAATTCCTGCCGGGGGAGATGATGATGGGTTTATGGTTGATTTGAATGGAGACGGAGTTGGGGACATCAATATTAATTTTGCCAAAAAGGTGACGGGTGACGGGTATGTCCGTTTTGATCTGCTCAAGCATAATGCCAACGACATCCGATATGCCTTTGGAGATGACGCTTCAACCGGTTCCGGTATCATGGCGGCTGCAGGAATCAACACGTTTTTTAAAGGTTCGGATGCGGTCACTATGGAAATAAATGAAAACTTAAGCGATACAAAATATATTGTTTCAGGAAAAATAGACAGCAAGACCGGTGCCATTACCCAGGGTGATAATGAAAATGCACTGGCCATGTCAGATATCCAGCATCAAAGCATGACAATGAAACACTGGGAGTTTAACAGGGGATTTGAGGCGCAATCAAGTATAATTGAATCTACTCTGGATGACTATTATAATACCATGATAGGAACACTTGGTGTAAAGGCTCGAAGTATCAAAACATCCAGAGAATTCGCCGACATCATGGTCAACCAGATGACGGAACAAAGAGACGCTGTTTCTGCTGTGTCCCTAGATGAGGAGATGATAAAACTCATAAAATATCAACACGCTTTCTCCGCAGCATCAAAACTTTTAACGGTTGCCGATGAAATGCTGACAACGCTTATTTCAGTCAGGTAAAAAGGAGGACAAATATGAGGGTCCCGAATATTTCACTGTATGATACCTCAAAATATCAACTCAATACGATTACCAATAATCTAAGGGATGCCAATGAGGTTGTCAGTACGCAAAAGCGGATAAATAATATATCTGATGATCCTATTGGTTTGTCCCAGGTACTTGATCTGTCTCTATCAATTAAAAATCTCACCCAGCTTGATAAAAACGTTGAAATGGGAAGAACATGGCTAAATGGCTCTGAAGCTGCCTTGCGGTCTGTTTCCGATCAGATCATTTCTGCAAAACTTTTAAACACTCAGATGGTGAATGCTCCGATGAGTGCATCTCAAAGGGCGGATGCTGTAGATCAGGTTGAGGGAATCATTGATCAGATCCTTTCTTTAGGAAATGCCCAGGTGAATGGAAGTTATATTTTTTCCGGGACAAAAACAAATATTAAATCCTTCAGCTATGATGATAAAACAAATCCCGGCAAAGTCATTTATCATGGTAATGATACGGCTTTTACGATTAAAACCGGACAGTCCAGCCAGCTTGAGGTCGGCCGCAATGGTAAAAAAGTTTTTACAGAAAATGAGATCACGGTTGAGGGAACCAATAATAAGATTTTTTTCAGGGAAGATCCGGGCGTGGGTGAGAACTCAAAAAGAGTATTGGAAGGCACAATCCCGGATGGTACTTATTCACCTGAAAAACTGGCAGTTGTTGTCAGAAATGCCATGAACAAAGCCTCAAATGATTTTGGATATGAACTCAATTATGATGTATCATATAGTTCTGATACAAAGAAGTTTACCATTGTAAATGATGGCAAATATGATGGATATATGGGGTTTGATCTTTTGTGGGAAACAGGAGAAACTCCAAGGGTTGCAGGACTGAACACAAACGGGATAATTAAGGAAGGTGTTAATATCAATGTGGTGAATGATAAAGCGCTTGTTTATGAAACACCAAAACCATCAGGGACGGCACCGCTGAGGTTGACCTGGGATGGGAACGGCAAGTGGAAGATTTTAAATGATCCCGGGTACGGGCTTCCTCTTGAAATATCCGGCAGTAACAGCTATCTTGAATTGGACTTGAGCCGGAACGGGCTTTCGGACATCAATATCTCTCTTGAATCACCTGCAAGCAATGGCGGATACATTGAGTTCGATATTATGGCGGCATCTGATGATCACAGCATTGGTCCTGATCTTGGATTTACAGAGGGGGATGTCTCCTATAAACCGCCTGTCAGCGATTCCGAAGTAACCTTAAAAACATTTGATTTTACCAATAATGTTATTGATTTCAGGGAAGACACAGGGTCGGGTTTTTCCAGTCAGATTACAGCAGCCATTCCTAAAGGAAAATATACTGACATGGATACACTGGCATCCTCTATTGAAACGGCCATGGAGAGTGCTTCAATAAATAATATAAATTATGATGTGACCTATGATAAGACGACCCAGGAATTTACCATTAAAGAAAACGGGACATCGCTGGCTGCCGGAGGGCTGGAGCTTCTGTGGGCCACAGGAACCAATAGTGGGATATCAGCAGCAACGGAGCTTGGATTTAATATTGCTGATGACATAGGTGCTATTACATATTCCAGTGATAATACGGTGACACTTTTCACCATTACAACCGGAACCAATGATTATATTAATTTTAAAGAGATTCTTCCCAAAGGCAGTAAAGAGAATACCAGTGAGTTGACGGCCCAGATACCTGCAGGAACATATACAGGCCCGGATACACTTGCAAGAGCGATTGAGGATGCATTGGAAGACGTTTCGGAACAAGAGGGAAACAGGGTTGACTATGAAGTGTCTTACAGCTATATAAGTCATAAGTTTACTATTAAAGAAGATGGAGAAACAGGAAGGAAACTTGAAGATTTTCAGCTCTTATGGGGTAGTGGAACCAATGTATCAGAAAATGCTGCCCAGGTTTTGGGTTTTGATCAGACAGATGTGGCCTCAACTTCTGCAAAAAGTGAAGAACTGACCTGGGGGCTTTTTGAAACACTATTTGAGCTAAAGGAATATCTTTCAAAGGACGATGTAGATGGTATCAGCAGAACAATGACTCGGCTTGATACGCATTATAACAGTATTACATCGATCCTTTCGGATGTGGGGATAAAATATAACAGACTTGAGGTTAGAAAACAGGTGAGTGCAGAAACCAAACTGACGATGACAGAAAGAAAGTCCATGATCGAGGATGCCGATATTGTTGAATCCATAATGAATCTGAAAGCAATTCAGACGGCCTATGAAGCATCCTTGAATTCAACAGCTAAGCTCATTAATATGAGCCTGGTCGATTTTTTATAAAATATTATGCTTATTTTAACAAGAAAGATCGGTGAGAGTATAGTCATTGGAGATAATATTGTTATCAAAGTGGTTGAGACAGGCAAAAATTCTATCAGGATCGGGATTGACGCGCCTAGAGAGATAACGGTATTACGACAGGAAGTTTTTGAGTCAATTCAGAGGGAAAATATCCTTTCATCAAAGGGTGATAAATTAGATATCGCAAAAGCTGCAAAATTGTTTGGAAGCAAGGAGTCAAAAAAGAAGTAATGAAAATCAATACAAGACAATTCGGGGAAATTGAAATTGATGAGAAGAAGATAATCAATATGCCTTTGGGGATTCCCGGATTCAAAGATAGAAAACGTTATGTTCTTTTACAAAAAAAAGAGACTATACCTTTTTTAGTGTTCCAATGTATGGATGATCCCGATTTATCTTTTGTGGTTTTAGATCCTGTTCAAATCTTACCGGAATACACTATTGCAGAAAAAGATCTTGAAAAAATGGAATCCTGGGATCTTGAAAAGGATGAAATATCCTGTTTTGTCATTGTCACTATACCCAGTGGGAAACCTGAAAAAATGACGGCCAATTTTATGGCCCCGCTTGTCATAAACAACAAGATAAAAGAAGGCCTGCAGATTATTCTAGAGAACAGCTCTTATTCCCATCAACACCAGCTTTTGCAGTAATAGGTTAAAGTAACAATCATTAAAATTAATTTGTGCATTAAATAATTTTGCTTAACAGAAAACCTGTCAAGTCCTGCATTTTTTCCTGTAACGCTAATAATTCTTCGGGTGGAATCTGTCTAATGACTTCATCTGTCTCTTTATCAATAATCTTAACAACAATATTGTTTGTCCCTTCATCAACACTGAAATTCAATTTTGTTTGAAGCGTCTGTGTCAGATCCTTAAGCACTTCAACCATTTCTTCCACATCTTCTCTTGAAATTTTGGATGGTGGCAGCTCTTTGGAAAGGTCCAGTCGATCAGATTCTGACTTTTGTACGCTTGTTGTGTTTTTTAGAACAGCAGTCTGACTGACTCCGGCTACATCCATGTTAGCCTGTGCGTTTCCTGAAACATTCATTTATATTACCTCCTTGTAATAGTTTTTTATCTATTCATACTCAATACACAGGGTTTTGGGGAGTTGGTTCCAGCCATCCTGTAGCCGTTCATTGCCGCTTTACCCTGTTTCATGTGTTTGAGATGTTTTTTAAGCTCGACACTGTGCCTTTGTATCTCAGCCGCTATTTGTTCGTCAAGGCCCATGATTGTATTGAGCCTGCTTTCGAATTCGGTTAATAGAGGAAGGCTTTTTGTTCCTCCAATGGAACCCGCATTGCCAATAAGATTGTCCAGGTTTTTTTTAAGGTTTAGAAAGGCATTTTCCCTTTCTTGAGTCATTGAATTAAGATCAGGCATTTCCTGGTCCTTTAAAATAGAAAGATGTTCTGCCTGGATAGTTTCATAAATTATAAAACTATTCTCAATAATATTTTTATGCTGCTCAAGGTTCATGATCTCTCCTTTAATCAAATGGCAATGGATTTTTTTGTATATGTTGAATTGGTAACACCATAGCCTTGGGCATTATTTTTATCGGGTGATAAAGATTTGCCGGCAGGAATTTCCATTACAGTTGTTTCCCATATCATTTTTAATTCCTTCAGGTATTTTTCAGCTCGATCAAGGATTTTAATGTCTTCATTTACAGAAACTTTTGGCAGTTCTGTCAGCATGGCCGCATAAAGTCCCCGTAAAAAGTTAATCTCTTCTGTTTTTATGTTATCATCAAGGGAGGCATTTAACTCGGCAATAATGGCTATGGCCTTTCCAAGGTTTTCTCCCCTCTGCTTGGGATCAGCATTCTTCATTCCTTGTTTTGCAAAAACAATTCGTTTGATTGCCCCTTCATAAAGCATAAGAATAAGTTTGTTGGGATCTATTTCATCATATACTTGTGCTTTATGATATGACTTAAGAACATTGCCGTGAACCATAAATAAAATTCCTTTATTCTTTCTTTTCGATTGCACTGAATATCTGGTTAACATAATTTTGTTGTGATTCCATCTTTCTCATATAGGAATCAAGTTGTACAAACTGCTGTGCCATTGTTTCATACCGTTTGTCAAGCCGTTCGGTCTCTGTCTCTATCTGTTCTTCAAGCCTTTCGATCCTGTCATCAATGGCATCTGTCTCACTGTCTACCAGGCCACCGGATTTGGTCTGTTCTCTAATCTGATCATTGAGAAGATCTCCCATTCCCGTGATACCGGTTCCGGTTGTGGTACCAATAAAAAAGGTCTTGATATCATCAAAATTGGATGTGATTTTATTATTAAGCACTGCTTCATCAAGACTGACACTGCCATCTTTATTGATTTCAAATCCAAGGTCAAAATATGTTGTAATGTTTTCGTTTGCAGTGATTTTTGTTCCCAAAAGGTTCAGGATAATATCCTTTGCACTCCTGATGGAAGGTGTCTTGGCCAGAGATCCCCATGTTTCTGTTTCTTCATCAAAATCATCATTGGCATCAATTTCAGTAATGATATCATTAAAAGTCGTGATGAGTGTCGTTATATACGACTTAATAGCCGAGGTGTCCTGGGTGACATTGATGCTGGTGCTTCCGGTACCGATCAGTGAAATCGTGGCACCGGAAATCACATCGGTTAACCCGGTATTTTTTGTTCGCTGATATTCAACCCCGTCAACGGTTATGGATGCATTTAACGAAGATCCGGATGGTGTGATAATACTTTCTGTATTATTCGTAAACCCTAAAATGTCACGGGCACTTGCGCCTGCCTGATCCCATTTGAATTTTATGTTTTCAAGTGTTCCTGCTTCTTTGATTTCAAGCTTGCTGGTATTTGAGTTGAAAGTAACTGCATAGTCCTTGCTGTTTCCGTTTGCCGCAGAGGCTGTTTCAAGGGCTTTTTCAACTGCTGCGGATAGATCATCTCCGTTTTGATAAACACCATCTTCAATAGTGGCTGTAATATCTGAAGTATATCCATTCCCGTTGTCTTCCTGGAAAATAATGTCAGTATTGGCATCAATTTGACGGATGATGATCGGGTCGGTAAAAGACAGGGCCGTATCCCCTTCCATGATATAACCCGAACCGTTCACTTCTGTTATTGCAAGATCAGTCAACTGGTTTGTAATAACGATCCTTGATGATTCACCTGCTGCATCTGCAGTTAACATCAATTGGTAGGGTGTGTCTCCTGATCCTGTATTGATAATGGATGCAGTAACCCCAGGGTTGTTTTCATCATCATTAATCTGGGTTACAAGATCAGCAAGGCTTGTATCTGCGGTTATAAACAGGGAAATCACATCAGAATCTCCCATGGTATAGGAAAAAGTTGCCGCATCAGCTGTAAAGCCTGTTGCTGCCGGCGGGTATGTCACTGTTACCCGGTTGTCTTCACCTGTTCCACCCGAGGTCGGCGCAATTTGAAGATGGTATAAACTTGTTTCCGAATCCTGGTAGGTTGTTGCTGTCAGATATGTGCTGCCGCCATTTACATTTTCAGAATCATTGGCAATAAGAGTCACAATATCATCAAGAGTGGATCCACCGACTCCTCCGGTGATGCTGATGGTTTGTCTGTTGCTGCCATACCCATAGGTCATGGTCATTTCTTCATCTTCTGCCAGCACAATGGCGGTATTTGTATCAGCAAATCCAATGGCTGATTTTTGAATGGTGGGGACATAAACAGAATTGGTGGTGGCTGCTTTGCCGCCTGATTTAAAAGAGCTGCTTGTGGTCAGACGATTTACAGTGGCTGAATAGGCTCCGGCATTTGTGCCGTCTGCAACACTTGCGCTTAAGACAGTAGAAGAGGAGACTAAAATTGATCTGTCTAAAAAGTTTGAACTTAATGAAAGTGATAAAGCATTTGATTTCATTGTCAAAAGCTTTGCGTTTATCGTATTAAATTCATTTTTTGTGGCTTCAAGATTTGTTTTGTCCTGCTTTTTCAGGGTTATGGATGTTTCATCAGCTTTCCTTAAACTGTCAATAATCCCTTGCAGATCAAGGCTTGATCCTATTCCCAGTGATGTTATCGTTCCTGTTGCCATTTTAGTGCTCCATTTATATACTTGAAGTTAATATAAGTATCGACAGACCATGTTTAAAACTTAAAATAAATAAAGCGCTCCTCGGGACCACCAGGGAGCGCTTTATTTGATACATAATAAATTAAACAGTTCTTTTAAATTATTGCAGCAGGTTCATGACATTTTGTGCAGATGCATTTGCCTGGGCCAGTGCATAGGAACTTGTCTGGGCCAAAAGCTGCATTTTAGAAAATATCATGGATTCTTCTGCAAAATCCACATCCCTGACAGTGGACTCTGAAGCCTGAATATTGGTTTTCGTTACAGAGAGATTGGAGATGGTCGACGCCAGCTGGTTTTGAACCGAACCAAGGGAACTTCTGACTTCATCCAGACCTTTTAAAGCAGAGTCTGCAATGCTGATGGCCCGTTGGGCACCATCCTGGTCAAGAACGGAAACATCGGAAAGCCTGTAAGTCTCTGTTTCACTTAATCCAACTGTCCCTGCATTGGTCGTATTGACGGCTAGTACGGAATTTTGTGCAATTTGACTGCCTTCTGCCAGCATCATGTCTTCAGATAGTGTCGTATCAGCATCGACATATAGATCTGTTGTTAATACATCGCCTGCCTGGATTTCAATTTCTGTTGCAGAACCACCACCTGCTGCACTGTTTAAAGTCATGTCCTGTGTCATTACTGTGCCGGCTTTTAGCAGAGTGTCGGCTAGGAGTATTGATCCTGCTGTGATACTCATATCGCTGGCAAGGGTAAGTGGGTTATCATTTATTGTGATGGCACCACCAATGGTGGAACCTTCGGCCAGGATACTGCCACTTTCTATATTTGATCCGCTCTTCAACTCTGTCCTTTTGTATGTGCCAAGATCCGTGGCAGTGGTATTCAGAGTTCCTCCCATTACATAGGTACTGTTTCCTAACTTTGATCCGGCAAGCAGCTTGCTTCCTGCTGCCAGTTCAGATCCCGCTTCAAGGGTCATGTCCTCAGCCATGGTTGCGATGGAAAGTGTGGCTGTATGGGCAGAGAAACTCGTAACATGATCTGATATGCTGCCACTTGTTAGATATGATCCGTCAATGAGAGTGGAAGCTGCGGCGGCTGTAGAAATAACAGAGCCAAAATCTTCTGAAATTACATGGTCCCCGTCGAGTACGATGGCGCCTGATGAATAAGTATCTCCCTGTTCCAGCGTACCACCGCTGTAAATCAGGGTGGGGCCGGCCCAGACTATTGTTCCGGAGGCCTGGGTTGAAAGTACCAGGGTTGAACCGGATTTCAACATGGATCCGGCTTTAATGACGAGGTTTCCGGCTGAATTGCCAATAGTGGTGTCAGTACCGAGGAACAGGTCTGATGTTGTTGCTGTACTCACTGTTATAGTGGTTGCCGCACCAGTATGGTTAGCAGTAGCACCTATTTCAAATATTGCACCCAGTTGTGAACCATTTGCAATAGTTGATCCGGCTTTGATTCTTGTGTTGGCTGAAGCATCGTATTTGGCGATCATGCTTGAATTTAAAGTTATATCCCTGGTCAAAAGAACCGAAGAAGTAAGGGTTTGGCCGGCATTATAGGTGATAACAGCTCCGGAAGCTGTAGAAATAAACTGGGTGGTGATAACTGTATCTTTGCCTATAGTGCTCCAGGTTTTAAGTGTTGAACCGGCTGTAAGCAACATATCCTGTACAAGAGCAGTTGTGCCTGTAGAAGAGCTGGGAATTAAATCACCTCCAACTGTTATGGCACCACCGATCACAGTTCCTGTTGCAAGTTCTGATGTAGCATAGAGCGTTGATCCGGACTTAAGCTCATAGTCAAGCTGAGTTGAGCTAATTGATGATTCTATAAGGGCATCTCCTCCTATAATGGTTCCTGCGGCAAGCCTGGATCCGACTGCAATGGTTGATCCCGAAGCTATAATTGAGTCAGATACTGTTTCCATGTCGCCGATAATGGTGATATCCGCTCCTGTAGCCCCTGCCCCTATACCATTGATCTGAAACTGGCTGACACCGCTCTGGGTCAGCTTAAGAAATCCAATGGTGGACATCTGGCCTGAAGTGCTGCCCATGACATCTGTAACCGATCCTGTCACCTGGATACTTCTACCGTCAACAGACCGCAGGGTCAGTTTTCCGTCAATAGTCATATAGGCCTCAACCCCGGTCTCTGCAGTTTTAGTATTTATGGCGTTGACAAGGGAGCCTGAGTAGTCATTTGCTTCAACTGGCAAAGCCCCTATTTTAACACCATTGATAGCAAAATCAGCACCTGTAACACCCGCCTTGATTGAAGTGGTTGTAGTGGTTTCAATTATTGATTTTGCACTGATGCCGGTAATGGAGGAATATCTGTTTACCTCATCAGCAATGGCACCCATGCCATTTTCTTTTTGATTGTTGTATTTAATATCAATGGTATTCAATGTAAGCTGTTCACCGGTTATGGAACTTGTGATGGTCAGTTGCACTTCTCCACCGGTATTACTTGCCAGACTTAGATCTGCCTGTGAGATATGCCCGACCTTATTGGCTTCTGTTGATCCGATGGAAATATTGGCTGTCTCATTGGCAAATGCACCGATCTGGATGGCTTTGTTGGTAAATGCTCCGGAAAGAAGTTTCTGACCGTTAAAGGATGTGGTCTTTGCAATGACATCCAGTTCTTTTAAAAGTTTATCAATGTCATTCTGGATCGCTCTTCTGGTCGTTGTGGATTGGCCGTCTGAAGCTGCCTGGATGGCCTTGGTTTTAACTGTGTTAACAATATTAATGGCTTCCTGCAAAGCTCCGTCAGCTGTCTGGACCACAGAAATTCCATCATTTGCATTGCGGATTGCCTGTCCAATGCCGAGAGCCTGGGCTCTCAGGGAATCGGCAATGGCCATACCGGAAGAATCATCAGCAGCCTTGTTGATCCTTAGGCCGGTTGAAAGCCGCTCAAGTGATGCACCCAGCAGGGAGTCATTTCTAAGCATACTTCTGTGGGCATTCAAGGCCGCGATGTTTGTGTTTATTTTTAATGTCATGGTGTTTCCTCCCTGAAATATTTATCCTTATTTGAAATTTTTCTAAAGCACCGGCATCATGGCTCAAGAATAAAAACTAATTTTAAAAGGATAATTGGCAAATAACGTGCCAATCTGGTTTTAAGGAAAGAATTTTCTTTAAATACAGTTAGTTGGTATTAGAAGCATAGAGAGGGTGTTTCTGTTTCTTATCTTAAACCAGACATTAATTTTCCCATGTAAGGAAGGAAATAGGCAATATTTTCCGGTCTGTATACATAAAAAAAACCCTGGAGAGAACTTTTCTCCAGGGTTTGGTTTAAAGGTTAATGATCAGACGATTACTGCAGTAAGCTCAGAATATTCTGGGATGAAGCATTGGCCTGGGCAAGTGCATAGGATCCTGTCTGAGAGAGAAGCTGCATCTTGGAGAAGATTGAAGCTTCTTCAGCAAAATCAACATCCCTGATGGCAGATTCCGATGCCTGGATATTGGTCTTTGTTACTGAAAGGTTGGATATGGTTGAAACCAGCTGGTTCTGGACAGAACCCAATCCACTCCTTGTCTTGTCAAGATCGGCAAGAGCCGCTTCAGCAATGTCAATGGCACGCTGAGCCCCTTCCTGGGTCAGAACATTGAGATCTGACAGCTTATAGGATTCTGTATCGCTTAAGCCAACCGTTCCAGCATTGCTGGTATTGATGGTAAGAACAGAATCTTCACCAATGATGGAATCTTTTTTAAGCATCATATCTTCTGACAGAATGGTGCCATCTGTTTTAATATAAAGGTCGGTTGTCAGAACATCACCAGCCACAACCTCAACATCATCCCCAGCCGCTGCAGCCTGTGTATTCAACGTCATATTCTGAGTGATTACAGTACCGGCTTTGAGCAGAGTATTATCTTCAAGGGCACTGCCTGCTGAAATCGTCATGTCGCTATCCAGAGTTATATCAGCATCTACAGTGATTGTTGCTCCAATTGTTGACCCGACTGCAAGTATACTGTCGTCCTGGAGGAAAGATCCTGCTTTCAGTTCTGTTCTGGCATAGGTAGTGATATCAGTTTCAGTGCCGTTCAATGACCCACCCATTACATAGGTATTGTCACCCAGTATGGACCCTGACAGCATTTTGCTGCCTGCTGAGAGTTCAGATCCACCCAGAAGACTCATGTCCTCTGCCATGGTAGCGGTATCGAGAAGAGTAACAGATACGGCTTCACCACCAATATTATTAGTAATAGTACCCACCGCGAGAATAGAACCTGCCATGAGCGTACTTGTTCCTTGTGAATGGAGAGCTGTGCCGGTCAAGTCCTCACCTATTACCTGATCCCCATCAAGTGTGATGGCGCCTGTAACAAAGGTATCTCCGGTTTTTAGAATGCCGCCGTCATGGATTAATGTGGGGCCGGTCCAGGTGTTGGACTGAGCTGTGTCAAGGTTAATAGTTGAGTTATCTGCAAGCAGGCTTCCGGCCTTAATATTCATAGTAGTGGCTGTATTGCTTACTGTTAAGTTGCCTCCATCATTTTGACGGAGAGCTGTTGTTGTTGCAGTATCAAGAGCGATAGTTCCGGCACCATCTGTCAAATATACGTTTCCAATCTCCAGTTCAACCCCAAGCTTTGTCCCGCTGGAAAGAACGCTGTTTGCTTTAACCCCACTGTTGTCAGTACTTGTACTGCTGTATTTCAGGGTCATATCAGCTGCAACAGTATAGTCGGAGGCTAATGTGACAGCAGAAGTCAGGGTGTCACCTACATTGTAGGTGGTTGTTCCCTGGGTAAAAGCAGTTGTAATGACTGTACCTGCTCCAAGAACTGAAAAAGCTTCCAGGGTACTGCCGGCTGCCACAAACATATCTTCAACAAGGGCAGTTGCTGCCGCTGCAGTTTGAGAACTTCCGCCAACAGTGACAGCACCGGTTATGGTGGTGCCTTTAGCAATTTGAGTAAATGAGTAAAGGGTTGATCCGCCTTTGAGTTCATAATTAAGAGAAGTGCTTGCAATGGAAGATTCCACAAGCATATCACCGCCAATGATTGACCCGGCAGCAAGTTCTGAACCTGCTTTAATGGTTGAACCTGAACCAAGAACTGAGTCAGCTACTGTAGTTATAGCCCCATCAATTTGAATGGCTTTACCAACAGCGCCTGCTCCAATTCCATTGATCTGAAACTGACTGACACCCTTTTGGGTAAGGGAAAGATAGCCCACGGTTGACATCTGTGTGCTGGTTGATCCAAAAACTTCGGAGATGGAACCTGTCACAGCAATTGCCCTGCCATCTGAAGAGGTCAATGTCATAGTGCCATCGGCGTTAATGGCAGCAGTGACGCCATGCTCTGCAGTTTTTCCGTTGATGGCGCTGAGAAGCGCACCATTTGAGTCGTTGGACGCAACAGTAATCGCACCGATGTTGATGCCGTTAACAGCAAAACCGCTACCAGTAGTACCTGCCTGGATAGCAGTTGATGATGTAGTCTCAATTATTGCAGTAGCATTGATACCAGTTATTGAAGCATACCTGTTGACCTCATCTGCCAAGGCACCCATGCCGTTTTCAGCTCTATTGTTGCTCTGGATATCTATGGTGTTTAATGTGAGTTTTTCACCGGTAATGGAACTTGTAATGGTGAGCTGAACCTCTCCACCACTTTCACTGGCCAATGAGAGATTTGCCTGGGTGATATGTCCCATTTTTGTGGCTTCACTTGATCCGATTGAAATACTTGCTGTTTCATTGGCAAATGCACCAATCTGAAATTTTTTGTTTGTAAAAACTCCAGATAAAAGCTTTTGCCCATTGTAAGATGTTGTCTTTGCAATGACGGAAAGCTCTTCCATGAGTTTGTTTATATCATTTTGTATTGCTGTTCTTGTGGTACTTGTCTGGCCATCTGAAGCTGCCTGGATGGCCTTGGTTTTAATTGTGTTCATAATGTTGATGGATTCCTGAAGGGCACCATCAGCAGTCTGCACAATGGAGATGCCATCATTTGCATTTTTAATAGCCTGACCAATACCAAGATGCTGTGCTTTCAATGAATCAGCAATCAACATGCCTGAAGCATCGTCAGCAGCCTTGTTAATGCGAAGACCGGTTGACAGACGTTCGAGGGATGATGAAAGCTTGTTGTCGGTTGCGATCATATTTCTGTGGGCATTTAATGCAGCCACATTTGTGTTAATACGAAGTGCCATAAATAATTCCTCCTTGAATTATACTAAGTCGGCGTCAATGCCTTGTTAAAAATTGTAAAAAAAAAGTTGCTTAAGTCTAAAGTTTCACCCCCTTTCCTATTTATTAAAAGCTTAATATAAAAACCATATCGGAATAAGGGGATACAAGCTTTAATCAAAAATGGTCTGTCAGATAAAAAAATAAATTATTTTAAAAGGGCGGTTTCCATGGCGCGGGTCATGCGGGCAGCACTAAGCTGAAGATTTGACACACC
>NZ_JAIOSW010000452.1 GCF_021107415.1 Desulfobacula sp.
AAACAACAGAGACAGGATATTGCCTGAAATCAAGAAAGCGATAAAAAATTCTGACTTGATAATGAAAGTGTCCTCCTTGTTTGCTTTAGAAGCAAAATGAATGCCAACCGCCATTTGCGGTCATAGGGTCAAATACATTAAAATACTATAAAAAAAATTCTAAAAGAGAAAAAACCGCAAATAAAGTAAGAGTTGCTAGATATTATGATATTAATTTTGAAACAGATTTCAACATTTTAGATCTGCGATTACAAGTTACAAACCTTGTCAAATTCATAACAGTTTCAAACGGAACTCCGATTGACTGATAAAAAACATTCTGGAACCTGTCTCAGATATACAACAGATACTGCCAAGATCACAAGTCTGTTAAAAAAAAATGATGATATCAAGCTGACCAAATTAAAACTTTTTCTGGATGAAATTATATAAGTCAGTCTTCTAATTCAAGCAAATTACTTTTGGCCACCCTGGCAACTGAAAGATCAGGGTCATCGGCTAAAATCTTCAAGTAACATTCCGGGATATCCATTTCAGCAAGTTCATATTTTATTAAAGGATCTTGGTGCTGGACAAGCAGATCAACTAAATATGTCATATCGCAACAATCAAATTCATTAACGATCTCATCTAACTCCATGATGATTGTTTTCAGCAATCTTACTGAATTTAATTCTATAAATCGTGTTAGAATATTTTTATTCAAGCAGGATACACCAATGTCTGTTCTGATTATCTGGCAGAGAACCATGATCGAGCTATCTTTCAAGAGGAGTTTTGCTGTTTCAGTCATTAGATATCGCTTATTAGCTACTGCAATACGTACTTCCGATGATTTTGATTTTGCCAGTTCATGAAAAATAAGGGAATTATCTTCACAGTCTGGTAAAATGTCTGCAATGAACTCTAATGTTTTAAACCCGAGATTAATTGAAACCCCATTAATTTCTAATTTTGCTTTCATAATATGCACTCCTTTATTAATCAATATGGGGCTGATGAAATTGTCCTAAAATTTATAGTACTTTTAAATAATATCCCTTTTAATTTATTCAGACCCTGTACAGATAAAGACTGCCAAAAATGGTTTGCATCAAGTAGATCTGACAAACAATATTGCTCTACGAGGTGTTCAAATAGAGCACGTCAAAGAAAGCTTCGTTTAAAAGATCCAGAGGGATACGCAGAACCACGCAGGAAAAGACTACGAGATGAATACAAAAAAAAATGTGATGATGAGAGAGAAAAAAGACTGTCTGATTATCAGAATCCTAACTCCATTTAGGACCACTGTTTGTTTAAGCATTCATACCAAATCGAAAGGCTTTGAAAAGCTTAAACAAACCCAAAACCACATTAAAAACCACATTAAAAACCACATTAAATTTGCCACAAATAAAAAATCCCGATAAAATTAATTATCGGGATAAGCGGTTTGGGTTGGCTCCCCAGCACGGATTTGAACCGCGGACCCATTGGTTAACAGCCAATTGCTCTGCCAACTGAGCTACTGGGGAGCAGCGCCTTTTAACAAGACTTGGTGAGATTATATCAACACATTTTTTTTGTCAAGAAAAAACAAAAAAAAATTGACATCATTATATATCGGGTTTATTCTTTAAATTAAAGATAAAAATACTAAGGAGGGGAAATCATGGAGATTAATAGTTTACAGGGAGCAAATGCATATACAAACCTCCCGAATGCCGCCACCCCGCTTGATAATTCCGCCCTTCGAGACCAGAACCTTGAAGCATCCGGAACTAAGCTTGATGCAGAAAGTACCAATGCTGCTCAAAAAGCTTTTGAAGTGACCATCACCCCGGAAGCACAGGACAAGCTGGCTGCAGAACCCGCTGAAACACAAGCCACAACACCCGAAAATCAGACCCGACAAAATATTGTATCGGCGCATGAAACCAACCGGATTGTGAATATTATTGCCTGATACCAAATTTTATGAATAATTATTAAATCATGATCACAGAAAATGGAATTATTACCCAGGCAAACCCATCTGTCGCCTGGGTGAAAACAATCAGATCCGGTGCCTGCGAGGCTTGCTCTTCAAGGGAAAGCTGTGGAACCGCAGGCAGTCAAAAAGAGATGATCGTTACGGTTAAAAACATCCTCAATGTTGAAAAAGGCGATCATGTGGTCATTGGGCTTGAAACCCGGCCAATGCTTTTTTTAACTTTTCTTTTATATGTATTTCCCATTATTCTTCTGCTCATCGGTGCAGTGATCGGAGACAGTCTTGCACCTTCCTTTAAAATGGACCCATCCTTTGTTTCCATGATTTGCGGATTTTTATTTTTTGGACTCTCTTTTTATATTATCCGAAAAAAAAATAATTCACTTTCAAAGAAAGAAAAGTATAAACCTTTCCTTGTCAGAAAAAGATCACAAGTGATTCCAACCAGTTGTTCCACGCCATAAAATTACATTTTTTCCTTGCCAATATAGCAACAATATAATATAACCGCTGCCTAGTTGTGGGTTTGGCGCATGAACTCTAACCCTAATATAAGAGAGAAGTATTATGACATCACAACGAGACCTAAAATTAGCACTATTAATGATGATCATATTTTTGATCACAGGAATTGTATGCTATGCCTCTTTTACCCCCCCTGCACCTGAGGAACCCGTACGGATGATGTTTCAGAGCAAAGCAGGCAAAGTTTTATTCACCCATTCAGTACACACAGGCGATTATACGGACGATTGCCTGGACTGCCATCACAACCTTGAAGATGATGAAACCTACAACTGCAGTGAGTGCCATGAAGATACAGGTGATGAAGGCTTGCCATCGAGAGCTGATGCATTTCATGCTCAGTGTCAGGGATGCCATGAAGATGTTGACGCAGGTCCGATAGAATGTAATTCGTGTCATTCATTATAGTTAACTTATGATATTTTAAATATTAATAATGGATGATCCCAGGCTTTTTACAAAACAGCAGATGCCTAAGGACGTATTATGATTAAACGATCTTTTTTCACGTTAGCCAAACCAAGACTCAACTATGATCTTGTGGAACCGGATCCTAAAGAACTGGAGTCAATACCCATCCCGTCCAACCTTATTTTGTTATTACATGAACCCATTGACAGTACAAGGCAGGCTTTAATAAAAAAAGGGGACGCTGTTGAAAAGGGAGAGAAGCTGCGCCTTTACAATGAAAGTACAGAGTATACGATTTCTCCTGTAACAGGGACCATCACCCTCATTGACACCTATTCGGATGATTTTGGCAATACATCCACCTATTTTGTCATCAAAAATGACCAGAACCAGACAACAGGAACAGATTCGATAACATACGATTTAAAAGATGATATTGCCTCTGCTGATGAATACCTGAGAACACTGCCGGGGGCACCGCCGCTAAAAATCCTTGCCAGTGATGACATTAAAATCAATACCATTGTCATCACCTGTGCCGATATAGATCTTTTATCCACCACCCATCAGTATGTGGCCTCTAAGTTTTTGAATGAGATAAAACAAGGCGCTCAAATTTTAAAAAAGATCACCCATGTTCCCAAACTCTGTATCACGGTTCCGGAAGGCTTAAATATTCAGGGGGGCTTTGATTCGATTCAGGTATTTGAAACCGCTTTGGAATATCCGTCCAATTTGCCGGCAATGATTTTAAAAGACCATTTAAACATGGTGCTTCCTGCAGGAAAAACGCCTGAAGATATAGGGGTTTGTTTTATCACTGCTGAAGCCGTGGTTTCTTTGGCAAAAGCATACAAGACAAAATCAGCCGGTTTTGAAAAGATTCTGATGGTTATTGGAAAACAGGGAACTCGATACAGGATCAAGGCCACCATTGGAACGCCTTTACGCAGAATTTTCAACACCTTCAGTATTCATATCAACGACCAGGACAGAATTGTCATTGGTGGACCCATGAAGGGATTTGCAACATACACCCATCACTATCCTGTCCAGCCGGATACGGATACGGTGATGATTCAGGACAGGGATATTATCCCGGAATTATCAGACAACCCCTGTGTTAATTGCGGCAAATGTATCCGGATCTGCCCTGTAAACATCCCTGTGAATATTCTTGTACGATACATTGAGGCTGACCAGTATGAAGAGGCAGCCGACAAATATGATCTTGAGTCTTGTATTGAATGTGGTCTTTGCGCATATGTCTGTACTGCAAGGATACCCTTATATCAGTATGTCAGACTTGGGAAACACGAGCTTTTCAATCTTAGAGCTTTGGAGACTGCCAATGAAGAATAATAAATTAACAGTATCCCATGCACCTTTCTGGCATGATGGAGACAGTCTTTTTCAAATGAACCTGAATATCATGATTGCAGCCCTTCCGGCAATCATTTTCGGTATTATTCAGTTTGGTGCACCCGCTGTTGGTGTACTTGCCTTATCTCTTTCCAGTGCCATGATCTGGGAACTTATATTAAATCTCATATCCAGACAAAAGATCTCCATCGGTGATCTGGATGCTGCAGTCATCGGGCTTCTTTTCGGCATGATGCTTCCGGCCACATCCCCATGGTGGCTTGTCATTACCGGGACTTTCGTTGCAGTAGTCATCGGAAAAATGATTTTCGGCGGTATCGGGGCCAACCCGTTTAACCCGACCCTTGTGGGAATGGCCTTTTTAATGCTTTCCTGGAAAATCTTTTTCGATTTTGATTCTGCCTATATTAATTATGAATTTAATTTTACCGCCCTTGCACCGCTGGCAGCCCTCAAATTCCAGGGAGCCTCTGTGGTTGCAGATCTGTTCCCCATTAGTGATCTTGTCATGGGCAAACAGGTGGGGGCCATTGGTTCAACCTTTGGACTCGGCCTGATTATCGGTGGCATCTACCTGATCTTAAGGGGATATATCCGGTGGGAAATCCCGGTTTCATTTATTGCGGGCATCATTGTAACCGCCTTGTGCTTCAGCATGACCAACCCGGATACCTATGCAGGGCCAATGATCCATCTTTTCTCAGGATATACGCTCATCGGGGCATTCTTTCTTGCCACGGAGAATTCATCCTCCCCGGTAAACAGGATTCCCATGCTCCTTTACGGATTTTTTGCTGCGGTGATGATCATCCTGATGAGAAACATCGGTGCCTATGCCGATGGTACTGTATTGGCGATCCTGTTATTAAACGTTGTGAACCCTCTCATTGACACAATTAGGCCCAAAGCTTTGGGAAAGGAAGTCAACAATGCGTGAAATGATTAATATGATTGTTGTCTTGACGGCGCTTACCGCTTTTTCAGGCGGATTGCTTGCTGCCGTAAAATCAGGGACTGAAGTTCGAATTGAGAATCAAATTCTCAAATTTCAGAAAGCACCCGCAATAAAAGAAATCTTTCCGGAAGTGACCAATGATCCTTTGGCAGATAGATTTACTATAAAGACTGAAGATATTGAATTGCAGATTTTCCCCGGCTTACTTCCCGATGGTTCAAAAGCGATTATCTTTGAAACAAAAGGAAGTGCTTTTGGCGGTCCCATAGGACTTATGGTGGGTATCAACCTGTCCACCGACAAAATTGTTGAGGTAAGGGTGACGACCCATGCAGAAACCCCTGGCATCGGATCAAGGGCCAAAGATGACCTTGACTTTGTCTCTCAATTTTCAGAATTGGGAATGGACACAAATTTTGCTCTTAAAGGTGATGGCGGTGTTATTGATGCCATGTCCGGTGCAACCGTTACTTCAAAAGGACTTTGTATTGCTGCAATCCAGGCAAAAGAACTTTATCTGAAACTGAAACCTGAAATTGTCATACAGATGAAATAAGGCTAAATATTTTAGGAGAAACTATATTATGGCACAATCCTTAGCAAAAGAATTTACCAAAGGACTCTGGGCTGAGATACCTCCTTTCCGGCTGGTTTTGGGGCTTTGCCCGGTCCTGGCTGTAACAAAATCGGTTGAAAACGGAATCGGGATGGGAGTGGCTACCACCTTTGTTCTGGTTTTTTCCAATCTTTTAATATCTCTTCTCAGAAACGTTATTCCGTCAAAAGTCAGAATTGCCTGTTTCATCGTTATCATCGCCACTTTTGTTACCATTGTGGAATTGGTGATGCAGGCCTATACATATGAATTGTTCCTGAAACTGGGTATTTTTATTCCCCTTATTGTTGTGAACTGTATCGTTCTTGGCCGGGCAGAAGCCTTTGCCAGTAAAAACGGACCTGCCCTGTCTGTTGCAGACGGCCTGGGTATCGGTATCGGGTTTACCCTGTCTCTTGCTGCCCTGGGTGCGGTCAGAGAGTTTTTAGGAAACGGAACCCTTACCATTTGGGAAGGACTCCCTGTTTTTGAAATGGGAGGAAATTTTCTTCCGTTCCAGTTTATGATTGAAGCACCGGGGGCCTTTATCGGGCTTGGATTGATGCTCTGCCTGATGAATATGTTTGGTAAAAAATAAAAAGGAAAAAATAACATGGGTGATCTATTCGTCCTTGCAATAAGCTGTATCTTTATCAACAACATACTCCTTGCCCCAGTTCCTTGGGAACTGTCCGTTCTTAGGCACCTCCAAAAAAATGGAGACTGCTGTGGGCATGGCAATGGCAGTTGTCTTTGTCCTTGTTCTGGCTGGTATTATTACCTGGATTGTGGATATTTACCTCTTAAAGGCACTTGACGTTGAGTATTTGCGTACGGTTTCCTTTATCCTGGTTATTGCGTCCCTGGTTCAATTTGTGGAAATGTTTTTGAAAAAAAGTATTCCCGGACTCTATGCCGGCCTTGGTATTTTCCTGCCGCTTATCACAACCAATTGTGCAGTTATGGGTGTCTGCCTGATCAATATTAAAGAGGAATACACCTTTCTTGAGGCATGTGTTTCCTCCGTTGCCTATGCTGTGGGTTTTGGGCTTGCTCTTATCCTTTTTGCGGGTGTCAGGGAAAGAATCAGTCTTGCAAGGGTTCCAAAACCTTTGCAGGATACATCCATCGGTCTTGTTACCGCAGGAATAATTGCTTTAACCTTTATGTCATTTAAAGGAATGGTTTAAAAACAAAAGGGAATATTTACAATATATAAGGTGAAATTATGATCCCAGCTTTATTATTTATGTTAGGCATCGGTGCTTTGTGCGGTATTGTTCTCAGCCTTTCATCCAAGATCTTTTATGTATATGAAGACCCGAGAATTGCACAGGTGGAGAATAACCTTGCCGGTGCAAACTGCGGCGGTTGCGGATATGCAGGATGTTCTTCTGCTGCCGAAGCTGTTGTAAGTGGCAGTGCGCCACCTTCTGTCTGTATTATTTCAAGCAAAGAAGGCGTGGAAGAAGTGGCTAAAATAATGGGCGTAGATGCAGGCTCAGCTGAAAGTCCGTTATCTTATAATATGTGTGAAGGCGGATTTCGTGCTGCTGATAAGTACCATTATATGGGAATTTCCTCCTGTAAAGCCATGGCGGTTGTCTTTGGCGGCAAACGGGTTTGCAGTGTGGGGTGTATTGGTCTTGGCGATTGTGTAAGGGCGTGTCAATTTAACGCTGTCAAACTTGGTCCCAACGGCTACCCCGTGGTTGATGATGACAGATGCGTGGGCTGCGGTGCCTGCCAGCAGGCCTGCCCAAAAGATATTATTGAAGTAAAAACCCTTTCTGAAAAACTCATGAAATTTAATCAGAAACAGGATCCCCTGGCACCCTGTGCCCAGACCTGTCCTGCTGAAATCAATATTCCCAGATATATTAATCAGCTTAAGGAAGGCAAATATAAAGAAGCCGTCCAGACCATTCGTATGAGAAACCCCTTACCCCTTTCCTGTGGAAGGGTCTGCCCTCACCCGTGTGAAGATGAGTGCAGAAGAGGACTTGAAGATGAGCCGGTTTCCATTAACCAGCTTAAACGCTTTGTGTCTGATTTTGAGATGAATTCAGGTTCCAGGATTCCCATTAAATGCGCACCGGATACCGATAAAAAAATTGCAATAATCGGTGGCGGACCTTCCGGGCTTTCCTGTGCATTCTTCCTTCGCCGGATCGGGCATAAGGTGGATATCTTTGAAGCCATGCCAAAACTTGGCGGCATGCTAAGATATGGTATCCCTGAATACCGGCTCCCTAAAAAGGTTCTTGACTGGGAAATCCAGGGAATTCTTGATCTGGGTATCAAGTCATTCTGCCATGTTAAATTAGGGACTGATTTCGGGCTCGGGTCTTTAATGGCCTCTGGATATAATGCTGTCTTCATGGGTGTTGGTGCTTGGGAAGACTATTCTCTTGGAATTGATGGAGAAGACCTTAACGGCTGTTTCACCGGGATTGATTTTCTACAGAGAATTTCCAGCGGAGAAAAAATAAAATTGGGGGAAGCTGGCGCTATTATCGGTGGGGGAGATACAGCTGTTGGCTGTGAAAGAACTCTTGTAATCCTTGGTTTTGACAACGTCTACATGGTTTACAGAAGAACCCGGAAAGAGATGCCGGCCAATGAATTTGAAATTGTTGCGTCTGAAGAA
>NZ_JAIOSW010000233.1 GCF_021107415.1 Desulfobacula sp.
ATTCTTTATTTAACCTGATTACCACCACTTTGTTTGCCAGAAATATCAGAACAAAAAAAGAGTTTGAACTTTATGCCCAAAAAGAATTAAAATATCTGTACAATACCGGACAAAAATTTTTAAAAACCATTCTTAAACTTGGGAAAACATATCAATCCTGTTTTGAGCTCATCCAGAAACTGTCTTTTCAACACCAGAAAAAGCAGAAAACCTCTGCCATCATAACCGCTCTTTTCAAAGAGCTGAAAAACCTTGTGCCTGAAAATTTTACCGATCTTTATACATATGAAAGAATCAGGCACCTTCACCGGTACATTGCCTGTATCAGTATCCGGGCGCAAAGAGCGGTGGACAATCCTTTAAAAGAAGAAAAAAAAGCATTGCAACTGGCAGGCTATACACACCATTTAAACACTCTTTTATCCTCGCTTTCCGACAACTCAACGCCTGAAAAATCCCAACAAATTGAAGCCTTTTTCTGGCTTTTGGAAGAGTATAAAATATCCTTGTTTGCACAGGAGCTGAAAACAAGCGTAAAAGTTTCCACCAAAAAGCTGGATCAATTTCTAATAAAACTCTCTACCATGATCTGATGAACTATTTGTCCATTGCATTGTCCGAATTTAATGAAACTATCTTTTTGGAAAAAAATAAAATTTAGGAATTGACAAAATATTAACAAAACCGGTAACAAAGAATAAGATTATCAACTGCAATAAGTGAACTCATAAATTGAAAAGTAATCATACAGCAAATATTTTAATCATTGATGATGATGAAGGTGTTGTCCAGACAATGTCTCGGCTTGTCGAATCACTGGGACACGAGATAGACTATGCGTTTACTCTAAATGACGGCGTAAATAAAATCTATTCTAAAAAATTTGATATTATTTTTCTTGATGTGAATCTGCCCGACGGCAATGGCCTTGAAATTATAGTTGATATCGTCAAAATACCTGTTCACCCGCAAATAATAATAATGACAGCGTTCTCAGATCCTGATGGCGCAGAACTTGCTATTGAGAGCGGGGCATGGGATTATATTGAAAAACCAGCATCCATAAAAAAATTAAAACTGCAAATATCAAGGGCCTTACAGTTTCAAGAACAAAAAAAGATATCTAAAACCCCGGTTTTATTAACATCAAACAATATTATTGGTAACAGTCATGAAATAAGGCTATGTCTTGAGCAAGCCGCTCAAATTGCCAATAGTGACGCCAATGTTTTAATTACAGGGGAAACCGGGACCGGAAAAGAGCTATTTGCAAAGATCATTCATGAAAACAGCAGTAGACGAAATCATAGTTTCGTTGTTGTTGATTGCAGTATTTTAACAGAAACTTTTATTGAAAGTGTGCTTTTCGGTCATGAAAAAGGTTCCTTTACAGGAGCTGATAAAAAAAGAAATGGCTTGGTAACACTTGCGGATAACGGCACCTTATTTCTGGATGAAATCGGAGAATTACCAAAATCTATCCAGGCATCTTTTTTAAGGGTGCTTCAGGAAAAAAAATTCAGGGCTGTTGGAGGAGAACAAGAGCTCCATAGCAATTTCAGAGTAATAGCTGCCACCAATAAAGATCTTGATATAATGGTCTATGAAAACAGGTTCAGAAGAGATTTATTATATCGTTTAAAAACTTTAAATATCGAATTGCCTGCCCTGAAAAAACGAAAAAAAGATATCAAAGATTTAGCAATCTTTCATAAAGATCAGGTATGCAGACAATACGAGATAGAGTTAAAAAAACTGTCTTCGGATTTTATTGAAATGCTGACTAAATATGATTGGCCGGGTAATGTAAGAGAATTGGTCAATACCATTGAATCCTGTATTTTAGCTGCGAAATCTGAAGAAATTTTATTTGCATATCATCTGCCGCAAAAAATACGTGCCAAGGTTACCCGGGCTTCCATAACAAAATCCAAGCAAAATATTAAAACTGAAAATTACAACCCGGCAGATATTTCATTAAAATACAAAGATGTTATAGAAAAAACAGAAAAAAATTATCTTACCTCACTATATTCTCATACAAATGGGGATATAGAACAATTATGCCGGATTTCCGGCATATCTCGAGCTGTTCTTTACAGAAAATTAAAAAAGCACCATATCCAATAAAAGATCCCATCTGTTTTCGTCGAGTCTCCAAAATGATACGAATCTCAAAAATGAGATGATATTTTTATGTCCTTTTTGAGGCCTTTGCCGGGAAATAATTTTACCACATTCATGAAAATAGATATAAGTATTTAATATTATTAATAATAATTAAAATATTCTTCATGTCATCCTCTTCTGGCATGCAAATTGCGATATAAGAATTTCAACTCGTATTAATTTAAAATTACCATAGGCTAAAAATGACCCCAAAAAAACATTCCATCAGATTAATCTTTTTTTCCGGAAAAAATAAACCTATACAAAAAAAAATTTTAAATATGACCGCCCCATTATTCCCTGAAGACCACATAAGTATTCATACAACCTTAGAAAGCTTTTCATCAGATCTTCGGAAGCTTGACAATCATTATAAAATTATTTTGATTCTAACAAATACTCAAAAGGATCTTTTAAATATTCTCTTTTTAAAAGAATTATTAAATGATTGTAATATCATCTTAATATTACCGGACACAGCAAAAGAGACAATGGCTCAAGCATGCAAACTTTATCCAAGGTACATCAGTTACATTCAAAGTGATTTTAAGGATGTAAACTTTGTCCTGAAAAAAATGATCGGCAACCTTCAACAAAAAATTAATGGAGAAAAACATGGCAAAAACAACAGAGACGATTGATCAGGCAATTAAAGCCACGACCATTAAAACAGGAAAATATTTAACTTTTTCTCTGGAAAAGGAAGAATATGGAATTGGTATTCTTAAGGTCAAGGAAATCATTGGAATGATGCCCATCACATCAGTTCCACGAACCCCTGAATTCGTAAAAGGGGTCATCAATCTTCGCGGCAAGGTAATTCCGGTCATTGATCTTAGATCAAAATTTGAAATGGAATCCATTCCATATACCGAAAGGACCTGTATCATTGTAGTGGAAATTGATTCTCAAGAATCGACCATACTCATCGGCATTGTTGTTGATGAAGTGTCCGAAGTGTTGAATATTAAAAGCGAAGAAATTGAAGAGACCCCTGCCTTTGGGACTAAGCTTAATACGCATTACATCCTTGGCATGGCTAAAATAGAAGGCGGGGTAAAAATACTGCTTAATATTGATCGAGTGCTGTCGACAAAAGAAATTTCAGCCGTTAATGAGGCGGCTAAATAATTTATATTTTATTAAATAATTGAAGTTATAAACAGGAGGACAACAAATGTTTAAGAACATGAAACTGGGAACAAAAATTGCGAGCCTGGCTGTAGTACTGATTATTATCTCAGGCATTATGGCCTTTGTAGGTTACAATGGTCTGACAGGCGTAGTTGACAGGGTGACTAAAGGTGATGATGCCAATAGAGTAGTCAAAGAGGTTCTTCAAATAAGGCAGCAGGAAAAGAATTTTATAATCCGTGGAGATAAACAATATATTGAAAAAGTTAAAGAGCTGCTGGGAAAACTTACACACCAGCTTGAAGAGGCAAAAGCAAAATTAAACAACCCTCTTCATCGAGGAATGATTGACCAGAGCCTTGCCGGTAAAAAAGGGTATGAAATGGAATTTAACCGGTTTATAGATTCCCATCATAAAAAAATAGCCGCTGAGAAAGAGATGGTAAAGGCTGCAAGAATTATACAGACAGAAGGCCAAGACCTGAAAAACGGTCAGGAAAAGCTGCTGGGTGAAGCTTTAAAGAGCGGGGCTGATGAAAGTGAGCTTGAAGAAAGAATTGAAAAAGTTGAAAAGACCAACCATCTGGTTCAGTTGATGGAGGAGATCAGAATAAATGAAAAAAATTATATGATCCGGCACGACAAAAAATATAGAGAGGAAGTTCACAAAGAGATTGAAGAAGGGATAGAGATGGTAAATAAAGCAAAATCCCATTTCAGGAATGCCGAAAATATTGCCCTTCTGGAAAAAATAGTCAATGGTATTAATGAATACAAGAAGGCTTTTGATACTTATGTCTTTCTAACAGGGGAACAGGAAAACGCGGATAAGGGCATGGTAAAAAACGCAAGGGAAATTCTGGCTTTAGGTGAAAAATTACGTGCCGAGCAAAAGGAACTGATGGAGTCAAAGATATCTTCAGCAAACACTATGCTGATGATAGGTGCAATTGCAGCGATTGTAATTGGAGCGCTTCTTGCCTTCTTTATAATTCGTGGTATTAACAAGGCATTAAACACTCTGATCCATGGTCTGACCGAAGGGGCCAACCAGGTGGCAGCTGCTTCGGGCCAGGTATCTTCTGCCAGCCAGTCCCTGGCTGAAGGATCATCGGAACAGGCGGCTTCCATAGAAGAAACCTCCTCCTCAATGGAAGAGATGTCATCCATGACCAAGAAAAATGCTGAGAATACAGGACAAGCCAATACCCTTATTAAAGAAGCCAATCAGATTGTCCGTGTCGCGGATGAATCAATGGATGAGCTTACCCTTTCCATGGGAGAAATTTCAAAGGCCAGTGAAGAAACGTCTAAAATCATTAAAACCATTGATGAGATTGCGTTCCAGACCAATCTTCTGGCGTTGAATGCAGCCGTTGAAGCAGCAAGAGCAGGAGAAGCAGGCGCCGGGTTTGCTGTTGTTGCAGAGGAAGTTAGGAATCTTGCCCTGCGGTCTGCAGAAGCTGCAAAAAACACAGCAGTATTGATTGAAGATACAGTTAATAAAATCAATGAAGGGTCACAAATAGTATCAACCACCAACGATGCCTTTGTTAAGGTAGGTAAAAGCACAGGCAAGGTTGAAGAACTTATTGCTGAAGTTACAGAAGCATCCAAAGAGCAGTCAAATGGAATTGAGCAGGTTAATATCGCCATCACTGAGATGGATAAGGTGGTTCAGCAGAATGCCGCCAATGCGGAAGAATCAGCCTCTGCATCTGAGGAATTGAATGCCCAGGCTGAACAGCTCAAGGATTATGTTGGTGATCTTGTTGCACTTGTTACAGGAAAAAAAGAAGAACAAGCCAGCGGGTCTTTTCAGGGAGCAACCAGGACCATTGCTTCAAAACCGGGTTCAGTTCCGGTATCAGACAAAAAAATGCTGCCCCGGGCAAATGAAGTCAGACCCGATCAGGTAATACCTTTTGATGATGACGATGATTTTAAGGATTTTTAGATAGCTGAATATCGAGATATGAGTAGTGAAAAAGCCATTTGCGATTCTGCTTCTCATATCTCACATGCTTTGTTATAGAAAGTATTAGCTAATGAAAAAAAATAAATTATTTACAAATATACATCACTATTTTTGGGATGCACCTCAATTTTCTGAACAGGATTTGCTCTCTGTCTGGCGACATCGTATTTTCAATATTATTTTTTTGAGTACAGTTGCCTTTATAATTTTTCCCTACACCGTCGCCATGATCCATTCCATTCAGACAGGATGGTTGTTAGGAAGCATCTTTTACACACTTGTTTATTTTTTACTGATTGCAGTTGTCCTGATTCATGGCATATCTTTTAAAGTACGTGCCCTGATCGGTGTGCTTGTTTTTTACTCATTAGGGGTATTTGCTCTGCTGACAATTGGTGTAGCAAGCAGTGGCCGCCACTATTTATTTTCATTTTCTATCATTGCATCTCTTCTTCTTGGGCCCAGGGCAGGTGTGATAGCTGTATTTTTAAATGCCATTACGATGATCGCCATCGGATGGCTGGAAGGCGCAGGTCATTTGAGATGGATGATAGAAATGCCCGGAGTGAGTGAAATCTGGTTTCCCTTGACAGCCACTTTTCTATGTCTGAATACGATCGTCATTGTTGCTTTATCAATTCTTATTCATAATCTGGAGCTGGGTCTGAAAAAAGAACAAGAACTGACAAAGACAGTTCAGAAAAACGAGGCGATGTATCGTCTGCTGGCGGAAAATGGTGTTGACTGTATCTGGCAGATGAATTCCGACCTGGAGTTCATATATATCAATCCGGCTATTTTCCATCAATTCGGATTTACACCTGAAGAATGGATGAAAGGTAAATTATCGGAGCATTGTTCCTCAAAAGAAATGAAAAAAATAGAGAATGAGGTGTCAGATGCGATGGATCGTCTTCCTGATAAAATTACTTATTCATTTGAAAGTAGTTTTTTCCATAAAGATGGTCATGAAATACCATGCGAAGTAATAGGAAAAATTTTATTATATGATGCCGGGGATTTTATCGGTTTTCAGGGAACTACCCGCAATATAACAGAGCGTAAACAGGCCCAGTCAGTATTGGAAGAAAATGAACAACGGTTAAAGACCATACTGGATTCAATACAGACGGGTATTGTAATTATTACCGCTGAAACACATAAAATTATTGATGTAAATCCGGCTGCTGTGGAGATGATAGGCGCATCAAAAGAACAAATTATTGGACGTGTGTGTCATAAGTATATCTGTCCTTCGGAGAAAGGAAACTGCCCCATTACAGATCTTGGGCAAAAGATAGATCATTCAGAGCGTATATTACTTACAGCAAAAGGAAAAAAGCGTTCTATTTTAAAAACCGTTTCTCAAATAACACTGAACGGACAGAAGTGTCTGCTTGACAGTTTTATCGATATAACAGAAAAAAAGCAGCTTGAAGTTCAGCTTCAACAGTCCCAGAAGATGGAAGTAATCGGTACTCTTGCCGGAGGTATTGCCCATGATTTTAACAATATTCTTTTCCCCATCATCGGGTACACGGAAATGCTGCTCGAAGATGCGTCTGAGGACAGTCAGCTTAAGAAGGACCTGACACAAATTTTTAACGGGGCAAGCCGTGCCAGCGACCTGGTCAAACAAATACTTACTTTCAGCCGTCAGGAAAATTATGAATTAAAACCTTTGAAAACTCAACTGGTTATTAAAGAAGCTTTGAAACTGATTGCATCATCATTGCCCAGTACCATAAAAATATCTCAAAATATTAATAAAAACTGTGGATTGGTTCTTGCTGATCCCACCCAGATTCATCAAGTAATAATGAATCTTTGTACCAATGCTTTTCATGCCATGGAAGAAACAGGTGGTGAGTTAAAGATAACTCTGAAAGAAATTGAGCTGACCTTTGAAGACCTGAAAGACCAGAGCATGACTCCGGGTATGTATGTCTGCCTGACAGTCATGGATACAGGCATAGGTATAAAACAGAGCGTAATAGATCGGATATTTGATCCTTATTTTACTACCAAGGAAGAAGGTAAGGGCACGGGATTGGGTCTTGCAGTCATTCATGGCATTATTAAGAGCTATAATGGTCATGTCAGTGTCTACAGTGAACCGGGGAATGGGACTGAGTTTCGAGTCTATTTCCCAATGATAGAAGAATTATCAGAAACAGCTCGAAATAAAATAATTTCACCCATTCAAAAAGGAAACGAACGAGTCCTTTTGCTTGATGACAAGGATGATATTGTCCGAATGGAAAAGCAAATGCTTGAACGATTGGGCTATCATGTGACAGCCTTAACCAACAGCAAAGATGCATTAGAAATGTTTCAAGCACAACCTGATAAATTTGATATAGTCATCTCCGATGTGACTATGCCAAACATTACCGGGGATAAACTGGCAGGAAAATTAATTAAAATCAGGTCGGATATTCCGATTATCCTTTGTACCGGATTCAGTAAAACAATATCCAAAGAAAAGGCGGCATCGCCGGGTATTAAAGGCTTTTTGATTAAGCCAATTGTGATGAAGGATCTTGCTGCTAAGATACGTGAAGTGCTGGATAAAAGCTATATTTTTATTGGAAAAAATTATGAATAATTTAATTATATTAAAGAGAAAAATTATTATTTTTTCTTTCATTGGTGTCTTTCTAGTGACAAGTGCTGCATTGGCTGAAAACCCTGTAATAAAAATAGGCGTATTGGCAAAAAGAGGACCTGAGCGCTGCATAGAAAAATGGTCTTTGACTGCTGAATATCTAAGCAACAAGCTCCCTGGAAAAAAATTTGTAATAGTACCGATTGATTATAAGCAGATACACACTGTTGTTGAAAAGGGAAAAATTGATTTCTTCCTGGTTAACCCTTCATTTTATGTAGAATTCGAAATTCGGTACAAGATCAACCGCATTGCTACGGTAAAAAATATGGTGCTGGGTAAAATTTCCACAACATTCGGCGGTGTCATTTTCTGCAAAAAACAGCGCGAAGATATCCGGCGCCTCAGTGATTTGAAAAGGAAAACTTTTATGGCAGTCGAAGAGGCATCCTTTGGCGGTTGGAGAACGGCCTGGAGAGAATTAAAAGAAGCCGGGATCAATCCGTTTAAAGACTTTGCCTCCCTTAGTTTTGGCGGAACCCACGATGCAGTCATTTATGCTGTTCGAGATGGCAAAGTAGATGCCGGGACAGTGCGGACTGACACGCTTGAGCGTATGCATAAAGAAGGCAAGATTAGTTTGGACGACTTTTATGTTATCCATGAACAAGATGGGGGAAATGAGCATCTGGCTTCTATGAATTCCACGCGAGGCTATCCGGAATGGCCTATTGCCAAGCTTAAACACATCTCTAATGAACTGGCGGAAAATATTACCATTGCATTGATCGGTATACCCCGGGATTCTGCTGCGGCTAAAGCTGCAAGATGCGGCGGATGGACAATCCCTTTGAACTACCAGTCTGTGCATGATTGCTTGAAAGAATTAAAAATCGGTCCTTATAAGGATTTTGGAAAAATTACACTGACAGATGTTTTGAAAAAATACTGGTTCTTGATATTAATTAATTTTGTCACACTTATAGCTCTGGCCTGGTTTCTCACAACACACATAAAACTCAACCAAAAGATTAACAAAGCACATAAAAAGATAGCGTTAGAGTTCATAGAAAGGCTACAGACTGAGAAGGCCCTGCTGGAGAGCGAGGAAAAGCATCGTTTATTTTTTGAAAATGCTCCCATTGGAATCATCCATTATAACAAAAAAGGTGTTTCCACCGCTGTTAATGATGCGCTGATCGCTATTTTCGGGTCATCTCATGAGAAACTTATTGGTTTGGATATAAATGATATACCAGATAAAAAGTTTTCAAAAGAAGTTTTCAAATCCTTAAATGGTGAACCAGGATATTATGAAGGTGAATATGAATCTTATACTGGTGGAAAAAAAGCAAAAATTAAAGCTAATTGGATTCCAATTATATTGGAAGGTAACGTTGTTTCCGGTGTTGGGATTGTTGAAGATGTCACTCAACAAAAGCTGGCCGAGAAGATGTTGAAAGAAAGTCATGACCGACAAAGACATCTATACTCTATGACCAGGTTGATGTGCGACAACCTGCCCGATCTTATATGGGCAAAAGATTTAGAAAACAGGTTTGTTTTTGTAAACAAAATTTGTTGTGAGAAATTGCTTAATGTCAAGGATACTGATGAACCTATTGGAAAAACAGATATATATTTTGCCGCCAGGGAAAAAAAATTCCATACTGAAAATCCTGAATATCATACATTTGGAGAGGTATGCACGAATTCTGACATGGTTGTTCTGGAAACAAAAAAACCACAGGTATTTGAAGAGACTGGAAATCTTAAAGGAAATTTCGTTTGTCTTGATGTCTATAAGGCCCCTTTCTGGGATGGAAAGGGCAATATGATTGGAACAGTCGGTTGCGCCAGGGATATAACAAAAGAAAAAGAGATGGAAAAAGAAAAATTAAAACTTGAATCTCAACTTCAACAGGCCCAAAAAATGGAATCCATTGGTACGCTGGCAGGAGGCATTGCCCATGATTTTAACAATATCCTTTTCCCAATGTTTGGTTATTTGGAAATGATGATGGAAGGTGTACCAGAAGATAACCCATTATTTGACGACCTTGCAGAGGTCTTTAACGGGGCCAAACGGGCACGGGATCTGGTCCAACAGATACTTACGTTCAGCCGTCAAACTGAAAATGAAATAAAACCCCTGAAGGTGCAACTTGTTATCAAGGAGGTTTTAAGGCTGATTCGTTCTTCATTGCCGGCAACTATAAATATTCGGCAGGATATCAACAATGACTGTGGATTGATCATTGCAGATCCCACTCAGGTTCATCAGGTCGCCATGAACCTGATCACAAATGCTTATCATGCCATGGAAAAAACAGGTGGAACTCTGACTATTAAACTCAAAGAGATCGAGTTGGAAGTGGGAGACTTACAAGACCTATCTATGATGCCGGGTCTGCATGTCTGTCTGACTGTAGCAGATACAGGTTCTGGTATGAGTCAGGACATCGTATCCAAAATATTTGACCCTTATTTTACCACCAAGGAAAAAGGCAAAGGCACGGGGCTGGGCCTTGCGATTTCCCATGGCATTATAAAAGGCCATCACGGACATATCAGCGTTTACAGTGAACCGGGCAAGGGCACAGAATTTAAGGTTTATCTGCCTGTAATCAAGCCACAGGAGACAGTGCAGAGCATTGAATCTGATTCACCTATCCAAAAAGGAACTGAACGCGTTCTTTTAGTTGATGACCAGGATACTGTTATTCAGATAGAGAAAAAAATGCTGGAACGATTGGGGTATCATGTGACCTTTCGAACAAGCAGCCCAGATGCTTTAGAGGCATTTCGAGCCAGTCCTGATAAATTTGATATTGTTATAACAGATATGACCATGCCCAATATGACAGGGGACAAACTTGCAGTTGAATTGACTAAAATAAGGCCCAATATTCCAATTTTGCTTTGTA
>NZ_JAIOSW010000153.1 GCF_021107415.1 Desulfobacula sp.
TAATAATAAATCCATATCCGCTGTCTGAACCGACCAGGAAGTGATTTTGGGTTTCTTCTGACAGCATGAATTTGATGTGGGCATTGGATTGAATAGACAAATGACCGGTTAAAGGTTCCCCATTTCCCCTTGCTGAAGGAAGTGAATGGGAAAACAGCATATAGCTTCTGCCGGTATTATCCAGAAAGATAATGGGTTTGTCACTTTTTGTCCTTAAGTAATCCATAAAAGAATCACCGGATTTAAACTTAACGGTTTCCGGGTTAATCTCATGGCCTTTGGCGGATCGAATCCAGCCGTTTTTTGACAGGATAATGGTTACAGGTGTAATATCTATTATATCGGTAACCGAGAATTTTTCAGCTTCTTTGCGTTTTTTTATGGGTGATCGTCGTTTATCTCCATATTTTTTAGAATCAGATTTTATTTCATCTTTTATATATTCTTTGAATGTTTTTTCATTGCCAAGAATTTTTTTCAGCCGTCTTTTTTGGGATTCAAGATCTTTTTTTTCAGATTTTATTTTAATTTCTTCAAGCTTTGCAAGCTGACGCAACCTGATTTCCAGAATGGCAGTCGCCTGGATATCAGTTAATGAGAAGGCTTTTATCAGATCTTTTTTGGGTTTATCAGATGCTCTGATAATTTTAATCACTTCGTCTATGTTTAGAAATGCAATGAGAAAACCATCTAAAAGATGAAGACGGTTAACAATTTTGTCTAATCTGAAATTTAGTTTTTTCCTTACTGTATCTGCTCTGAATTCAAGCCATTCCTTCAGGATATCAAGTAAATTTTTAACCTGAGGCCTGCCATTAATTCCAATCATATTCATGTTAATCGAGTATGATTTTTCAAGATCGGTTGTTGCAAACAGATGATCAGTTAAAGCGGCCAGATCTACCCTGTTTGATCTGGGCATCACGACCAGACGTGTTGGTTCTTCATGGTCTGACTCATCTCTTATATCACTGACCATTGGAAGTTTTTTGGCTTCCATCTGGGAAGCAATCTGCTCATAGATTTTTTCCGTGGAGGCATGATGGGGGAGAGCCGTAAAAATTATTTCCGAATCTTCAATATGAAATTTAGCCCGCATCTTTATTCTTCCGGCACCTGTTCTATAGCTTTGTTTTATTTCAGACACAGGCGTGATGATTTCAGCATCAGTGGGAAAATCAGGGCCCTTAATGAATTTGCATATTTTATCAAGACTTGTGTCTTCATTATCTATTAAATGGATCAAAGCCCTAGATACTTCCCGCAGGTTATGGGGCAGAATACTGGTGGCCATACCCACGGCAATACCGGTTGAGCCATTCAATAAAATGTTTGGCAGGCGGGCCGGGAGCATGCTCGGTTCATTGAGGGTTCCGTCAAAATTGGGTGTCCAGTCAACAGTTCCCAGACCCAGTTCCTGAAGAAATATTTGAGCATATTTGGATAATCTGGATTCTGTATACCGCATGGCAGCAAAGGATTTGGGATCATTGGGATCCCCCCAGTTCCCCTGACCGTCAACCAAAGGATATCTTAAAGAAAAAGGCTGTGCCAAAAGAACCATAGCTTCATAACAGGCTGTATCACCATGGGGATGGAACTTACCCAGTACATCACCTACAGTCCTTGCGGATTTTTTAAATTTTGCTGTGGATGACAATCCCAGTTCGCTCATGGCGTAGATAATTCTTCGTTGGACCGGTTTTAGACCGTCACTGATATGGGGTAGGGCACGATCTAAAATAACATACATGGCATAGTTTAAATACGCTTTTTCAGCAAAGTCCTGAAAAGGTATTTTTTCATAATTTTCAATTTCAGATGGAAGGGTTTCTTTCATTACTCAATCTCTTTTAGGTGGCCATTGGTTTCTATCCAGGTTTTTCTATCCTTTGCTCTTTTTTTCCCCAGGAGCATATCCATGATCTCATAGACTTCTTTTATTGATTCGTCTGATTCATTTGGCTCATCATTTACAGTCAATTGGACAAGCCGTCTTGAATCCGGTGATATGGTTGTCTCCTTAAGCTGTGCCGGATTCATCTCACCCAGCCCTTTAAATCTTTGAATATTTATTTTGCCATGTTTTTTGCGCCGGTTTATTCTTTTTATAATACTGTCTCTTTCAGAGTCATCCAATGCGTAAAAAACTTCTTTGCCCACGTCTATTCGATATAAGGGCGGCATGGCAATATAGACATGTCCGCCTTTTACAATTTGGGAGAAATGTTTTAAAAACAATGCACACAGCAATGTTGCAATATGCAGACCATCAGAGTCAGCATCTGCCAGAATACATATTTTATTATACCTGAGCTTCGAAATATCATCTGATCCCGGCAAAACGCCTAGAACATGAGAGATATCTCTGATTTCTTTAGATTCAAGAATAATAGAAGATTCAATATCCCAGGTATTTAAAATTTTACCACGCAATGGCATAATGGCCTGAAAACGTCGATCTCTTGCCTGCTTTGCAGAGCCTCCGGCAGAATCCCCTTCAACAAAAAACAATTCCCGTCTGCTTTGATCAACACTTGAACAGTCGGATAATTTGGCAGGAAGAGTGATACCATTGGATGCCTTTCTTTTGGTAATTTTCTTGGATTTTTTTATACGGTTTCTTGCATTTTCAATGGCAAAATCGGCAAGCTTTTCACCTTGTTTAATATTTTGATTCAGCCATAAACTAAATGTATCCCTCACCTGGATATTTACAAGATTTGCACAATGACGTGAAGAAAGCCTTTCTTTTGTCTGCCCTGAGAACTGGGCATCTAAAAGTTTGACGGAAAGAATATAACCCACCTTATCCCAGATGTCTTCCGGTGCAAGATATAATCCCTTTGGTAAAAGATTTCTGAACTTGCAAAATTCTCTGAGCGATTCCAGCAGCCCTGATCTAAACCCATTGACATGGGTACCCCCCAGCCTTGTGGGAATAAGATTCACATAACTTTCTTCAGGATTTGATCCTGATTCCAATGTCCAGTTGACAGCCCATATGAGATGGATATCCTCCCCTTCAACCTCTCCTGTAAAAGGAGAGGAAAAAATGCATTGTTTCTGTATTAAGTATTCGGTTAGATAATCATCTAATCCGTGATCATATTTCCAGGTAAGCTTTTCTTTGGTAGCTTCATCATAAAAGGAAGTGACAAGCCCTTTGCAGAGAATAGCTTTTGATTTTAACGCAGCTTTTAATGATCTTCTTGAAAACAAAGGTGTATCAAAATAGGAACCATCCGGATAAAACCGGATGGATGTTCCGGATTCTTTGTTTGTGATATTGTTTACAATGGTAAGTTCTTCGGTTTTAAAACCATTTTCAAAACCAATACGGTATTTTTGTCCATCCCGTTTGATATGAATTGTTAAGCTGGAAGACAATGCATTGACCACAGAAACGCCGACACCATGTAACCCTCCGGAAAAACTATAGTCTTTATTGGAAAATTTGGCACCTGCATGAAGTTTTGACATAATCAGTTCCACACCGGATATTTTTTCTTGAGGATGGATATCCACCGGCATCCCCCGCCCGTTATCCGAAACAATAATAGAGTGATCTGCCGTTAATATAACATCAATCTGAGTTGCATAGCCTGCAATAGCCTCATCAACGCTATTGTCAATAACTTCAAATGCCATGTGATTCGGGCTTGAAGTGTCTGTGTACATCCCGGGTCTTCTCTTGACCGGATCAAGGCCTTTTAAAACCTCGATTGATTCTGCATTGTATGCAGTGGCTGAGTTTTTATTTTCGTTGTTTGGTTCAAATAATTTCATAAATTATTGTGTTGTGATATAAACGTTAATTAATTATAAAGATTTTAAACATACCCCTATATCATTTTTATTTGTAAATGTAAAAACGGGAAAATTATATTCATTATGTCCTCTTTAGTCACAAATTTCGATTTTAATACCTTTGAAGCTCAATGGGAAAAATTATCTGAAGAAGAAAAGGCTATAGTTGTCAAAGAATCAGGTGATTTAGAACCAAATCTCTCAATCCTACCGACTTTGGCCGGTATTACATCTTATCATTTTTCCGTAAGAAATAATGCCAGAAAAAGTTTTGAGATCATTGAGTCTAAAATACGCAATCTCATAGCCGATCCATCTGATAAAGAGCAGTATTTAAAAGGCATGAAAGAGTCTGCATCAGTCTGCTCCAGAATATATGCACATATCAATCCGGATATGACATTCAAAGAATTAAGTTACTATTTCAAAACATTATTGGAATTTGACGGAAAAGGAGCCCATTTTGCATTCAAGGCTGTCTATCAGGGACTTGTCCCTATGGGTGCCATGGAAAAAATTATTTTCACTATTTCTGAACCCGGACGTCTTGCCTTCGTAGATCAATATCTTCAAACATGCGCAAGTATCAGGTTAAAATTTGGATTTTCATTTAATCGGATTTTAAAATCAATTAAGCAAAGAAAAACGGTTGTGCAATTCTATGCCGATCTTTTTGATATGCAAAGGGATGCAGATCCTTTTTTAAATAATATCAATCCTGATTTAAGAGATCCTCATCAAATTATTTCCAATGAAATACAGTCTCAATCTCCGGAAATAAAAATTACAGGCCTTAAAGCGCTTGCCATGATTGTCACCAAAATCCCTTCGGAATTACTTTTAGATATTCTGGCAATAGAAGAGGTTAAAAAAGTAAGGATTACTATTTATAAAATAATTGAAAAGTCTTCAATGGGGGTTTATCCTGAAGTTTTTTATCCGATTTTGGAACTTTTTTATAAGTGTGATAAGCAAGAGGCCTTTCATGCTTTCAAGGCCCTTGTTGTATCGGGTAAACTTCCGCTGTATACACTGTTGGAAATGGTACGGGATAATTATCCCACCCTTATGCCGGTGATCAATATTGAAATATCCGCTTTATCTAAAATTTCTTTTTTTATTATTCAGGATATTGCTCTGAACAAAGAAAAGTATTTAAATTCAAATTTTGAAGTGAACCTTGCCTGTGTTCTCGGGATGATTAAAAAAAGACCTGAGCGAGTTGTTAAAATTTTAAAAAAATATGACGACGACTCCAGAGATTCCGTCAGAATGGATGTGACCCGGTTTATCGAGAAAACAAAACAGCTTTTAACACAGGAAAAATCGAGTATTGAAACTCAATTCGATCCCACTATCCAATTGGTCAAACACGAATTAAAGAAATCCAAGGGGTTGATAAAAACACTTTTTATCAACACAAGCAAAAAAAGGATAGAAGAGCTTAAAAGCCATAAACAGTCAACATCGATTGATTTTAAAAGTGAAACTATTAAAGATGCGGACCTTTCTTCCTGTGTTTTTATTGCCTCTTCTCTTTTTTTCAGCAACTGCATTATTACGAATTGTAATTTTTCCAATGCATCATTTTCCAATGCTTTTTTCAAGGGCACCATTTTTTATAATGTTGATATGCAAAAGACACAATTTGATTGTGTTAATTTTGACAATGCTTTTTTTATTAACGTTAATGCAAAGGGAAGTGTTTTTAAAAACTGCAGTTTCCAAAATGTTTCCATTTTTAATTGCAGTTTTAATCATGCGAACTTGAGGGACGCTCCCTTTTTGAATTCCTTTATTTCAAAAACATCCTTTAACCAGACAGACCTTTCCGGTTCATGTTTTGCTTACTCAAAAATTTCTGCTATATCCTTTGTGAATTCAAACATTGACCAGGCAGATTTTTCAGGTGTGAATGCAAGATTTTGCAGATTTCCAACCAGTGCCAGATCCGTCATTAAAACAGATGATATAGATTATAATGCCAGAAAATTCCAACTTTCCTTTAAAGATATGCCACATATTGATGAAACCATTGTAACTCAAATCGATATGTTAATTTTCAGTGAATTCATTCATTATGGTGAGAGCAAGTTCTTAAAACAAAATCGACTCAGCCTGCTGACCGCCTTTGATATTTTCAAGACCAAACAGGCAGATTTATTTCAACTCATACCCTTTTTGCTCCATGAAAACATTATCTTTCCAGGTATTGAAACCATTAATAATCAAACGCCCTGTGGCATCTGCGATTATATTCCAAGCCGTGAAACACAAGAAACCTTTATAAAATATAAAGCCAATGAAAACATTATTGCCAGGCGGTGTCAAAATTATACAATTGAAGGGCTCTTTACCATAGGAAGCATCGGTTCTCTTGCCCAGACAGCAGACTCAGATATCGACTATTGGGTTTGCATAAATGAAGACCACTTAACTTTGCAGGGGTTGAAATTGTTCAAAAAGAAACTGAAAATTCTGGAAAATATGGCCTGGGAACAGTTTAATACAAAGGTGACATTCTTTTCAGTTGATATCCTTAAAGCCAAAAACAATGATTTTGGTGATTCAACCATTGAAAGTTCAGGATCCGCACAAACAAGACTTTTAAAAGAAGAATTTTACAGAACAATGATTTATGTTGCAGGCAAGATACCCCTTTGGTCTGTCTTACCCACAGCCATCAGTATTAATTATTATAACAGTATCTTAAAGAATGTTGCAGATCACCCAAATATCGGCAGGTATATTGATCTGGGCGATATTCACGCCATATCAACAAGTGAATATTTTGGTGCATCTATCTGGCAGATGTTTAAATGGCTGAAAAGCCCTTTTAAATCCGTAATCAAAATGGCACTTCTTGAAAAATATATCTATGAGTATGGCAAAGAATCCCTCTTGTGCAATAAATATAAAGATGAGTGGATGAATTCAGGAGCACATTTAAAACTTGCTCAGAATGATTCATACTATATCTTATTAAAAAATCTTCTTAAATATTATGAAACGGCTAAAGATGAACAATCGGTCACACTATTGCTTACCTGCTTTTTCCTAAAGCTTGGTATTTCAAAAGATTCTGATATTGATAATACTGTATTCGGTCTTAGGAAAATACTCCTTGAAAAATGCATGGAAAAATGGGGGTGGTCCAAGGAAAATATTTTTCAAATCGGCAGTTTTAAAACCTGGACATATAGCGATATAACAACACTTTCCAATACCATAGAAAAATTTATGGTCAAAAAATATAAAACAGTAAATAAGGCATTTGAAAGGCTGGTTCATGGTCAGTCAAGGATCAGCCCTGAAGATCGGACAGTGCTTGGAAGAAAAGTTTTTATTGAATTTTCAAAACAAGCGGACAAAGTTGAAAAAGTACTTCTCATATCACGAAGTGACAGGCATTTCCAAGGTTTACATCTTAAATATATTAAGGCAAATAATAAAATCGGGACTTGGGATCTGCTTAATAAAAATGCAAAAGCATTTCATGATTCCGAAGAATCTTTGATTAAGGCGAATACCATTGAAGAAATTGGTGCATGGTTGATTAATAATAGCCTTTATAATGAAAATATTGTCATTAATTTAGTGCCTAACCCGACCTATGTGACCTTTGATGATATCCGCAAGCTCTTTAAAACCCTATATGATTTTTTCAGGCCCTTAATAAAAAGCACAATCAGTTTTGATCAGTTATTGCTGAAAAACAGAGTGGTCTGCCTGTTTATATCCATCAATTTCTATGCACCCAAGCAACAACGAAAAGTAACTGAATATACGGCAATCTACCTGAATTCATGGGGAGAAATGTTTTGCAAATCCTTTTATTCGGATCAGGGTTTTTTGACCATGGAAGAAACCAAAAAAGATATCATGAACAAAATTGGTATAAAAAAATTGCCTTTAAATACAGCCTTTTATTTTTCAAAGGGTGTTGCAAGATAAATTTTTTACCGGTCCTTATGAAAATCCGCTACCACCCGGACAATTTCTTCAGGGTCATCTAAAAGATGAAAAAGACTAAGATCTTTTTCTGAAATCATTTTTTCTTTTATGAATTGATCTTTCACCCAATGAACCATGCCCTCCCAATAGACTTTACCTACAAGAATAACCGGCACCTTTCTGATCCGTTGCGTCTGAATCAATGTAATGGTTTCAAACAGCTCATCAAGGGTTCCAAAACCTCCCGGCATAATAATAAAGGCCTGGGCATATTTTAAAAACATAACCTTTCGAACAAAAAAATATTTAAATTCAATCTGTGTGGTAGCATAAGGATTCGGCTTTTGTTCAAATGGAAGTGTGATGTTTAATCCAATAGAATCGGCACCTCCTGTAGCTGCCCCCTTATTGGCAGCCTCCATAATTCCGCCGCCCCCGCCGGTAATAACAGAATATCCTTTTTGGGCAAATAATGCAGCAAGGTTTTCGCACTTTTTATAATAGGGATGGTCACAATCGGTTCTTGCAGACCCAAAAATGGATACAGCAGGACCAAGATTATGCAGCGCGTCAATTCCTTCGACAAATTCTCCCATGATTTTAAACAACCGCCATGACTCACCAGTTTTAAAATCATTAATGGGATAATTTCCGTTAATATGATGTTTTTTCATATTGATTATTCCAATAATTTTTTATGTTTATATCCAATCAAATTGATAGAATATGGTAAAATAAATTAAAATGTGTTTTTAAAATCTGTAAGTCAAAGGCCTATCATACAAAAATATAACAGTCAATTATAAGCGGGCTCTTACATTGACATTTTTCAAGGAAAGATATAAAGAAAAGAAAAAATTTTCATGGAAAGAATAAGATTGAAGAACAAAGGAATAATTGCTCGTAGAACATCGGTTATAAATGAACTTGGAATGCACGCAAGACCGGCATCCAAAATTGCACAAATAGCCGAGTTGGCTCAATCGGATGTCTGGCTTTGTGCAAATTCAATCAAAGTTGATGCTACAAGTATTATCGACATACTAACTCTGGGTGCTGTGAAAGGAACTAAAATTTTAATTAAAATTGAAAATCAGGAAGATAGAGTGGTTCTTGATCAGATTATTGATTTTTTTGAAGCCGGTTTCGGAGAAATATAAAGATGAATATTTCAAAATCAGGACAAATCATTATCAAAGGAATCAGCGGTTCACCCGGTATTTGTATTGGTAAAGCATATATTGTTGACAGAGAAGGCGTCAATATCATTAAACGCTATCCTGTTAGTGATGCCTTGGTACCAAAAGAAATAGATCGATTCAAACAAGCTGTTTCAAAAGCAAAAAATGACCATGCCAAGGTAATTGATTCCCTTGATAAAGATTTGGGTGAGAATTTAAATATTCTTGAGACACATATGGTGCTCTTTAAGGATAAAATGTTGTATGGCAAAACCATTGATACCATTTCCATGGAAAAAATTAATGCTGAATGGGCATTAAGAAAAGTATCAAGAGAAGTCAAGGCCATGTTTGAACAGATTGATGATATATATCTGCAGGCCAGGGTGAATGATATCGTTCAGGTATCAGATAAAATCATGTCATATCTTGTTGGCGCCCAGGATATTAAGATTTCAGATATAAATAAACGCGTCATTATAGTAGCGCATGATTTGTCGCCTGCTGATGCAAGCCAGATACAGCTCGAACGGATAAAAGGATTTGTCACCGACCGTGGAGGAAAAGATTCTCATACAAGTATTATTGCAAAATCATTAAGAATTCCTTCTGTCTTAGGACTCGGTTTTGCCACTATCAGTGCTAAAAATGATGATATTTTAATTGTAGACGGTTCCTCTGGGACACTGATAATCAATCCTGAGGAAGATACGCTTTTCAAGTATGAAGATCGTATGGCAAGATTCGAAGAATACAGAGCCGGTTTAGAAAGAGAGAGCCACCTGCCTGCTGTAACAAAAAATGGTATTTCCTTAAACCTCATGGCCAATATTGAACTTGTGGAAGAAGTTGTTGCCGCCAAAGATTTTGGGGCAATCGATATCGGGCTTTTCAGGACAGAATTTTTATACCTTGATTTAAAACGGTTCCCGACTGAAGATGAGCTTTTATGTAAATACAAAGAACTTGTCGAACTTATGACTCCCCAGAGTGTTACCATCAGGACTCTTGACATTAATGGAGACAAGGTGAATCCTTATCTGACGACTGCCGAAGAGGCCAACCCTTCTTTAGGATTAAGAGCTGTAAGGTTCTGCCTTGAGAATGAAGATATTTTCATTACACAGTTAAAAGCCATTTTCAGGGCAGCGGCATTTGGAAATATAAAATTGTTAATTCCCATGATTTCTTGTGTTGAAGAGATTATTCAGGTCAAACAGGTAATGAATAAGGCGATTTTTGAACTTGAACACGAAGATAAAATTTTTAATAAGGATATTCCCCTGGGAGTTATGATTGAAGTTCCGTCGGCTGTAATGATAGCCGAAGATCTTGCAGAGCATGTAGAGTTTTTCAGTATTGGAACAAATGATCTGATTCAATATTCCATGGCTATTGACAGGCAAAACAGACAGGTCGCCCATCTATATCAGGCACTCAATCCAGCCATATTAAAAATGATTAAAATAACCTATGATGCAGCAAAGAAAAAGGGCGTTGAACTTGTCATGTGCGGTGAAATGGCGGGGGATCCAATTAATATGCCTGTTCTCGTTGGCATGGGTTTAACTAATTTTTCCATGAATTCAGTCGCTATTCCAGCGGTTAAAAGAATGATTCGTGCCCTTGATACCAAACAAGCTGAAAAGACTGTTGAAAAAATTATGACATTAATCACTGTACAAGAAATTTCTGATTATATTTTAGAAGAATATCAAGACATACTTCCCTTTCGAGAGACGGATGAATAATCAATGAACTCAGAATATATTAAAATCATTGCGACCAATAAAAAAGCATGGCACAACTATGCTATTGAATCAGAATATGAAGCAGGAATCGTTTTGGTTGGAAGCGAAGTTAAATCCATCCGGGAGGGAAGGGTCAGTTTTCAAGATGCCTATGCAGATATAAAAAATGGAGAAATTTTTTTAAGACAATTACATATTTCACCTTACAAATATGCTTGTTACAGCAATCATGAATCCCTGAGAACAAGAAAACTTTTGCTTCATGGATATGAAATTAAAAAACTTTGGAGTAAAATCAAAGAAAGAGGCTATACGCTCGTGCCGCTGCAGATATATTTTAAAAATGAAAACATTAAAGTTAAGATCGGTCTTGGCAGGGGTAAAAAACTTTATGATAAAAGAGAAAGCATCAAAAAAAAAGATATGAAACGAGACCTTGATAGAGAACGAAAAAAACAATCCTATTAGTTTGTCTTTATGTTTGTCTTTATTGACTTTTTAAACTTTTAAATCTATAATATAAGCATATTTGATCTTTTACAATTTGGGGGCGAAATGGCTTCGACGGAGATTTTGAGGCCTGAGGTAGCATACCGAGTATTTTGTCAGCTCGTAAACTTGGCAAAGCATAAACATAATCGCAGATGATTATAATTACGCCGTAGCTGCGTAGAGCAGCTTCCGTCCTCCTGATATCCTTCTTGCAGATTTCAGATGAGGGCGTCGACTTTGCAAGACCGCCTTTTAAGGGCGTCTGAACCTTAAAGGTTAAA
>NZ_JAIOSW010000031.1 GCF_021107415.1 Desulfobacula sp.
AGGAGGAACAATGGTAACAGAAAAAGAAAAAATTATATACATTATAACACGGGCAGGGGATGAACCTGAGCTTGCTGTGACTCCATTCTCTCTAGCTAATGTAGCCCTGGCCAGGGATGTTGAAGTTGTTGTAATATTGATGGGTTATGCAGTGATGCTGGCCACAAAAAATTATGCAAAGACTGTAATTGCACCGGAAAGGCCTCCATTGCCGGATCTTATGGATGCCTTTCTTGAAGAGGGGGGTAAGCTTCTGATTTGCACGCCTTGCTATAAAGGTAGAGAAATCGAACAATCTGATCTCATCGATGGGGCGGAGCCTGTGACCGCGATGCGCGTGACGGACGAAATCATGTCAGCCAAGGCTGTTATATCCCTCTAAGATGAATACTTTGCTTTTTTTAAGGAATTTAAATTAAATTTAAGTAGTGTGCAATATTGGGAGGGAAGGACCATGTGGCGTAAAAAATCGGTAATCACAACAATAGGAATCACCTTACTCTTTACCATGGTATTAGTAGTAACGGCTTTTTCCCAGGAGGGTTACAAGCTACCATGTCCCCCGGACAAAAAATTTTGCGCCCTGATGATCAGATTGGGTAATGAGGCTTATGAGCGGGGCAAATACCTAGAAGCCAGGAAATATTACAGGATGGCCATTGCATCTGATCCTTCCTCAGCCAGGGGGTGGGCTTTGTATGACAGAAGCTTTCTGGCCCACATGGCTTACCAGGTAGAAAGGACGGGGAAATTCATCCCGTTTGTACCTACGGATGATATTAAAAAAATGTTCATGGCAGTTCCACCGGGTGCCCCTGTCGATTCTGAACCAGTAAAAATTCCATCGGCGCCCCAGCCGCCGACAGATACTCCAGCCGGGGAAGAACAGCTTGAAGGAGTAATCATCGGTGATGATGAAGGTTGTTAAAGGGAGGTGTGATCCATGAGTGAAAACAATATCTATATAGTTCGGAAGATCCGGGAGGGGCATGCAGCTTTCTTCGAGAAAACATGGCCTTCCTGGGTAGGTGCTCTCCTTATTGCTTTTATCAGTATAATGATGTTTGCCTGGGGAAGACCATGGGGTGTAGTCGCAGGGATGCGTAATTGGGGTGACTGGCTTTTTGTTTCCATGGGGCTTTACACGAAAACAATACAGTCACCCCTTATAAATTTTGCATCTATAATGGACATAGGGCTGATATTTGGCGCCTTTGCTTCCGCTCTCCTCGGAAGGGAGTTTAGTCTCAGGGTGCCCCCCCGCATTGAAATGGTAAAAGGTTTCATTGCCGGAATACTGATGGGAATAGGGGCGGCTCTTGCAAGGGGATGTAATGTAGGGGGGTTCTATTCAGCCATAAGTGCCTATTCTTTAGGCGGTTTTGCCATGATGATAGGCCTGATTGCAGGGGCTTATGTTGGTCTACGTTATCTATTGTGGGACATGGAGAAGTTCCCACCCAAAATGAGCACCCCTGCAGCTAAAGGCACAAAAAAAATAAAATATGACTGGCGGCCTGTTCAACCATATATCGGAGTGGCGGTCCTTGTGGCCGGAATTTTGGCTTCATTTCAATATTCGGCATTTGCCTATACCAAAGCAGGAGGATTTCTCCTGCTGGGACTTAGTATCGGTGTGGTAATGCATCGATCCCGCTTTTGTTTTGTGGCGGCGTTTCGGGACCCTTTTATGACCGGCGACAGCCGCCAGACAAAGGCAGTTGCATTGAGTCTCATGGTTGCGGTAATCGGATATGGTATCATTAAATGGGCAGGTTTGAGGGGTGAAATGGTTTACGTGACCAATACCTTTTTTTTCGGGGGACTTGTAGGCGGATTTATCTTTGGTACCGGCATGGTGGTGGCCGGTGGCTGCGGCAGTGGGACCCTCTGGCGTGTGGGTGAAGGCCAGGTTAAGCTCTGGATGGTTCTTGTAAGTTTTGCCCTTACCAATTCCCTTGTTCGCTATTATATGGACACTACCGGTCTCATAGAAAAAGTAGGCCGGGCCGTGTTTTTACCTGACTGGATTACCTATAAATGGTCGGTCATACTGATACTGGCCATACTTATTCTATGGTATATTGCTGCGGACTGGAATGAGGAAGGGGACGTCTTTGTAATAGACTGAATGTGTTTCCCAATTGAGGGAAACCGCTCAATTTAAAGTTGTGAGTTGTGAATGGAAAAAAAAATAAACAATTACATAAAAATATATTCAAGTATAAGGAAAATAAAAAATGGATGTTAAAGAAATCAATGCAGATGTAACCTTGGATGTAAAAGGCTTAAGTTGTCCCATGCCTTTATTGAAAACTAAAAAGGCATTAAAGAGTATGGAGTCGGGCCAGATTATCGAGGTTTTGGTGACTGATCCCGGTTTTAGAAATGACTTGCCTGATTTTATAAAAAAGACAGGTGATGAGTGTATAGGAGACCTTGATGATGGAGAGGGTTTTTTTAAAATGTATATAAAGAAATCCTGATTCAATGCAACAGGGGGAAGTATGTAAATTATACTCCCCCATTACCGTTTCTTTTGGTAATCCCACCATAGTGTTTTTAACCGCCATCTACGGTAAACCGGTGTTTTTTGTAAAATATTCTGTGTTTCGATTTTTGAAAGTAATGACATCGAAGAATATACCGGCGGGGATGGCTTGGTCAGGGACAGATCCGGCCCCTGACCCTCCCAGAGGCCATAGCCTGCGGCAAGAGATTGCCCATGGCAGATTTCACAGCTTCTCCCACGTTTTTGAACCGTGTGCGGGTAGTATGGCATAAATGCCCAACCTCGCTCTCTCCCATCACCGCGGTTGGGGATGACATCATCTAAGATTACCCGACCCTTGGGGTTTACATAGGAAACACGGTACTGATAGCGTGGACGAAAAGGAACTATTCTGCCTTGATGATTTTTTCCCAATGTAAGATATTCCCATCGTCGGAATCGCCAGCCCATCAGCCAGGGGCCGGGCGTTGAATCATCTGGAACGCCAAGAAACCGTCCATGGGCATCAAACAGTTCTGCGACAACAGCATCCCCCTGAAGACGCCATGGTGACCAGCGGGTCAAATCTATGCGATCGTCTCTGATCAGGCTTGGCCCGTAATCCATAAACCCCCAGGTAGAGTGACATCCCATACAGTGAACTTTTTCCATACCGGGTATGGCATGGGCGGGTATGGATGGGTCGCGAACCGGTATACGCTGCCGTTTGCCCGTTCGAGAGTTAAAGATTCTCCAGGTCTTTCCAGTAAACTTTGATGACTTCACATCAGACCTTTCAGAATCGTGACATGACAGGCAGCGCACAGAAACCGCATCTTTTGCACTGGCTGCCATCCGTCCTCTTCCCATGACATCTCCCTGATTATGACAATCCACGCAAAGCAAACCTTTTTCATAATGGACATCCGCTTTCAGGCGATGATGATCCATGAGATATTTTTGTTCAGGCAGATATCCATTAATGATGGGTGTCCGATAGCTCTGACTATAATCATGTTGAAACAAGCCGGTATAATCCGCTCCAACATGGGGGCCATTGTGACACTTGAGGCATTGACCGGTCGATATGGGCTTACAAAAAGTATGTGACAGGGCATAACCGGTTTTTCCTTTCAATGCAGCATCCCCTCCCCGATAGCGGCCGTCATCTGCAAAGGGCACATGACAGGCAGCACATCCCACACCTCTGAACAGTCCTTTTTTCTTAGGCGGTACAGCCCCAATGTGACAGGAGATGCATCGGCGGCGCAATAAATCGTCCACAAGATCTGCTGGAGTTCTAACCTTTTCAGGGCTGCCCGGCAGGCCAGGCAGGTCTGGTCCTGGAACCGCACCATAATGTGTTCCAGGATCTGGTTGTGCACCCCAGAGAAACCGGGTCTGGTTGATCATACCGGCCAGGGTCCAGTGCAGGGAGTGTTGAAGCCGATCAATTTCATCCAAGTGACAGCCACTGCAGAAGATATCAACTTGTGACAGAGACGACGGATATCTGACAATCAGGCTATGATTCCGGATAATTATGCTGCGATTTTCCGGTGCTATGTGGCACTGCACACAGGGAAAATCATGATTTTCATCCATTGATTCAATCCCTTTATGGCAGGTGAGGCACTCACGATAGTCATCCACCGTCCTTTCCGCTGCCCGGGGAGAACCGGGATACCAGATAACCTGGAGCAAAAACAGGCAGATTATAAACACAATCCTCACGGCACCTCCTTTCGACAGGCTACCTCACCTGCCTGAAACCGTAAAAAACTGTCATTGAAATCATTGAAAATTTTATCGTCGTATTTATCATGGCAGGACACACACAGACCTACCCTTGTAATCCTGTCCAATTCTTCCTTATTAAAAGGCCGACTGTTTTTTCGGGAGGCAAGCTGGAAAGGAGTACCGTCGGGAGATTCAAATGCATCCAGAGGGAAATCAATGCCAAGACCGGATGCAGCCGCCTGGTAAACCGGATCGAAAACCAACCCTTTTTCGGTAATCTTCAATGCCCCGGTGCCCAGGCCTAGAATCTTTGGGTCCAGGTGGCACCCCTCACAATCCGGCACTTTCAGGGTGGTGGTATGGGGATCAAACCCGGCCATGACCAAATGTCGATGGGATTCTTCCGGCTGATGACGTCCCTTTTGGTCAAAAACTTCGATATAAACCTGACAGCCCGGTGCAAAAGGGCCGATACTATCGCCGGAATTAATCCCAAGGGTAGGACGTCGAAACCGCAGATAGCTTCTACCCTCCGTCCACCTCCCAGGTGATTTCTCACCGGTCAGCCAGTCTTTCTGGGATGCCTGTAAAAAAAGATTTTCATGGCAGCCATAGCATTGTGGGATCCAGGCACTGTGGCAGGCCTGACAAGAAAGCCGACGATGATACTCAGCTTTGTGGATTTTAGGATTTAATACTCCGGAAAAAACGATTTCCTTACCATCCCTCTTGCGAAAGAGTTTCAGTTTTCCGTCTGATACAGCTTTGAGGTTATACATTGGGCTTTCTTTAGGTGAAAGGATAAACGGGCCTGCATTGACTGGTGTCTCACGTCCATTACCGCGCAGAAGCCGCCGGGTCAGATCGGGGTCTGGATCTTTCAACCGATATTCCGGTGTATGACAGGTGTTGCAGGTGATATCCACCTGGTCCTCTTGATGCTGGTATTCCTTGCCATCACCCATGATTCCTTTTTCCGTGTGGCAGTCAATACAGGTAAGACCAGCCTTGCTATGATGAACATCATAAGGCCGCTCCAGATAAAATCTATTTCCTGAAAGTTGCCGGGGACCCGGTTCCCCGTGTTGGTATGGTGTACCATAGCCTTCCGATTCAAACCGGCCGTAATAGGAAAGTCCGATTCGTGCGGAACGGTTATGACATTTGAGGCAGTTTTCATCAGGAATATGGGTGGTTAATTCCGGGTGATTAAATTTTTTCTGGGATAAATCAGAATTAAGACATACCAACTCTTGAATATGGCAGTCTGTGCACCCACCACCTCTTTTCCCGATTTCACCCAGCTGCGGATACCGGGGACGCCACAAATGACAGCCGCCGCACATCTTTCGATAGTGATCCAGGGCCATACTCCGGCCAGTTGGAAGTGCGGTAAGCTGGCGGACATTTTGAACAGATTCAGCATCATTGTGGGGCCAAAGATTCTGCATCACGGAAAGAATACCTTGATTGGTTGCCATGAGACTTTTTTTAACTCGCCCGGGCAGATCGGGATGACACTCAGGCTGTCCACAGGTTTTTTGCGCAACCTGTAAACTCCCCGGATTTCTGATCAAACCCAGGTGAGCTTTTTTTTTATCCAGGGCAAATGGATTGCCCATATGACATACTGCGCAGCCCATCACAGCCACTGGATGAGACACTGAAGGATCGGTATTCGTCTCATGACACATGGCACATCCATCCGGAGACCCCGGGGGTATTTTTTTTCGAATCACCTCATGCAAAAAAAGTAAGGCAACTATAATCATCAACAGAAATAAGGGAATAAAATGATCCGATTTCTGACCTGGTTTCATCCGGATACACCTGCCAATATGGGTAAAAGGAACCACGCCACACACAGAACAATCAAATGAATAACCCAAAGGATACCCGTTAAAATCCAGAATTGGCGAAAAGATGAAACCAAAGGAAATGCCAGAGCAAGCATGAATGATATTGGTGTCATCGGCCAAAGGATACCGACCATTAAAGGTGATCCATAGCGCAGAAGCAATTGGATGCCATGGAAAAACCAGGGGCCGGTAATGCCTGCTATCTCAGCTCTGGGCGGAATGTCAGGCGGAAGTTGATAGAAAAATGTGAGTACGCCTAGAATAACCAGCAGTAGAAGACCCAACCCTTTCTCAAGGAAAAGCCGTCGACGGTGGCCACCAAGAAGAAAAATAACGAGAAGCGGCAAGGTAACGGTGTGATGAAGATAGGGACGAAGAAAAAAATCTTCGCCGGGTTTAAGTAGCAACATGGCCAGGCCGGCTCCAACAATAGGAATTTCCCGGGCAAGATTGACCATTACTTCGCCGGCAAAAATGCCTTCTTTATCCCCTTTCAGGATAAATCCGGTAAATACCAGGGGAAAGCTTAAAAAAAATGCAGAAACCAACCGCAGCCATTCAATTGGTTTCATGTGAAGAAAGGTTCGTCGCAAAAAATGTTCAGACATATGTGCCAGGGCAAACAATAAAAAACACTGTCCTGACAAATAGTGAAGCTTTCGAAAAAAAATGCCATAGGGAAACTGATAAGTCAATTTTGATAAGGCAAGATATACATTTCCCCATGGGCGATAATTAAAGGATAGGACAATACCCGATACAAGTGCAATAATAAATGCCCACCATGATAAAATAGCCAGGGACCGCCCGAAACGGTCACTAAAAAATGATGAACCGCCCTGTGATTGAAAAAAGGAGCAGGTCAAAAAATTGGCAATTTGGCAGTATAAACGCCGCATTTATCATCTACTATAAGTTCAAGTCCGAACATGTTCTTTTGCGCCGGGCCTTCCACTCGTAGTCCTTCTAAAGAAAAACGTGAACCATGGCAGGGGCACAAAAAATGCAAGGATTGCTCATCGTAAAACAATTGGCACCCCAGATGAGGGCATCGTTCGGAAAGAGCCTTTACTCCATTCTCCAGTCCCACCAGATAAACGCCCTGATCGTAAACAACTTCCCCTTTTTGAGGCTTGTGATGAAAAGAAACCACAAGATCAGAAGGAGTATTACCATGAATAAACTTCCAAATTAAAAAAAACAAGCCGCCCGCTGCAAAAAACTGAATGCAGCGGGCAACAAGCTCTCTTCGTGTTATTGATAAAAAATCTTTTATCACAGGTTCTGATCGAGATGAACCTGATGTTTTGATATTTTCCATACAAAATGGTCTTGGTTTGCCTCCCCAAATGGAAGATATACCAATCGAACTTCCACTTCCATGGTATCGGTGGTCAGAATTCGGTTTCCTTCTTGGGTATCCTTATACGGGAACACAACCTCAAAGGTCTCCCGAACCGGTCGAAGCGGCGGCAGGGCTGTGTCTCGTATCATGCCGCTCTTCTCATAGGGTCCTCTGCCCATACGGTCGGTGATACCGAATCTGGCCGGATGGGGCATGTATATTTTTGATTGTCGACTAACTTCTTTGCCTTCATAGGTTCGCGCGATCACTTCCAGGATCAGCCGGTTGGGCGTGGGTCAGCCATCCGGGATGCCGTGTCCGGTCCGGTTGGTCAATTCCACCTGAACAGTGGCCAGCGGCAAAACACCCTCGGTTTTGTTTTTGCGCCAATGGTGGCTATGCACCTCCACCTGCATCTCCACTGCCGCCTCCTGCATGTCCGGATCACGATAAGAAGGCATGGCATGCCCTTTTTCCATACGACTCATATGACAATCCTGACAGGTATTGGTACCCCCTTCCGGAATATATGCCCAAAGATAACTGCCGTATCCTGTGGCACACTGGGTAGGCTGTTCCAGATGAAACCCTGGCCCAAGACCATGGCACTGACCGCAGAGAATAGACTCTTTCAGTATCGGGCTTTTCTTTATATCGGGATGATCTTCGTCCTCATGCTCGCCTTCCATGGTGCCGTATACTTCAGTGCGCTCAGGTGTACCAAATTGCCATTTGTGAATGATGGCATTGCGCTGATGGCAGACGAGACAATTGATGGAAAGTTTTCCCAGTTTTTTGTTGTCCCGGGCCCACACGGCCTGAACGATCTCCTGGGCAACATCATCAGTGGCCTCGGCAAGCTGGGGCAAATGGCATCTGGCGCATATCATGAGATGTTCAATTTTAACATCTTCTTTCTTTTTCACGCCCGAATACGGCCATGTCATGAGCCCACGTGTTATTGCAGTTTTAAAGGTGGCACGAGTTCGACCGTGACCAGATCCAACCATGGAAAGAGAATGGGCTGAGCTTTCCCACTCATGAAACTGATCTTCATGGCAGTCGATACAGGTGCTGACATCATATCTATCTGCCAGCTCATCAATGGTCTTTGCTTTGGGAAGTTCTTCGCCCTCAACAACATGTACGATCCCAGTTAACAGGAATAGGACAATCCATATCAGTGCGAAAGAATATCGAGATCCGTTCATCAGTTTACTCCTTCATGCAAGGGCAGTCGGCATTCTACTATGTATATCGACTCGGTGTACATTAGCGAAGATGCCATACACATGCCACGCTCCCCACCCTATGCTCTATTTTTAATACGCATGAAATTCACGAATGGTATAGGGATCTTTTTCCTTACCTGCGTTTGGTCCTTTTTTATACTTTCCTGTAAAATATTTGTGGTACTCCACTACCTTAAATTGGCCCATGAACTGGTTGCACAAAGGATATCCCTTTTTAATCCAGCCGACTATACCCTCTTGATAAAGCCAGACATTGGTGTACCCGTACATAGCCAAAAAGCCTCCAACATAACATTGACGTTTTTTGGTCCGGCACCAGACAACGATCTTGGCATCCTTATTCTTTATTTTTTTCGGGATAGTATACATGTGACCGGAATGTATGTGGTTAGTTCCGGCAATATGGCCGGCGTAAAATTCTGGATGGGTCCGAGTGTCAATAAGGTAGGCTTCTTCTTTCCCTGCCATTACTTGATCATAAAGCGCCTTGAACTGATTGATATCCAATCGTCGCTCTGGGGGAACTTTATTGCACCATTCTGACCAGACTTCTTTTTCTTTGGCTTTTAATGCTTTAGAATCATCTGCAAGTGCCAGGGAAACATAAAAACTACTCATAAAAAAAACAAACGCCATTAAAGCAACTAACTTCTTCATTTTTCTTCCTCCTGCTTTAAGATTTATTGTGTAAGGTTGAACACACCACACCTATATTGATCTGCTCTTGGAAAAAACCCAAATGATACTCTCATAGACAAGTTGCATCAGCACCCTTCATCATCACCCATGATGATCCCGCCTTCTTCTTGTGTTTCTGCCGCCGGAGGCTGAGGCGTTGTTCCCGATTCAGAGGCATTTCCCTCTTTCATTTGAAACCATATTTTAGCTATTTGGGATGGATCAGCGTTAACAGCCTGTTGGAAATAGTAGCCGGCTTTTTCATCATAGCCAAGGGCAGAAGATTCTTCTGCATGGGTCAACATCGTTTTACAAAAGGCCTGTCGTTTAGCGTCAAACCCTTTTTTTTCTTTTGCAGGAGCAATTCCGGACATCAGAAACAGCAGTGATATTACCAGTCCGGTAAAAAAAATCTTTTTGATTGGGATGGATTGCATTGAATATCTCCTCTTTTGTTCAAGGCCATAAAAATTGAATTAAACTTCCATTAATCCCCTGAATTTTCGCAAATTTCATGCCAAAAAGATAAGTAAACGCTTTTTTGCCTTTTGTCAAGACGAAGACAAAAAAGAAACAATACCCCTTGACGATACTATCCTTATAGGTTATTATATTGACCATGATAAAAGACTTTAAATGCAAAAAAACTAAATTTATATTTAATGGTCTTTTTTCTAAAAAATTGCCGCAGGATATACAGAGGTTGGCAGAAAGGAAGCTAATTATGCTTCATAGATCTACTGAAATCAATGATCTTAGAGTGCCGCCCGCAAACCGGCTTGAAACGCTCAGTGGCAATCGGAAGGGACAACACAGCATACGCATAAATAAAAAATGGCGCATTTGTTTTGAATGGAAAAAGGATGGCGTATATGGTGTTGAGATTGTTGATTATCATTAAGGAGGTGCTATTATGAGAGATTTCCCCCCTACACACCCTGGTGAAATACTACTTGAAGAGTTTTTAAAACCAATGGGTATAAGCCAATATCGAATTGCTAAGGATATCGGCGTTCCGGCCATGAGAATAAATAAAATTGTCCGATTTGAAAGAGGAATCAGTGTGGATACTGCTCTAAGATTAGCGCGTTATTTTGGAATGTCTGTTGATTTTTGGACGGGAATTCAGGTTCACTATGATACTGAAATGGCCAAAATGCAGTTAGGTGACAGATTGGAAAGAGAAGTCAAGACGTTTGACCCTGCTGCTTGATTATATTCAATGTTCAATTTTTATCAAATTCAATTAGATTACCCACCTGATTGATCCCTCCCCCTTTCCCAACTTAAAAATGCTCTTGACACATATGACACGCCTTGTCATAATTCTTAAATAATATTTTTCAAATCTTCCTTGCCCGGTATATTATGAGTGATGCCTATAATTATTTGAATGATTAATAAAAACTTCAAGCAGGAGGTGTTCTTATGTCAAGTAGATGGGTATATCTTTTTGATGAAATAGATACTGCACAGGAGCATGCCGGTGGCGATTGGGAGAAAGTCCGTGGGCTCTTGGGTGGGAAAGGGGCAAACCTTGGGGAGATGACAAGAATTAATATTCCTGTACCACCGGGTTTCACCATAACAACCCAAGCATGCAATGCTTATCTTGAGTCAGGCGGAATAATGCCGGATAACCTGTGGGAGCAGGTGCAAGAGGGGCTTGCAAAGGTGGAGATCCAAGCGGGTAAAAAATTTGGTGATGTCCAAAATCCTCTCCTTGTTTCCTGCAGGTCAGGGGCCAGGTTTTCCATGCCGGGAATGATGGATACGGTCCTGAATATAGGGCTTAATGAAAAAACCGTTGAGCAGATGATAACAATGACCAGGGATGCCAGATTTGTATATGACTCGTACAGACGGCTTATACAGATGTTCGGAAGCGTTGTGACAGGTATTGACGATGCCCTGTTTGAGAATATTATTACTGACACACGGATGAAGGCAGGGGTTAAAAATGACACAGAACTGACAGGTGATCACTGGAAGGGGATATGCGAAAAATTCAAAATAATTTTCAGCAGGCAGACACAGCATACTTTTCCCGAGGATCCTCTTGAACAGCTTAAAATGGCCACTGAGGCTGTCTTTGAGAGCTGGAACGGCAAGAGAGCAGTTGATTACCGCAATGCAGCAAGGATACCCCACCATCTTGGAACCGCAGTTAATATTCAGGCCATGGTTTTTGGAAATGTAGGGGAAGACTGCGCCACAGGGGTGGCTCTTACCCGTAACGGTACGACCGGCGAAAAGGCTATAGAAGGGGACTATCTGATAAACGCCCAGGGAGAAGATGTGGTCGCCGGTATTCGCCTGACAAAGAACCTTTTAGACATGAACAGCGAAATGCCGGATATATACAGGGAATTCAAAAGGATTGCCCAGGTACTGGAAGATCATTATCGTGAGATGCAGGATGTTGAGTTTACCATAGAGAAAGGTAAACTGTGGATGCTTCAAACCCGGGATGGAAAAAGAACTGCCCAGGCTGCTGTTCGCATAGCCGTTGAAATGACTCAAGAAGAAAAGATTTCAAAACAAGAGGCTGTAATGCGTATTACACCCGAACAGGTTGATTTTTTTCTCCACCCCCAGTTTGATCAAGCGTCATTGAAACGAGCTGTCCAGCAAGGAGAAATGCTGGCTGCCGGATTAAATGTATCCCCGGGAGCTGCTGTCGGCCAGGTGGTTTTTGATGCAGATATAGCAGAGGCATGGGCGAAAGATACCAACAAAAAAGTGATCATGGTAAGACCTGAGACAAGACCGGATGATGTTCATGGAATGCTGGCATCAGAGGGGATTCTTACAAGCCGGGGAGGAAGAACAAGTCATGCAGCCCTTGTTGCGCGCCAGTTTGGGAAACCGGCTGTGGTTGGGGTGTCAGATATTAATATTGACTTGACAAACCGGAGTATGGACATCAATGGTCTTGAAATCAAAGAGGGGGACTGGATTTCCGTGGATGGCACATCCGGGGAGGTATATCTTGGAAAACTCTCCACAATGATCCCGGATATCAAGGACCCATGGCTGATCAAGCTGCTGTCCTGGGCTGATGAATTTCGGGATCTGGGTGTCTGGGCCAATGCTGATTACCCCAAAGACGCAAAAAGAGCCCTGGACTATGGAGCTGAGGGCATCGGGCTTTGCCGGTCGGAGCATATGTTTTTTGAAACCGAAAGGCTTCCTCATTTCACGAAAATGATCATGACTGATTTTCCCATTGAGCGTCAGGAATCCCTTGATGCCCTTCTTCCCTTTCAACGGGAGGACTTTGCAGGGCTATTCAGGGTAATGGACGGCAAATCAGTTGTCATCCGCCTGATTGATCCACCGCTCCACGAATTCTTACCGGATCACATTGAGCTTTTAAACTTCAAATCAGGGATGCTACAACATTGAAGCAGATGGATGATCTTATTGAAAAAATCAGGGAAAAGGAAAAAATGCTTAAACGAGTTGAAAGTCTCCGTGAAGCAAATCCAATGCTGGGCCTTCGGGGTGTGCGTCTTGGGATCTATATCCCGGAATTAACCATCATGCAGGTCAGGGCCATTTTTGAGGCCGCCTGTATGGTCATCCGGGAAGGGAAAAAGATTAAACCGAAAATAATGATTCCCCTTACATGTCATGTAAATGAATTAAAAAAACAAAGACAGCTTCTTGAACAAGAAGCAAAAAAGACCATGGAAAAAGAGGGTATTAAGGTCGATTACAGTTTCGGAACAATGATTGAGCTGCCCCGTGCAGCCCTGACAGCGGACCAAATAGTAGAATATGCATCATTTGTATCTTTTGGAACAAATGACCTGACACAAACAACTTTTGGCATTTCAAGGGATGATGCAGAGACAGGATTTCTTATTGAGTATATGGAATCCGGGATTCTCCCTGAAAATCCATTTGAGGTTATTGATCGGGATGGAGTTGGTCAGCTTCTTAAAATGGCAGTGGAAAAAGGCAGATCTGTTAAGCCTGACCTGGAGTGCGGGATCTGCGGTGAACATGGCGGAGACCCTCAGTCGATCCATTTGTGCCATGACTTGAAGTTTACATATGTGTCCTGTTCACCTTTCAGGGTGCCCATTGCCAGGCTGGCGGCTGCCCATGCCGCCATCAAAACATCAGGTATGATAGATACACAAAAGGGGCCGGATCAAAAGAGCACAGAAAAATCATTATAAAAAAGTTTTAATGTTTAAAACTTCTCTGGCCCGTGTAAACCATTGTTGCATCGTTTTCATTACAGGCTTCAATAGATTGATAATCATTCATGGAACCCCCTGGCTGCACCACGGCTTTTACACCCTGTAAAAGTCCCACGTCAATGCCGTCTCGAAAAGGAAAGAAGGCATCAGACACCATGGTTGACCCGATAAGTCCGCCTTTGACCTCTTTCACATCATTTTCAATTTGTGCCCTCTTGTCAGTATCTGTCAGATCGGCAAAGGAAATTCCATATTTTTCAAAACTATACCTGTCGGCAAGTTTGCGGTAGGCTTTGTCCACAGCTATTTCCGCCACACCTACCCTGTCCTGCTCACCGGTTCCAATCCCCACCGTGACATTATCTTTCACATAAATCACTGAATTGGATGTAATGCCGGATTCCACCAGCCATCCGAACAGCATGTCTTGTAATTCGGCTTGGGTGGGCTCACGATTGACCTTGTATGTTTTTTTCTTATATTCTGTTGAAGCCACAATTAAATCCTTTTCAGACAGGGTTTGGGGAACAAAGGACCATTGGGCAACCATGCCGCCATCCATCAGGGTTTTAAAATCAATCACACGTTCACCGATAAAGCTCTGGAGCTTATCAATATTATTAATCCGGATAACTCGTAAATTTTTCCGAGCTCCAAGAATGTCTATAACCCCTTCCTCAAATTCCGGGGCCACCACAACTTCGGCATATTGGTTGGCAATGGCCTGGGCTGTAGCCTTATCCACTGCTTTATTGAGTGCAATACAGCCGCCAAACGCTGCCACACGATCTGCCATATAGGCTTTATTATAGGCTTGTTCAAGGCTTTGCGCTCGTGCAGCCCCGCAGGGATTGTTATGTTTGACAATCACGGCACATGGGGTATCAGTAAAATATCTTAAAATATTCAGGGCATTATCGGCATCGGTAAGATTGGTTTTTCCCGGATGCTTTCCCGATTGAAGCAATTCAATATCAGAAACCAGGTATTTGCCCGGCGTAATGGTCTTTGCATCGCCAAGGGCCAGGTTACCGTTGACAAGCCTGTAAAGCGCTGCTTCCTGACCGGGATTTTCACCATATCTTAATCCCTTGTTCACATCATCAATCACCCATGAAATCTTTTCATAAAAAAGGGTCTGTCTTTTATCCCCTTCAACAAAAGAAACTTCCATTTGCGGGGTAAAATGATCATCCATAATTGTTTTATACATCGCTTTGAGATCTTTAGACATTGCTTATTCTCCTGATTGATAACATGATTTAACTTCATTCAATGATTTTGCTGCAAGATAGCGGCTGATGGCCCTGTCATAGGCCGCTGTGTGCTCAAAGGCTTTTTGAGCAAGTGTATACCGGTCTTCCAGGCCTAAAGAACCTTTATTGGCTGTAAGCTTTTCCAGAAGAACAGGATATGAAGACGGATCAACCACTGATGCCACCCGGATAAAATTTTTGGCAGATGCCCGGATCATGGTCGGGCCGCCGATATCAATATTCCCCCTGGCATCTTCCAGGCTCACTCCCTCTTTGGCAATGGTTTCACTAAAGGGATAAAGATTTACGACCACCATATCGATGGCAAGGGCATGGGTTCTTTTTAAATCTTCCTGATGGGCATCATTATAGGTTTCCGTGAGCAAACCAAGGTAAATTTTAAAATCAAGGGTTTTAACCAGTCCGCCCTGGGTTTCCGGCTGTCCTGTATATTCAGACACCTGTTTCAAGCATGTATTTGCTTTTTCCCCTAAAATCTCTTTTATTTTACCAAAGGTTCCTCCGGTTGACAGGATCAACACTCCCGGATTTAACTTGATGAGCCCCGGAATAAAGGACTCAAGGCCTGATTTGTCTGACACACTCACCAGAACGGTTTTAATTTTCACTTGATCATCAATTTTTTCAACTACATTCTTGCCCATGATCTTTCCTTAAATTTATTGTAAATAAGTTAATAATTTATTTATTTTAATGATCCGGATTAATAATATAATTAGCGCCTTAAAGTCAAGTTTCTATCCATGGACAAATGCAGTATCTGATTTCACTTTTCCCATTCCTTCAGCTTTTTGCCAAAACCTGCCGCCCACACTCTGAATTCACCTGATGTTTAAAGAACCTAATGGATTATTGGTTTTTTGACAAAATTATTTCACCAATATGTTAAAAAAATTCTGCTTGATTATTGATTTCGTATCTACTAATAGTTGAAATTAAATCCATTCAACAAGGGGACAGACAATGAAAAAATCAATCACCCTGTTTATCGGGAGCATTATTTGCTTATTTTTAATTTTTCCTTCCTATTGTTTGTGTGGAAAAAGCGCCGGAGCAAAGGATGGAACTCTTTCCATCAAACAAGTTACTCCCAGACCTTTTACAATCCTTGAGAAAGGGAACATAGTCATGTTCTCGGGAAGCATTTCATATTCTCTGAATAATGCAACTACAGGCTTTATCAGTATAAATTTATCTCCGATACCAGTTGATAGTGATGGCAGGACCAACCAAATTGTAATAGAAAACATCAAAATCAACCAGGCAAATGGTATTATCAATTTTAGCAAGCCTGTCAAAATAGAAAGATCACCATCAGATGAAATAACCAGGTTAGACGCTCTTAAAGTCAGAGCAGTACTATACCATCCCAATTATAAGTCCTCATCGATTATCAGGGATACAGCCATTTATCCTGTTGATGATGGAAATCCTTATAATAGATAGTGATTTTTATAGTGACTTGTAATTTTTTTGTGCGTTTTCGCCAATTCGGGTCAGGAGGGTAAAAATGCAATTTCCCCATTTTAAAACATTGATCGTAAGCCTATCGGCATTCTGTTTGCTTCTATCTTTTCAGGTTCTTTTTGCAGACCAGTTTGACCAGAAGCGCAAACAGCTTGCCCAATTAAAAGATCAGCATCAGAAGGCAAAGACAATACTTTCAAGGATGCAAAAAAAATATCCCGGCATGGGAAAAAAAAGTCTGAGTAAAGCCATAGATGACGATATTAATAAAATTGAGAAAGGATTAACCGACTTAAAATTGTATCAATCAGGCATCAAAATATTAAGCAAAGAAAAACCAGGTCCATTAGAAAAGGGATTTAAAAGCTTTGCTTTAAAAGAAATCAATGAAAAAATTGAGCCTTATCAGCTTAAAATTAATAATGATACCGAGGTTTTTGTATCGTCCGAGGTTTATAATAATTATATAGGGGCCATGACGTTTGTCGCTTCAACCAGCAGTGGCTTTAATATAGCAATCCCAAAGGTTACAGGGCAACAGGTTAAAATTGCCGACTTAAGAAAAAGCGGGGCCTTAAATGATATTTTAAGCAACCTTGAAAAAGCAAAATCAACAGGAAGAAAAAATATTGTTCAATTAAAAAATAACAAAGACACCATATCAAAAATTACCGGCCTGGAAAAAAAGATTGCAGCTCTTGAAAAAGAGATTCCTGAACAAATTGATGGAGAAAAATTAAAACAAATAAAAATCAAATCAGTAAATTTCGAGCCTTCCAGGTACCGAGCCCACTGGCCCGATGTTACTATCGGAGAAACCATCCATTTTCGCCTTGTTGTAGTCTATGAAGACGGTACGGTTCAATATGATCCAAAATACTATTTAGTGCAAGGATCAAACCGGTTAATAGTAAGTGATGCAAAGCAATATGAAATCAGGGCCCGGGTCAAACTTTTCAACCGTAAAAAAATCTATCCGGTCATGGTAAGGGTTTATGGAAAAAAAAAGGGTGTATCCGGCAGCATCGGCTCTCCTTATTCCACTTTCAACCGCATGACGGTGAAAGAAACAGATGGTGAAATAAAAATCCCCTTAAAAAGAATCGGTACTGATAAAAAAACGGAATCAGCCACAATTACACTGAACCAGGGGATCAGCAGTGCTGTTCAGGGTATGGATTTTCGCTTGAAAACACGTGAGGTCAAATGGTCAGGAAAAGATTACAATGAAAAATATATCATTGTAGAAATTTTAGACGATGATCTTTCAGAGGGGCAGGAAGAATTTTATTTAATAATCACATCCCGGACAGGCAGCAGCAAAACGACAGATCACAGCCTGGGTGTTAATATTCAGGATGATGAACGGGGTGGGAATCTGACCTTTACCACAAATTCAATTGATGTGGACGCCGGTCAGGATCATGTAGCCGTAAAGATAAAAAGACAAGGATTATCCTGGGGTCAGGTCAGTGTTGATTTTTCAACAAATGATAATACTGCCAAACAGGGAAAAGACTATACAAAAATAGGAAAAAAAATAATTTGGCCCCAGGACAAAAAGGATGTAAAAAAAATACATATTCCTATATTAAACAATAAGCGGGACAAGGAAACAAGTTTTTGGGCAGTTCTTAAAAACCCGTCAGGGGGTGCCGCTCTTGGAGATATTAAGAGGGTCAGGATTAAACTTCTCAAAGGACAGCCACCACCAGGTCCTGTTCCATCAAACGGCCCAAAAACTTTGGGGTTTGAAAAACTAACCTATGAATTCCGGGAGGATGCAGGCAAAGTTATAATTCTGGTCCAACGATCAGGAGATATGTCCGGTCCGCTTCGGGTTAACTGGAAGATATATGATGCAAATACGGATGCGAACCAGGATTATATATCAAATTTCGGGAAACTTGAATGGGCGGGCAATGATCCTAATCCAAAACCCATCAGCATTGAAATACTGGATGATAGTGAGCCTGAACGACTTGAGCATGCCTATATTGAACTTTATAATATCACTTCACCAGGTCAAACCGGTAAAATTGCCGGACAAAATCCTGTAAAGCTGACCATTATAGATAATGATAGATCCGCTTTTGAGGCAGATGAGGGTGCATCATTCTGCCAATCCATAAAGATTATTCCAAACAGGCTTTCAGGAAAACCGGGCCAGACATTCAGGTTAAATCAAGTTTTCAGGGTGATCGCCCTGATGGATGATAACAGGGAAGTGGATGTTACCCGGGACCCGGGATTGATTTGGGAACCCGGCATACAATATACTTTCCCCGGGGAAAGTAAATTTAATGAACGCCTTAAGGTCAAGGTCAGTTTTTTAGACTGTAGGGCCACCGCCAGAATAGATGTTGAATATCCATTCTGGTCCGCACCCATAAGCGATGCACAGGATAAATCTGCACGGGCACCCAAACCCCCGCCCGATGCCTGGGTCTGGTATGTTGTCTGTAATAAGCAATACTATAACGTGGTCTACACCAGGCATGTTGATTTTACCCGCCATATTGTTATCGCAGGGCCGTTTCCAGGTCCGAGGGAGCCTGCAATGTGGATTGAAGAAAACTGCCCCAGCGCCAAATGTAACAAATCCGGAAAATGTTCACAAGATACTGCCGTTAGAGGAGGCCCCTGGGGAATCTATTGCAATACTAAAACCGGATTAATTGTTGTCACCAAAACCCCCGAGATTCATCATCGCAAACTTGCAGATAATTTTGAAGCATTAACCGAGGCCCAGCTATGGACTGATCAACACTATCCATCATGGCTTTGTGACCACCTCGGAGCTTACATGGAAAATGCTTTCAGCGAACTTAGCTCAACTGTCGGAAGACCTGTAAAAAGTGCAAAGAAAAAAAATGACTTCGCTCAAATCGGCGGAGAATCCACACAAAAAATTCTTCAAGAATCATCTGATGCAACAAGAATGAGCCATGGTGGTAAAAAAGGTTTCAGTTTTCACAATTTAGATAATAGCGTTGACAGTATCATGGGCAAAGAATTTCGGGAGAAAAGAGCTGCTCAGAAAAAAGAGGCCCGGCAGTTTTCAGATGAATTCTTAACCCGGACCACCAAGGATTTTTATGACTACCAGAAAAAAAGGATAGTGCAACAACAATCTTCTAAAAATAATAGTAATAAACCATCCGGCGGTATCCCAACGCCAGAAACTATACCACCACCGGGAGATGATTCACCAGACTCCGGCCTGGATTGGGATGCATGTATTAAAAAATTCTGCCCAATCTGCGGGGATGATGACTATTCTTTGATGGGTGTATCCACCGACTCCCAATGTGAAGACTGCAAAACAAAGAATAAACGATTGATAGATTCATGTTCTAAGGGTGGCAGTGCTGCCCAAAGACCCGATGCAGATTATAAAAGTTTTGAAAAATATTATGTCTACCTTTGCACAAAAAAAAGCTGGAATGAATGGAGCAAGGTTTGGGAGGAAAGGTTTGATTGTCATTGTGTAGGTCCCGACAAACCCCGTCCCGCAGGTTACGTCCATTATGAACAATATTCCGGCCCGCACACGCTGGTGCAGGCTGAATTCAAAGAATCTGAATGTACCAGACATTGGGACGGTAAAACAAGGATAAGAGCAGGTAAGAAATGGTAAAATAGAAGACAACAAACAGCGTTGGCTCTAAAAAAGGAATGATCAAAAATGGAAAATCAAAAAAAAACCTCCATAACATTTACCCGGCTTTTCTTTTTTTTCTTTTTAATAACTTGCTTTGCAGGCTGCAGA
>NZ_JAIOSW010000199.1 GCF_021107415.1 Desulfobacula sp.
AAGCTTGCCGCCCTCAAGCAGTGTCAATTGAACCTTATCTCCAACCCTGGTATCTTTAATGCCTGATCTGGCTAATCTTTCTGTATCCATGACCGTGCCGAGAATGGTCTGACCAACCTTAAGGGTGTTTAAATCGTCGGGCAACTGAATGCCGGTCTGGCTGAAAAGATCAACCTGGCCCGGTGGAACAAAAATATCAACCTTGCCCGGTTGAGAAAACGGTGCTGCCGAAAGACAGGCGGGTACAACCAAAGAAATAAAAAGTAAAATAAATAATAATCTTTTCATTTTTATGTTCTCCTTTTTTATTATATTTTTTTCTTGTCATTATGCATCCTGCATTATGGGCATTGTTCACCCTTTAAAATCCCGATAAAAGTTTTTTTATCACTTCTTGTCCTGCCAATGCTTATCACTGTCCTGGTTTTCCGATTCTCTTTTACCCATGTACCAAAGCAGGCGCCTTCGGGATACTTCTGATACACAAACTTTTTCCAACCCTGCACAGGCATCTCAGCCTTGTAGAAATCACATACCTTTTCCGGAGCGTCATTGGTTATGTAGTACCTCTGCTCGCACTGATCGCACTCTGCCCATTTCTGGGGACATGGCTTTGTACCTTGGAAGACGCTTTCAGGATAGGCAGGAATATCTTTAAAAAAAGAGTCCCTGGATATAAAATCCTTGTCTTCGGACACGGAAACAGGTATTGGTCCTGCCTCCGGCTCCTCTCCTTTTCTTCCGGTTATCACCTTTAGTTCCGAGATCGAGTAGTTATTGTCACCGCCAAGGGCATATATCTTGAGAAATCTTGCCGGCACCGGCTGGAAATCAAGTTGGGAAACATAATCAGGATGACCGTTCCGGGTGGTCATTGTGTCTATACCGTGACCAATTTTGCCATACCCTTTCTTTATGATGAGTAATGGAGAAAATTGTGTGCCGTCCTGGGAATAATCGATCCTGTAATTATCGTTATTGTCCACCTGCATGATAATATCGAGAACCTGAAACGTATTACCCAGATCGACCAGGAAATAGGGTGCTGTCCCCTGCCACCAGACGCAGTCCTCACCTTTCCAGAGGCTTCCATCCTTTGGGAAATGGCCGTCTAAGATAAGTTCAGCATTATTGAAATATTTGCCATAACCCTTTACAGTCAGCTCAGAGGAAACCACATCTGTCACAGGCGGCGGTTCAAATGCAGCCCCCAGGAAATGAAAATAATCGGCATTAACGTGACCCCAGCCACCCAAATGCAGGTCTTTAATCACAATTTGAGCCTGTTTCCCGGCAAATTCACCTACATCCCACACTACTTCATGCATAGTCTCCTTACTCTTACCCGTGGCCTTTTTCACCTCTTTGCCATCCACTACCAGGGCTGCATATTCCTTGTCAGGATATTTTCCACCGCCGATTAAAAAGACAATCTGCTCTCTTGACACAACAAAGGGGACGGATGTCAAGGTGCCGGAGGGACGATCGCCCTGGGTCTGACCCGGTCTGAGCTCGGGTTTTCCATTGTATTTTTCAAACGTCCCGATCCAGTATTCTCCCTGATGTTCGGAAGGGTGTTTACGGTGCCGGGCTGTGGGATTATCGCCTTTGGTGGGCTGGAAATCAAAGGCATCTCCCGTGGCTATCCAATTGGTCAGATCTCCGGCCTCAAAATCACTGTTTTCAAAAAGCAGGTCGCCGATATCGGACCGGGTTGCAGAATCTGAAGCCGAAGACTGCATCGATCCGGCCCAAAGGCCCCCAGGCACGAACAATACCAATGCAAAAATAACCATCCATATCATTCTGACTTGTTTTATCATCTTATCTCCCCCCCCTTAATAATGTTTCATCTATATAATGGGTACATTCATCATTTTTGTGTTCTCATTTTTTCTTAATTATCCCACCCCTTACAACCTTGACCGATACATTGAATTGCCCTGTATTATAATATTTGGTTTTAAAGGAGCAGTCATTAATACCAATATAGAATTTACCTTTTTTACCAGTGATGAGTTTTGATTTTCCAAGCAGGAACATACCCTGGCCGTCTTTTCCAATAAGCGCTGCGTGGCCACAATTCTCTGTTTCAATGGGATCGCCGCAATATGCATTGTCTCCACTATAATCTGAAACAAAATGCTTCCTCAAATATCCATCAGGATCCACACCTGAATCACCTGTCCCATTGGAAAAAAAGACCTGCCCTGTGGTATTGACCGTCACCCGGTCAGAAGGGTTAAGTACAAATCCTGTGTCCAGCCAGGCATTGTCTCCCAGTATTCTGAATATTTTTTGTTCCACTTTTCCAGCCTTCAACGGTTTTTTCTCTCCGGCATAAAGGGGCATTGTCGTACAAAAACTTACTATTGCCAATACTACAAAAATCTTTTTCATTTTATGTTCTCCTTTTTTAATTTTCTCCTTCATAACGGAAATCATCCGCATTAATATGACCCCAGCCACTATGATGCAGGTCTTTAATCACAATTTGAGCCTGTTTCCCGGCAAACTTACGCACATCCCATACCACTTCATGCATGGTCTCCTTACGATTACCCGTGGTTTTCATCACCTCTTTGCCATCCACGACCAGGGCTGCGTATTCCTTGTCAGAATGTTTTCCGCCGCCGATTAAAAAGACAATCTGGTCTCTGGACACAACAAAGGAAACTGATGTCAAGGTGCCGGTGGGACGGTCTCCCTGGGTCTGACCCGGTCTGAGCTCGGGGTTGCCATTGTATTTTTCAAAGGTCCCGATCCAGTATTCTCCCTGGTGCCTGGAAGGCTGGTTTCGCCTCCGGGCCGTGGGATTGTCTCCTTTTGTGGGCTGATATTCAAACGCGTCGCCGTCTGCGGTCCAGTTTGTCAGATCTCCGTTTTCAAAGTCACTGTTCTTAAATAAAAGGTCCGGGTCAAGGGGGGTTGTTTCTTCTGTCACTGAATCTGACACATCATGAGCCCCGAATGCCATGGGTTGATCATCCTCTTCGGCCTGCCCTATAGTAAAGGCCAGGCGGTCCTGATCCCACCATGCCTCGACCCTGTATTTTGTTTTGCCTTCAAGCACGTCAACTCCCGAAGGGGTAATGGTCTCAGCCTGATCAAGATCCAGTTCCATCCTGTTCCCATCGGCTGAGAGGATTGCGGACCCGGCATCATAAACCCGGCCCTGTTTTGTATCAATCAGGCCGGTTCCGATCCTGTCATTCTGCACCAGGTAAAATGAACCGCCGTTCTGGCGGGACTGATAGACCAACAACTCTTCCGATGAATTATTATAGCTCATGTCAGATGCTTCAATCAGTTCAAATAAAAGGATTTGCTGTTCAGCAGCCAGTGTATCAGAGGTCGATGGAGATGCCAATGGGGATGATAAATTGGTTGAAGGGGGCAAGGGCTTTGATGCTGTCGCTGCCGCATCTGTGGTCCATGCGGCGTTTTCATATACCAGCATACCCCCGACAGGATTAAACTCCCATTGGTTATTTCCTAAATAAAGCAATTGGCTGCCCTGCTGGTTCATTTTAAACCCGGGAAATCCGGCCTTTGCCATCTTGTCCGGATCAACAATTATGATATCCACAAAATAGCGCGGTTTTTCTTTTAATAGAGAAATCGGCCGCATGCCCAATTGCTGTTCCAGGTCGAATTGTATGGCACTGTTCCACGTATATTTGCCTGCCGGAGCCGGGGCAAGACGAACCGGGTATACGGTATCCGCCCTTGTTTTCAAGACGATTTCTTTTTTATAATGATCATTTGGCCGGGTCATGGATTGAATTTCCACAAGATACCGGCCCGTATCGATCCGTGTTGCGTTCATGTTGTAAGGGCCTTCACCGAATTGAAACCCTATACGTTTTAAGGGTGCCTGATCCGTTATCAGCCCCCGGGCAGTGAGGTTGACACCTGCTTTTCCACAAGCGATTCCCATTACCCCCAATTGTTTGCAAATAATTTTTGACCACTCGGAACACTCTGGTTTTGCAATGGATTGCCCCGGGTTCCAACTGATAAACACAGCAACAAAGAGCAAGGGTAAAAATAATTTAAAACCGGTATTTAAAATTTTCATTGTTTTTTTCCTTAATTATAGTTTCTTTATTCTATTTGACACCCAAAAACCCGATTTGTTCAAAAAATACAATTATTTTTTTATTTAACTTATTTTTATTGTATGGCAAACACCTGGCCTAAAGATGTTAAATCAAGCTTTTGTCCATACAGAAGAGGGATTTGCCTGTCTCGTTTATTCACCCGGACCACGACACGGGTTCCCTGATCTTCAAATTCAAGTGTAGTGCTGGTGTCACCGACCTTGAGAAGCCCGTTGATTCCCTGGTGAGTGATGGTTTCGGAACTGTTACCTGCAGGTTTGGAACCCGTCTGACTAAGGACTTCTCCCAGAATTGTTTCAATGAGCTGGGGCAGCATATCTTCATTGTTATCCCAATTTGTTTGACGCATTTTTAAACTTGACTTTTTAGTGGTTACAATAATATCAACAACAGCGTCGTTGCTTCCACGGGTATATGTCTTTTTAACTTCAAGCAAAGAACCGGGAATAGACCTTACCCGGGATTCACTTGTGGTCCAGCCATACTCGGGAAAAGGGAACCAGCCGTCATAAGGATTGAACTTTTGTTGAACCTCTTTTTGATTTTGAACCGGTTGAGAAATAACTCTGGTTGCTTTTTTCGTTATTTTTTTAGAGGGTGTTTTGATGTGCTTAACTGTTTTAATTGTCTTATCTGCTTTAACCGAGGAGTGATATCTGAAATCATCCACATTGATATGGCCAAAACTATGGCTGTAATTATCCTTGATGCGGATTTGGGCTGTTTTGCCTTTATAAGCAGAAACATCCCAGACCTTTTTTTTCATCTCTTCCTTATTGCTGCCGGTTACCTTTAAAACCTCCCTGCCATTTACCAAAAGAGCCACATATTCATGGGAGATTCTCCTGCCACCGCCAACAAGAAGGGCAATATGGTCATGCATGATTTCAAATTTTACAGATGTCAGGGTTCCAGTGGGGTTATCACCCCGGGTCTTTCCGGGATTTTCACCGGCCTTGCCCGTATAATTTTCATAGGTTCCCACCCAGTGACGGCCCTGGTGGTTTGATGAGCCGCGCCGCCTTGCCATAATATTATCCCCAAGGGTGGGCTGGTTATCAAATGCTTTCCCTGTTGCTTTCCAGTTTGTAAGGGTTCCGTCTTCAAAATCACTGTTCTCAAACAAAGGATCTGTATTGCCGACAGCAGGCTCGGCCTCAACATCTTCAGGCACCATATGGCTGACAATCATCCAGGTTTTTGACAGATATCTAAGTATCAGACCGGACCCATTGACAGGATGAATCAGCTGCCATCTGTCATTGCCCTGATAATTGAGCCGGATACTGTCTCCCACCCGCAATCCGTCAAGGCCGAAATAGCTTATTTTTTCAGGCAGGGCAACATAGAGCGAAAGATCGTTCACAAGCTTACCGGGAATTTTGCCGGCAGGAATCAACCCCAACTGGTCTTTTAGATCATACTCAATGGCAGCATTCCAAAAATAATAGTCGACCGGTGCTCTCAAAGTTCTGTCCGGCAGCAGGCTTTTGCCGCGAACGGTCATCATGACTTGTTTTTCCTGGTATCGGGACGGATCAGACAGGGATTTTACTCCGATGATATATCTTATTTTGTCTATTCGAGTGACCGTCATTGTGTATGAACCGCTTTCAAGACGGAACCCTTTTCTCTGCAAAGGTGTTTTATTGATCACCAGACCTTCTGCATAGACGGCAGGACCTGTATAACCGCAGGAAAGAAGGATGGCTCCCAGATCCCGGCAGATTGATTGAGACCATTGCCGGCAGTTATTGGCTGCCACGGCTTTTGAAGGCAGGCCTAAAAAAGACCAGGCACACACAAACCCTAACATTGCTGTGATAAAAATCTTTTTCATCTTTTCTTCTCCTTCTTCATCATTATTATATAAAAATTATCTTGCTGGTTCTATTTTATCTGACACCACAAAATGTATTTTGTTCAAAAATAATATTTTTATTTTACAACAACCATCTGACCATCCGCATAAAACAATCTTAACCTGGATAATTCGCTTTTATGATATTATTTTTTTAATTTCAACCTTTTTTCAAAAATCATTGCATTGGTGATTTAAAAAAAATAAACTATTTTTGAACAAATTTAAATCTTTGGTGTCTTTGATAATAAATGCGTAAAAAATAAGCAAAAAATAATTCATACACAAGGAGGATATTATGACAATGGCGACATGGATTAAATACAAACCGGAAATCAGACTGCTGGGCTTTATTTTACTTGTTTTTCTTTTTATTCCCCAATCTTCCCATGCTCTTTTTGGAGGAAAAATAGACAGTTTTACAGCCGACCAGGTTATGATTTCTCCTAAAGGAAAAGTGATGAGTACCTCAAAGCTATATATCACACCGGATGCCTTTAGGATGGACGGAATTCCCGGTACAGGCAGTCACAAGGGCATGGAGAAACAGGATCTAAGCATTTTCGGTTTTACAGACAAAAATGCGCAATACATGTTCAATCATACCAAAAAATTGTATTACAAGATCGACCAGGATGATGAAAATATGGGTATAAAAGACTTTAAGAGTGCCGAGCTGGTGAAAGTGCTGGGAAAAGAAAAAGTCAGCGGGTATAAATGCGTTAAAAAAAAGGTGACCACCACGACAAAGATTTACGGGATGACCCACACCGACACGCTGATCATATGGGAGAGTGACAAATTTCAAATGCCGTTGAAAACAAAAGGATCTACCGGCCATGGGATGGAGATCAGAAATATTAAAAAAGGCGCACCCGATAAAAAATACTTTAAACTGCCCAAGGGATATAAAGAGGTGGGCAATATAATGGCGGCCATGGGCATGGATTTTGGTCGCATGGGAGAACCTGAAACCGATGAGACTGAAACCACCATGACTCAAACCACCCCTGCGGCAGCCAAAGTGCCGTCAAAAAAGGAAACCGACAGTTCAAAAACAGCCCAGGAAAAAACATTCAAAATTCCTGATATTAAAGGGGAAGATATTGAAAAAACCCTTAAAAGCTTTGGAGACAAGCTGAAAAGTTTCAGCTTTGGTAAAGATTGATGAAATGTTTATCTTAAAGGAGAAAATATGTTAAATTTAAAGCAGTATAAATGTATCACATGGATAATGCTGGTTTTTTTCACTATTTTTCTTTTTGACAATGCCTGTTTTGCCAAAGCTAATTATCCCAGATTTGTAAAGATCAATTTGAAAATGGATGCCACGATAAAAGTAAAACGGGTAAGGGGCAGAATCATTCCCATTGAAATCAAAATTAAAAACCGCACGTTTAAATTCAAAAAAAAGTATGGCAAATCCGGTTTTGAGCTGAAAACCCGCGACATGACCAAACTTTCCCCTGTATTTAAGGACAGGCTCGCAAGCAGTGTCACACAGCTTGGGCTCTATCGGGTAAAAACCCTGGTCAAAGGGGATAAAGCCAAAGCCAGAGAAATTATTGACCAGCACAAAAAAATCAAAAGAGGCGCATCACTTTCCCAGCCACCTGAAAAATTAATGACCCGACTGCTGGAAAGATCATTAAACCTGATTTCATCTATATTTATTAACGAGGCCCATGCAGCAGGTTCTCCTGTGGACAAACAGCTTTTATCACAATTGAACAAAGGATATAATACTGTCCTTAACTCTCAATGCTTTGTTTACCCCCAAGTGCAACCGGGAATTGGCGGGTGGGACCTTTTAAACGAAGAAAATGAAGGAGGCGGAGAAGAGGAAGGGGAAGGGGAAGAGGAAGATAAATCCTGGTATGACAAACTATTGGATTTCCTGCTACAAGTTGTGATAGTAATCGCCCCCATTGCTGCCATTGTATTTCTTTGTACAAATCCTTTGACTCTGGCCAGTGTTCTTCTGTCCTTTGCCTTAGCAAACGGTGCGGTTACAGGTGCCTATTTTGTAACAGAAACATTTAGTCTAATTGGTGATTTGCTTACCGGCAAGCCAATTATCGAAGTCACGGACTGGTCCATGCACTCAACGGCGGACGGTGTTACAATCACTGACAATAGTTGGTCATGGTGATAATCTTTTTTAAAACAAGGGGAGAAGACTTTCCTTAATCTTAAAGGAGGAAATATGTTAAATTTAAAGCAGTATAAATGTATCTCATGGATAATGCTGATTTTTTTCACTATTTTTCTTTTTGACAATGCCTGTTTTGCCAAAGCGCATTATCCCAGAACCGCCCTGATCAAATTTAAGGTGGATGCAAGGGTGAAGGTCAAACGGGTAAAAGGCAAAATTATTCCCATTGAAATGAAGATCAAAAACCGTACATTCAAGTTTAAAAAACATCAGGGTCAATACGGATTCCATATCAAAACCAGAGATATGACAAACCTGGTGCCGGACTTTAAAGACAAACTGGGAACCAGCGTCACCCAGCTTGGCCTTTACCGGGTGAAATCCCTGGTAAAGGGAGACAGAGCCAAGGCAGAAGAAATTGTAAAGCAGCACCGGATGTTGAAAAAAAAGGCTTCAGTATCACCCGGAAACAATCATTTAATCACCACTGCTTTCCATCGGGTTTTAGAGGGGTTAAAATCCCTTGTCAGCCCAAATAATGCCCATGCCCAGGATAATATTGAACTTGGGGGAGAACCTGCCTTTCTAACAGCCGCTGCCAAAATGGGCGTTGACAAGCAATTATTGTCCCAACTGAATCAAAAATATTCAATGGTTTTAAATTCACAAAGTTTTTTCTATCCCCAGGTTCAGCCCGGTAGAGGGGGATGGGACCTGGTAAGTGAAACTGAAGATGATAGCACCTCTGGTGGCGGCAGTTCAGATGATAACAATAGCGCGTCTGCCTCGGATGAAACAGAGGCAGGGGATAATGAAACCTGGTATAATAAGCTATTAAGCTTATTTATGATTGCCGTTGTATTGCTGGCACCCATTGCAGCGATTGTGTTTCTCTGCATGAATCCGTTTACCCTTGCCAGTGTCCTCTTATCCCTTGCCCTTGCAAATGGTGCGATTATGGGTGCTGCGATTATTGATATGACACTGGGAACCATAGGAGATTTACTGTCGGGAAGATCTATTTTTGAATACACGGATCAAACCATGTACTCGACGGAAGATGGTGTTACATTCACTGACAATAGCTGGTCATGGCCATAATCTTCATTAATAAAAAAAGAGGGCCTTCCTTTTAACAGGAAACGCCCTCTTTAATATGGTTAAAATATCTGACTGAAAACCCCATGTTTGGACGAAAAGTTGCCCATATGCAAGACGCAAGAAATCCTGAAACCGGAGTGTACTACTGTACATGAGGATTTCAGAATTTTGCAGCAACGCAGCAGATGGGTGAATTTTCTTCCAAACACTAATTACATTTTAGTTCCTTCTGCATGGCTCTGAAGTTTAATTTCCACTTTTTCAGTCAGCGATGCATAGTATTTCCTGAGAATAACCAGAACCTCTTCACGGCCAAAGTGATCAACCACTTCTTCGTCGTTGGCAAGAGCATGACGCAGTTTGGTTCCGGAAAGGATAACCCTGTCATCTTTGCCGTGGGGGCAGGTTCTCATGGAAGCCATACCGTCACATTTGTGGCAGTAGAATGTCCAGTCGATTTTCAAAGGTTCACAAAGAAGTGCTTTTCCTTCACCTTCAGGCTGAGGAATTGCATCAAAAATCTCCTGTGCTTCAAACAGCGTATAGAAGTCACCAACGCCTGCATGGTCACGACCGATGATCATTCTGTTAACACCATAATTCTGTCGGAAGGTTGCATGGAGAAGACCTTCTCTGGGTCCTGCATATCTCATGTCAAGGGGATATCCGCCATTGACAACATGCTCGGGAACAAAATAACCTTTGATCAGTGTGTCAATACATTCAATACGAACATCTGCCGGAATATCACCGGGTTTGAGGTTACCAATGAGAGAATGGATGATAACACCATCACATACGTCAAGGGCAATCTTGCAAAGATGTTCATGGGATCTGTGCATGGGATTTCTAAGCTGCATGGCGGCAACGGTTGCCCAGCCTCTTTCATCAAAGATGGCGCGGGTTTCAGTTGGTGTCAGGTAAATACCTTTGAATTTTTCAGGAAATTCTCCCTCGGAAAGAACTTTTACAGGACCGGCAAGACAGAATTCTTTTCTGGCCATAACCATCTGAACACCGGGATGATCTTCCATGGCAATTTTCCAGAATACATCATCTGCAGATTCTTCGCCATGACCTTTATAAACTTTTTCACATTCCCATTTTTTCTCGTCTTCGGTCATTTCAAATTTTTCTTCGATTTTCATGGTGGCATAAATTTCACCATTTCTTTCGAGGGCAATTTCATCACCGACATTGATCTCTGCAGCATCTTCTTTTGCTGCATCCAGCATTACAGGAACCGGCCAGAAAGTACCGTCAGCAAGAAGGAAATCTTCACAAACGCCTTTCCAGTCAGCCTTGGTTATAAAACCATTAAGAGGGCTGAAACCACCGATACCCAGCATGATGAGATCGCCTTTAACCTGGGAAGAAATCTCAATTTTTTTAAGTCCTGCTGCTTTTTTAAGTTCTGCTTCAAGTTCTGCGCCTTCAAGCTTGCAAACTACGAGTCCTTTTCCACCATGAGGTGCTACTAATCTAGACATATACTTCGTTCTCCTTATTTATGTTTAACCTTTAATAAATGTTTACCTAAACATTTATCCTGAATTTTAAACTTAAAAATCTTGTAAGATTTAATGATGATTGACAAATTTGTCAAGAATTTTATTGCTTTATCTGAAAAATTTTAGCAATCTCATCCATTGAATCCACATTAAAATCTGCTATAAGCGCAGGATTCTTAAATGCCGCAAACTTTACCTTTGCACTAACGGCTGCCTGACGGTCATAATCAGAATCTCCAACAAAAAAAATTTCATCCGGTTTAAGATCAAATTTTTCCATTATTAACAACAATTGCTCTGGATCCGGCTTTGGTTTTTTGACTTTTGCTGAAGTCACCACCACTTCAAAATAGTCTTCCAGATAAAAATCTTCCAGCACCTTTTCCATGGTATTGGTCCGGTTAGTGGCGATTCCCCTGATATATCCGTTGTCTTTGAGTTTTATGAGAAGTTCTTTGAGACCCTTTTCCATAATCATATACTTGATAAATTTTTTATACCCGATATTTTTAAGTCTGTCATATACACTTGAGAGGTCCTCCATTTCCGGGAAAAGATAATCAATGGCAGCCTTTATCGTCATCATATGAACATTGATAAACTGCTCTTCATTCAACCGGGGCTTACCAAAAGCCTGCAGTACTTCATCATAATACTTCTTGTTGGCCCTGGCGGTATCAAACATGACACCGTCACAGTCAAACACCACTGCTTTGATTTTTTTAATATCCATAATTAATTTTAGTAAAAAAAGTCCTGTAAACTTAAGATTTTAGTTCCTGTTTTTTAAAAAAAA
>NZ_JAIOSW010000275.1 GCF_021107415.1 Desulfobacula sp.
AATATCGTATTATTGATTTTAAAAGAGATAAAGAAGGTATCCCGGCCAAGGTATCAGCTATTGAATATGACCCCAACAGGAGTGCCCGGATTGCTCTTTTAGTTTATGCTGACGGTGAAAAAAGATATATTTTGGCACCATTGGATGTAAAAGTCGGTGATATTCTGGAAACAGGACCAAAAGCTGATATTAAACCGGGTAACTGCATGCCCCTTGAAAATATTCCAACGGGTACAAGGATTCATAATATTGAATTAAAGCAGAACAAGGGTGGCCAGATTGTTAGAAGTGCCGGCGGTTATGCACGGCTTATGGCAAAAGAAGGCACTTATGCTCAGGTTCTTTTACCTTCAGGCGAGGTTAGAATGATCCACCTGAAATGCAAAGCGACTGTCGGCAGAGTAGGTAATGAAAAACATGGTGATGTTAAAATCGGTAAAGCAGGTCGGTCTCGATGGATGGGAAGACGTCCGTCTGTTCGTGGTGTTGCCATGAACCCTGTTGATCATCCCATGGGGGGTGGTGAAGGAAGATCCTCAGGTGGCAGGCAGCCTTGTACACCTTGGGGTGTGCAGACAAAAGGCAAGAGAACCAGAAAGAGTACCAGAACTGATCAGTATATTGTTAAAAGAAGAGCTAAGAGAAAATAAATACCAAGAGAAAATAAATACCAAGAGAAAATAAACCAAGAGAATATAAACAGGTTGAATTATGCCAAGATCATTAAAAAAAGGACCCTACATTGCACCCCATCTTTTAAAGAAAGTTTTGGGAGCAACTCAATCCAAAAGCAACAAAGTTATCAAAACCTGGTCGCGTAGATCCACTATATTTCCTGAAATGGTCGGTATTACATTTGCTGTACATAACGGTAAAAAATTTATACCGGTCTTTGTTACAGAAAATATGGTTGGTCATAAACTTGGTGAGTTCTCACCTACTAGAACATTTTGGGGCCATGCAGGAGATAAAAGATCCAAGAGGTAATTTTTTTACCTAAAGGATTCTGATTAAAGGATATAGATATGGAAGTTAAAGCAACTACAAAATATACAAGAATTTCACCATTTAAGCTTCGGTTGCCCATTAATGAAGTAAAAGGCAAAAACGCCGGGCAAGCCCTGACGCTTTTAAAATTTATGCCGCTCAAAGCCGCAGGAATCATTTATAAAACCTTGCAGTCAGCTATCGCTAATGCTGAGCATAACAATGAGATAGATGTGGATAAGCTGATTGTCAAAAATATAATTGTTGATCATGGTCCTACTATGAAACGGTTCAGACCAAGAGCCAGGGGAAGAGCAAGCAGGATTTTGAAAAGAAGCAGTCATTTAACTATAATTGTTGAAGAAACTGACAAATAGGAGGAGATAAGCTTGGGTCAGAAAGTACATCCAACCGGATTTAGATTAGGCATAATCAGGACATGGGATTCCAGATGGTATGCGGACAAGGACTATCCCTCTTTTGTTAAAGAAGATTTCAAAGTCAGAAAGTTTTTGAAAAAGAAGCTCTTTCATGCCGGTATTTCAAAAATAGAAATAGAACGGTTTTCTAAACAGATTCGACTTAGAGTGTTTGCAGCAAGACCCGGTATTATTATCGGGAAAAAAGGATCAGAGATTGCATTGCTTAAACAGGAACTTGAAAAAATGCTTGAACCTGCAGTGCTGATAGATATCAAAGAAGTCAGACGTCCTGAAATTGATGCCCAGTTGGTTGCAGAGAATATTGCACTTCAGCTGGAAAGAAGAATTGCTTTTAGAAGAGCGATGAAACGAAGTGTGTCCTCTGCCATGCGGTTTGGAGCAAAAGGAATTAAAATTATTTGTGCGGGTCGCTTGGGAGGTGCTGAAATGGCAAGAACCGAGTGGTACAAAGAAGGCCGCATTCCGCTTCATACCTTAAGGGCTGATGTCGATTACGGTTTTACTGAAGCAAGAACTACATACGGAACCATTGGAATTAAAACTTTTATTTTTAAGGGTGAAGTATTAAATCCTGGCGAACAAGCCCTATCTAAATAGAAGGGGTTAAATTCAGGCGACCAAGAGAGATAATATTTGGAGAATTTGAAAAATGCTTAGTCCGAAAAATGTGAAATTCCGTAAACAGTTTCGTGGTAGAACAAAGGGATCACCCAACAGAGGTAATACCTTAAGCTTTGGTGACTTTGGCCTCCAGGCAATCGAATGCGGATATATAAGTGCGAGACAGATTGAAGCTGCAAGGGTTGCTTTAACCCGCCATGCAAAAAGAGCAGGTAAAAGCTGGATCAGATTTTTCCCTGATCATCCCGTTACAAAAAAACCGGCAGAAGTCAGAATGGGTAAAGGTAAGGGGGCCACAGATGCTTGGGTTGCCAGAGTAAAACCTGGTAAAATTCTTTATGAGATGGAGGGTATCTCAAGAGATGTTGCCAAAGAGGCCATGCGACTAGCTGCCAGAAAACTTTCTGTGAAAACCCGTTTTATGGAAAGGAACTAACTAAACATGAAAGCTATTAAAATTAGAGAGATGAAAGCAGATCAGATGAAAGAAAAACTTGTAGAATTAAAAAAAGAGCTTTTTAATCTTCGCTTTCAGAACGATGTAGGACAGCTTGAGAACACATCGACACTTTCAAATGTCAAAAAAGATATTGCAAAACTTTACACAATATCTAAGGAAATGAACGTAAACATAGGCTAATTTACGAAGATACTACTATGGAAAATATTCAAAAAAACAAAAGAGAGCTGATAGGTCTTATCATATCAGATAAAATGGATAAATCAGTCGTTGTTCAGATCGAAAGATTTGTCCAGCATAAGATTTATAAAAAATTCATGAAACGATATAAAAAATACCATGCTCATGATGAGAAAAATGAATGCAGAATCGGTGATATAGTTAAAATCATCGAGACAAGACCTTTGAGCAAGCTGAAACGTTTCCGAGTCAATGAAATCGTTAAAAAAGCTGTTTGATTAAAGGAGTTGAGAAATGATTCAGAGTGAAACAAGGTTAACGGTTGCAGACAACTCCGGAGCAAAGGAATTGTACTGCATCAAGGTACTTGGTGGATCCAAAAGACGATATGCCAGCATAGGTGATATCATCACTTGTTCTGTTAAGGAAGCTATCCCCAATGCAAAAGTAAGCAAAGGTGATATTGTACAGGCGGTGATTGTCAGGACGAAAAAGGAAATATCCAGACCCGACGGTTCAATGATCAGATTTGATGATAATTCAGCTGTCATTTTATCAAAAACAAATGAACCGGTTGGAACGCGTATTTTTGGTCCGGTGGCAAGAGAGTTAAGGGCAAAAAGATTTATGAAAATTGTCTCTCTGGCTCCTGACGTGCTTTAATTATCAGCTTATTAGGGAAAATTCTTATGGAAAATATGAAAATTAGAATAAAAAAAGATGATAAGGTTAAAGTATTGACCGGGAAAGATAAAGGTAAAATCGGTAAAGTACTCAAGGTTGTTAAAAAGACCAACCGAGTCATTGTTGAAAATATTAATGTTGTTAAGGTCCATCAGAGACCAACACAGGCAAATCCACAAGGTGGTATCGTGGATAAAACCATGCCGATTCAAATTTCTAATCTTATGGTTATGTGCAACTCGTGTGTTAAACCAACAAGAGTTGGAATGAAGCAGTTGGAAGATGGAAAACGGGTCAGAATCTGTAAAAAATGCAATCAACAGATAGATTCTTAAGACCAAAGGCGGAGAGAATAGATGTCAACTCTTAAGGAAAAATACAATAACGAGGTTGTTCCCGAGCTTAAAAAAACCTTTGATTATATAAATGAATTACAGGTGCCTAAGCTAGATAAAATCGTGTTAAACATGGGGCTTGGAGAAGCGGTCAGAAATCCAAAGATTGTTGATCCGGCAGCTGCTGAACTGGCGTTGATCGCCGGACAAAAGCCAGTAATTACAAGAGCTAAAAAACCGATTGCAAATTTTAAGCTTCGCGCTGACCTGCCCATCGGGTGCAAGGTTACCCTGCGCAGTGAAAAAATGTATGATTTTTTAGATAGACTTGTGAATATTGCTTTACCTCGTGTCAGGGACTTCAGAGGAATATCCGGAAAAGCTTTTGATGGCAGGGGCAATTATACCCTTGGTATTACAGAGCACATTATATTTCCTGAAATTGATTATGATAAGACCGAGAGTATCAAAGGTCTTAATATTACTATTGTGACGACAGCTAAAACTGATGAGGAAGGCAAAGTATTTCTGAAGTTATTGGGAATGCCTTTCAAAAATTAAGGATCTTAAGGAGGAAAGCTTGGCTAAAAAAGCTTTAATCGCAAAGGCGCAGAGGAAACCAAAGTTTTCAGTACGTGCATATAACAGATGCCCCTTATGCGGTAGACCAAGAGCATTTATTAGAAAAGCTGGTATTTGCAGAATTTGTTTCAGGAAACTTGCTTCAGAAGGCAAGCTTCCTGGTGTTACCAAATCAAGTTGGTAAGTAACAAATTTTTTAAACTATATCAGCAGATTTTAAGGAGATTTTAAAATGGCAAGTAGTGATCCAATTGCGGACATGCTGACAATCATAAGAAATGGTGGTAAAGCAGAGTTTGCTAAAGTGGATATCCCCGGATCTAAAATTAAATTGGAAATGGTGCGGGTGCTGAAAGAGCAAGGATATATAAAGGATTTTAAGTTCCTTGAGAATGAGACACAGGGGCTGATTCGTGTCTATTTAAAATATGTATCTGAAGGACAGTCCACAATCTTTGGAATTGAAAGAGTCAGTAAACCATCTTGTAGGGTTTACAGTAAATCAAAACAAATTAAGCCGGTTTTGAATGGCCTGGGCATATCGATTGTCTCAACCTCAAAAGGGTTGATGACAGACAAACAGGCTATCGAAGCGAACGTCGGCGGTGAAATTCTCTGTAATGTATGGTAGGTCAGGAGTAATATATGTCTAGAATAGGAAAAAAGCC
>NZ_JAIOSW010000342.1 GCF_021107415.1 Desulfobacula sp.
CAGATCTGCATCCCGGTCAAAGACCAGGTGTTATACCGTGAGCTGAGTTTTTTAATCAGAATAATATTTGCGCAGGCACTGGCCATTGCAAAAACTTCCAGGAGATTGCCAAGAACCGGGCGGGATGCATTGGCTTGTTCACTTTGAAAGAGGGTAAGCAATATCACCCCAGAAATTGATAAAATGAGTCCAATGATTGTTTTTGCATTCATGGATTCTGAAAGGAAAAAAAAGGCAGCGACAGCAACCATTAAGGGCAGACAGGCTGAAATGATCCCGGCCTGTGATGAGGTGGTGAAGATTAAGGCATTGGATTCAAATAAAAAATAGAGGCAGGGCTGGAACAGCACCATGGGCAACAAGATTTTCCAATCACCTTTTTGATATGATTTTGGAAACATTTTCCCTGATATCGGAATAATAAAAACAAAAGCAATAAAAAGTCGGCCGAACATCACTGCAAAAGGATTTAAATCCTGAAGCAAGATCCGCATGGCAGAAAATGAACTCCCCCATAAAAAAACAGCTCCAAGAATTGACAGGATCGGCAACATGCTTTTGATTTTCATAGTCACGCATCCTCATATAAAGGAATCAAAAAATTTAATCAATTTAAAAATGGGGTTATTAAGTCGTTAAAAATTGTAAAAAAATAAAAAACATGGCAGACTGACTGTCATGTTAACACGATTCACCCGGAAAGCACTGAATATTATTCACAATATCCCGGAAGGTAAGGTTCTGACATATGGCAGGACAGCCTTTCTTGCCGGAAAACCTAATGGTGCCCGGCAGATTTCAAGACTTCTTCACTCAATGTCAAAAAAACATAATCTGCCCTGGCATCGTATTGTTAACTCAAAAGGGAAAATATCCTTGAAACCCTCCCAGGGGTATGAGCTTCAAAAAGCACTTCTTGAATCAGAGGGCATTAAATTTTCCAAACATGATACCATTGATTTAAAGTATTATTTAGCTTCTGACCTTTAGGTTATGGGTTCCCCTGTTTCAATGAAAAGATTCTGATATAAATTTTTGTTAAAAAGACTGCCGGGCTTTTATTGCCTGCTCAAGACTTTTCATTTTCGGGCCCTGCCGGGTCCACATCCGGCAGGAATCGATTAAAAAATTTTTGTCATTGAGACTGTCAAGATCCTTTGGGACAGGTGATTTGTCCTTCCTTTTCTGTGTCAGCCAGCCATGGACAATTTCCTGGCCCATGACAATGATCAACTGACAAAGATGGGTACACCCTCTCTTTCCCCCCATAATGTCGCGAATTTTTTTTGAAAAGCCTGATTTTATTTTAAGCCCTTTTAGCTTTTCAATAGTATCAAGGGTGGTGGAGCATTCAGACATGGGGACATGGATCATCTCGACTTCGGCATCTTCTATCATGAGCGGATCTGATTTTATCAGCAGTTTTACATCCATGTGATGAATGACTCCCGGCTCCATAACGGCCCCTGTTATATCAAACACTCTAATATATCGCTGGTCTTTTAATACCCCATGGATAATCACGCTGGAATCCGTGTGGGGATAGGTGGCAAGCCGGATATCCCGTGTATGTATTTTGGATTTGTTTTCTATTATTTTATTCAGCATGGAACCTTATGTAATCTTTTTTTTTCTGAAAATCAAACAGGGATGGTTTTTAAATAGTTTTAACCTGAAGGTCACACGTAACCTGAAGGTCACTACCTATCGAAAGGGAAAAAACAGGTGACAATTGTGTAACCGTCACATGCAGGCCCGGCAATTTTTTTGCACTCCTGTATTGAACCCGGACATGTATCCTTGTCTTCGGGAATACGCCGGCATCGTTTTGATGTCATGGAGATTTTAAAATTAAATCTTTCGGAAAAAATTTTCATCCGCAGAAGATCAGCACCTTTTCCCCCTGCATTAAAATCATAGGGCCGTTTTGAAGAGTAATTCATGATCTCCTGGGTGGAGAAAAAACCTTCAAAAATTCTTTTTTGGGCTTCCTGGGTAAGTCCGATTCCATGATCTTTTACCATAAACTCAACTCCATTATCTTTTTGACGAACAAGAACCTCTATTTTCCCCCCATCCGGTGTGTTTTCAATGGCATTTCGGATAAGTCCATCTATGGTTTTTTTTAATGGTTCAGCAGGAATCTGAATCGGGGAAGAAGATTCAAGACGAGAAATCAGGGAAACATTCCTATGAACCATATCGGATTTAATGGTTTTAATTCTTTTTTCAACAAACTGATTTAAAAAAATATTCTGGACAACAAGGTCACGGGTACTGAAAATATCTTCAATTCTCTGTCTTACTTTGGCAATAACTCCCCTTTCTCCGGTCTCTTCTGCAATCAGAGCTTCGAATTCATCCTGGCATTGTTCCAGGATGAGGGAAAATATTTTTATATGAAAGACTTCCTTTCTTTCAACTATATCATACACTTCACCTTCAATCCCAATAATACGATCCAGGTTTCTTTGAATCCTTTCCATGGTTGGCCGCCAGGTTTCTTCTGGAAGATCCGTCAATTTTTTTGAAAGAATTTTAAAAGAGCTTAAAAGAATTGCCACAGGGGTTTTCAGTTCATGGGACAAATGGCTGATCATTTTATCTTTCGCATGGTTCAGGCTTTTCAGCTCTTCGAAGGCTTTTCTTAATTCCCTTGAGACCCGGGCATTTACAATTGAAAGCGCGACGGTAGCAGCAATGGTATTCAATGTTTCAAGGTCAGTGTCATCAAAATCTCCTGTTTTTTTATTGTCAGCCGCCAGTATACCAATAATGCGATCTTTATTCCTTAAAGGAACTAAGAGTACATTTTTAACCTTATATCCGATTTTCCGGTCCCTTGATTTATACTGATTCTGATCATCGGAAAATTGGTTTACCATTATGGGTTTGCCGGTCTTTACCACCTGGCCGGACAGGAGTTCATCAAGTGAAAACCGGGCTTTTTCAATGCGTGCCCTTGTATTGAGATCATCGTGGGCAGCACTTAAAAAATAAAATTCTTTTTGAGTCTTATCCAGTAAAATCGTATTGGCACTTTGGGTACCAAGAAGCTCTTTGATCTCAGTATTCACATAAAGGAGAAGTTTTCTTAAGTCCGGGTATTTTGGCAGGGCTTGGCTGATGCGGTTCATGACGTCGAGATCTCGTTTAATCCGTTTTTCCATGGTCACATCCCTGAAGACAATTATCATCCCTTCCGGATTGTTATTTATATCCCTGTCCAAACCGGCTCGAAGCACGACATCTAAAATTTTTCCATCTTTTGTAAGCCTTTGGGTACTCAGCCGCAGAACATTTTTGTGGGTTGGCAGGGTCTTAATCCTGTTGGATAATTCATCCTTCAGGAAGTCAGGGACATATTGCTTTCCTTCCTTACCTTTCAATTCTTTTAAAGTCCAGCCAAAGGTTTTGGTAAACGCCGGGTTTAGATAAGTAACCAGTCTCTTTGCATCTCTGACAAGGACAGGATAAGGCAGAAATTTTAAGAATCTTTTATAGTTTCTTGCCGCATCTTTTGTGTCTTGTGCAGTTTCTTTGGTTTCCAGAGATTTTTTTTCCAGGTTTTTTATCCTGAGCTCTAATTCTTTATATGTGGGTTTTCGAACCATGATATTACCCTGGTAAAGTTAGAAGGTTTAAAAAAAATAGTGTAGATAGCTTGATTACCAATTGCTGTCAGTGCTGTAAAGAAGAATTTATTTGATTTTTCAGTGATTTCAAGTTAAAGGCTTTTTTAAGTTAAAGTTTTTATAGAGGCAAAAAGGAGAGAAGGAATGGACAATGAATCAACCGGACAACACATTATTTTTATCATCATTTTGATATTTATTCTTTTCTTGAGTTATTGTTCAATCCCATCAACTGATACTTTGAAGATTAAACACAAAACATCAAAAAAAGCACAAACCAAAATTCATCAGCCCCCAAAAGATGAAAAGAAAATTGTCTTAAAAGAAGCTGTTGTAGAGGCAATAATTGTGGAAGAAGCTGGGGAATCCTCTGTTATCCTGCAGGAAACCAAAGTTGAGGAGCAAAAGGTTGAAACCCCAGTAGATAATGTGAATAAAACACTGAAAATAGATGTAATTCTAATGAAGAATTCCCACTATGAAACACATAAGAAAGGGATTGTACAATTTACCCACAAAAAGCATGTGGAAGAATATTTAATTGCTTGTGGCAGTTGTCATCATGATGAAATGGGGAAACCGCTGAATTTAACTTTTCATGACAAACCCGGAGAATGTATTGAATGTCATAAAGAGACTCAGAAGCCAAAGGGTGAAAAGCTTGGGAAAAAAGAAAAAATAATGAAGTACCATTTTGAAGCTTTGCATGCCAATTGTATCGGCTGCCACAAGGATTACAACAAGAAAAACAAAGATGCAGAAGGTAAAGGCCCTGCACCCGCATCCTGCACAAATTGCCATCCAAAGAAATAGGCAATGCCTTAGAACCAACCGGACTATCCGTCAAAATGGGCAAGGTTTAGAAAGGATCAGATATCGGAAGTTTTTTAGAGTTGTGGCGCCAGCAGTATTGTTTGCTGCATCCAGGCATCATAAATGCTTTTTCAATGGTCTGTTTTCGGGCAAAATTGTCCAGAAGCTTTAATGCATTACCGGTAACAAAAGAGATGAGTTTGATATCATTCTCAACTATTAAATCTGCAGGTTTTGTGGAAATGGCACCGCATATCAGAACGGAAACCTGCATTTTTTTCAGCAGTTTTATAAGATCGGAGGGTATTGCAGGATTAAAGGATATATAACTTTTTTTTATAATCATCCTGTTTTCAATGTGTGCTACAAAAAGTGTGCTGGCAGCATCAAAAACAGGAGAAATCCGGTTGCCCCAAACTGTTATGGCTATTTTCAATGATATCCTCCTTTTGTTTTCACTATTACAATGATTGCAAAGCATGTGCCTGAATGAACAATTCGTTTGAATTAGTCAGATGTCTTTAAATATTAGTTAGTTAAGCTAAAAAAGGGACCCTGATGATCCATTCGGGATTCTGAAAAGGGTTGCAAAAGTAAGACGATTTCCATTGCAAGCGTTGCAATTTTAAAAAAATGAGGAGTTCTTATAATGTCATTCCCAGTTTTTTAATCCTTCTGAAAAGGGTGCTTTTATGGATACCCAGATCTTTAGCCGCAGCACTGCGGTTATAATTATTACGTGCCAGGGCATCTGTAATGAGTTTAATTTGTGCTGATTTAACAGGATCACTATCTTTTTCTCCATTGATATTGGATGGCAGGGATAAAAATCCGGGTAAATGATTCAGCTTTATATAGCCCTCGGAACAGAGGACAAAGGCATGTTCAATGATATTCTCAAGCTCCCGGATATTGCCGGCAAACTCATGGGACATAAATGCCTGAAGGACTTTTTTATCTATCCCCTGGATAAATTTCCCCTGGCGGATATTCATTTTCTGGATAAACCGATCCACAAGAAGGGGAATATCTTCCATCCTATGTCGCAGCGGTGGTAAAGAGAGCCGGATAACATCAATTCTGTAATAGAGATCCTGTCTGAATCGATTTTGAGAGACAAGGTCGGAAAGTCTTTGATTGGTTGCTGCAATAATTCGTATATTGGTTTTTTCCTGAGCCAGGGCACCAAGGGGGGTGAACTCATGCTCCTGAAGAACCCGAAGAAGACTAACCTGGAAAGCCGGGCTTGTATCTCCGATTTCATCAAGAAAGATAGTGCCGCCGTCGGCAAGGGCAAATTGGCCTGGTTTGTCTTTCATGGCATTGGTAAACGCACCTTTTTTGTATCCAAATAATTCGGATTCAAGAAGCGTATCAGGAAGTGCCCCGCAGTTTATGGCAATAAAAGGTTTGTTTTTTCTGTGGCTCATATTATGGATAGCCCGTGCAAATAATTCTTTTCCCGTACCGGTTTCTCCCTCTATCAGAACCGAAGAGTCACTGTCTGATACCTGGGGCAGGATATTAAAGATAGTCTTCATGGCATCGCTTCTGCTGATAATATCTTCCACTTTAAATTTTGTTGACAACTCTTTTCTGAGCTGCTCAACAAGAGAGTGATCCCTGAAGGTCTCAATTCCGCCAATGACTTCGGCGTTTTTATCGATCAAAAGAGAAGTGGATGCTGTGATGGGTATTTTTTTCTTTTCCCTGTTAATAATATATCCCGACGAGTTGATGAAAGGCCTGCCTTCTTCCATGGTTCTTTTGAGTGCACAGTCCTGTTCACACATATTGGAACGAAAGACTTCCCAGCAATGCCGACCAATGGCATCTTTACGTGAGATGCCGGTTATCTCTTCTGCTGCTCGGTTAAAAGATGTGATTTTCCAATTGTGATCTATTGTAAAAACACCATCTGATATACTTTCAAGAATGACC
>NZ_JAIOSW010000476.1 GCF_021107415.1 Desulfobacula sp.
TTAATTCCTTTACCCAGGCCGGCACCGATTTCAGGAAGTTTTCCTGCACCGAATATAATGAGGATAATTACAAGAATAATTATCAGTTCCGGCATTCCAAGTCCACCAATCATAACACACTCCTATTTGCTTCATGTGGTTATTAAGTCAAATAAAAAATATAACACTAAGTTTTTAAAGTGTCAATATTTTAGAACCTCAATAAAAATATTTAGAATAACAATTTTGTAATATATTGTTCTAATATAGATGCTTTTTCGGGAAAAAGCTTGTGAAAGATAATTTTATGATTATTGTTACACCAAAATTTATATCGAAAACAAAACAAAATTAAATATGGAGATGCTGTATGTATCAGAAATCGAACACCGAATTTGCCGGTGCAAAAAAATATGTCCTGGATCAGGAACTTGCTTCAATCGTCAATATATCAATGAAACTTGAGATGCCCCTGCTTCTCAAGGGGGAGCCGGGAACCGGTAAGACCATGCTGGCTCATGCCATTACTGAAAATTTGGATATGCCTTTAATTGTTTTGAACGTAAAATCCAGCATGAAGCTGGTTGAGGCCCTGTATCAATATGATACCCTGACCCGTTTAAATGATTCCAGGTTCGGAGATTCCAAAAGGGATGTGAGTAATATTGATGAGTATATCAAAATGGGAAAGATCGGACAGGCTTTTTGTGCAGAAAAAAGAACCGTGCTGCTGATTGATGAAATTGATAAGGCAGATACGGATTTCCAGGATGATATGCTGGATGTTTTAGATCAGATGCAATTTGATATCATTGAAACCGATAAAACCATAAAAGCTGTGCACAGACCGGTTATCATTATTACATCCAATGCGAAAAAAGATCTTTCCGATCCTTTCTTAGGCAGGTGTAATTTTCATCACATTGCCTTTCCTGATCCCAAAATGATGAGAAAAATCATAGGGGTTCATTTTGAAAATATTGATTCCAAACTGGCCCAGAATGCCATTGATGCGTTTTACAGCATGCGGGAGATTGATTCCATTGAGAAAAAACCCGCCACAAGGGAATTGATTAACTGGATCAGGGCATTGAATGCAGATCCTGATTTCAGGGCAAAGGATCTTGTTAAAGGTAAACTTCCATTTCTGGGAGTTTTGTTTAAAAAGAGTCCTGATTATGAAAGGGCAATAAATATAGGCTCAAGAAGACGAATGTTTTAATTCGGTGATGCTATGTTTTTAAAATTTTTTTATATCTTAAAAGAAATCGGGATACCCGTATCTCCCACATCTTTTCTTTTATTGCAAAAGGCGCTGAACCAGGGGATCATTAACAATCTGGATGATTTTTATACCTGTGCCAGATCTATCCTTGTAAAAAGTGAGAAGTATTTTGATCTGTATGACCAGGCGTTTGCCCACCATTTTGAAGGGGTTCCTTTGCCTGAAGATGAGGGGTTTGAAATAGATGAAATTGCCAGGGGCATGCTGGATGAATGGCTTAAAAATCCAAAAATGATGGCGGATGCATTAGGCGTTGATGAAGACCAACTCAAAAATATGTCACCTGAAGAATTGATTGAATATTTTAAAGAGCGGCTGAAAGATCAGGAGGGAGAACACCATGGCGGCTATAAATGGATCGGTACCGGCGGGTATTCTCCGGTTGGACATTCAGGCCACCATCCCGGCGGTATGCGGGTAGGGGGTCAATCCAGAAATAAATCTGCTGTAAAAGTTGCCAATGAGCGCCGGTATAAAGATTATTCAACCTCAGGACCTTTAACCCAGGCACAAATCGGTGAGGCACTCAAACGGTTGAGGAATATGATCCCGACAGGACCTAAAGATACCATTAATATTGATGAAACTATTCGGGAAACCATAAGAAATGCCGGAGAGATTGAACTTGTGTTTGACAGGGCGTTAAAAGACAGGCTTAAAGTTATTCTGGTTATTGACAATGGCGGCTGGTCAATGGATCCATATATCCAAGCGGTTCAAACCCTTTTTGATTACGCCGGATCTCAGTTTAAGGAAGTAAAAACCTATTTTTTCCACAACACAATCTACGACTGTGTCTGGGAAGACCCGGCAAGATATAGGAAACCCAAGAATATTATTGAATTTTCCCGGCTTGATCCTGAAACAAGGCTGATTATTGTCGGGGATGCCAGTATGGCGCCCTATGAACTCATGGCCCATGACGGCTCTATCCATATCTCGGAAAGAAGTGGCAAGCCCAGCCTGGAGCAGCTCAATTTTTTAGCCAAAACTTTTTCACATTTAGTATGGTTGAACCCGGTTTCAGAAACCATGTGGGGCTATACGCATACCATTATAACCATCTCAAAAATTTTTTCCATGTATGAATTATCCCTGGACGGCCTTGAAAAAGCAGTGATTAAACTCATGAGCAAGACATGAGTGCCCGACCGAAAACCGCTAATTTTTCCGATTACTGCGTTGGGCTCAAAATTCAACATTATAGAGAGTTTTGGTATTATTAAATATAATTTGCGACAATTCATCCGGATCAGCATTTCTAATCTCGGCAAGTCTTAACAGGACTGATTTTACAAAGCAGGGTTCATTACGCCGATTCTTATTCTTTTGGGGGGCGGGTGTAAGATACGGGGCATCTGTTTCAATTAATATCCGGTTTTCAGGAATAAGCGGTGCAATACTTCTCAAATACGCCCCCCTTTCTTTCAGAGTCAATATCCCTGTAATACCAATATAATATCCAAGATCAAGATACTTAAACATTTCTTCTTGAGTGCCGGAAAAACAATGAACAACTCCCTTGCGGCTTTCAGGGGCCTCGGATTTTAATATGTCATAAAATCTTCCCTTTGAATCGCGTTCATGAAAAATCAATGGCAGGTCAAGCATGCCTGCAATCTCAAGCTGTTTCGCAAAACAGTTTTCCTGATCTTTAACCGGTGAAAACATCCGGTTGTAATCAAGACCGGTCTCTCCCCATGCCTTAACACAGGAATTTTTTTTGGCCAGACGGATCAAAGTATCAATGTTTTCTTTGGAGCAATCTTTTGCATCATGAGGATGAATACCAACAGCGGTGATGATATTTTTATATTTACCGGCTATTTTAATGGCTTTTAAACATGTGTTGATATCCACACCAGCAATCATGATACCCTGAACATTTTCGTTTTCTGCCCGGTCAATCACATCGTCAAGGTCATTATCATAGTTTTTGTCATCAATGTGAGAATGGGAATCAAATAATATCATTTTTAATTTTTTACCTTAATTTAATCGGTTATGTCCCAATTTTAATAGTATTAAGCCTTCACTGAATGGAAGAAGCCGTTTTACGGTAACAGTGAAGGCTCAATGTAAGGAAAACTGTTTTGCAGCACTCCTTGACACAGGCAATTTATAACAGTAAATTCAGTCTCAGTCAATTAAGGACGATGTCAAGTAAGATGATTGTTAAGATATGGATGATAAGAAGAATAAAAATTCAATTATACGGTTGTTTAATGTCAGTAAAAGATATGGAGGGAAGCTTGCCTTAAAGGATATCACCCTTGATGTTGAGCAGGGGGAGTTTATTTTTATTTCAGGTCCTTCAGGAGCAGGAAAGTCCACCCTGCTTAGAATATTGTATCTTGCTGAAAAAGTCTCTGAAGGGCAAATCCTGATTGACGGCATGAACCTTGCCAGGATCTCTTCTTCAAAACTTCCTCTTTTAAGGCGGCGGTTTGGGATGGTATTTCAGGATTTTAAATTGATTCCCAACCGGACGGTTTATGAAAATGTAGCCCTTGTTTTGGAGGCTGCCGGAGAAAAATCTTCTTATATCAAGAAAAAAGTTATGCAGGTGCTGAGAACCACCGGCATGGAAAAAAAGTTTAAAGCCCTGCCGCCAACACTTTCCGGAGGCGAACAGCAGCGGGTTGCCGTGGCAAGGGCAGTTGTCGGGAACCCTTCCATTATTCTTGCAGATGAACCTACGGGCAGTCTGGATTCAAAATCAGCCCAGGCCGTCCTTGATTTTTTAATGGAATATCATAAAAAAGGGACCACTGTATTGATTGCCAGCCACAATCTGCATCTTCTGGAAAGTACGGTTCGAGGGAAAAATATTGAAATCAGGGATGGTATGATAAAACGGACTGCAACTATGCTCTAGGATAAAGAAAGAAAACCAGAATGACCCATTTTGTGAAAAAAGCCCTGGCAGATATTCGCTCAAACAGGTTTTTGAATTTAATTACGATTATAACGATTTCCCTTTCCATACTGGTTGTCAGTGTTTTTTTGCTTTTTTTTGAGAATGCCTCCAGAGTGATTGAATCATGGAACCAGGGCGGACGGGCAATGATTTATCTCAACAAAGACTTCAGCCTGGATCACCTGCCCGAATTAAAAGCAAAGATCAATGCCCTGGGTGAGATCGATGAGATGGTCTATATTTCAAAGGCCCAGGCCCTTAATAAACTCAAAAAGAATATGTCATCCCAAAGCACTTTTTTAAAGACCTTGAAAGAAAATCCTTTACCGGATGCCCTGGAAATCAGGATGAAGTCCTATAATAGTTTTGAAGAAGTCCAAAAATTTGCCCAGAGTATAAAAGCCATTGAAATCGTTGAAGATGTTGAATATGGGCAGGGTTGGCTGGGCCGGTTTTTAAAAATTTTTAATTTATTCAAGATTACCGGGTATGCCATGTGCAGCCTCTTTTTTTTAATTGCTTTGTTTATTACAGCAAATACCGTGCGGCTTGCATTTTACTCCCGCAAGCTTGAAGTTGAAATCATGCGCCTTGTGGGTGCTACGGAAACATTTATCAAAGCACCCTTTTATGTGGAAGGCCTTTTACAAGGATTTCTGGGAGGTGTTATGGGGCTGGTCATTCTTTTGATTACATATCTGATGATTTCATCGGGGATGACACAAAGTCTTGCTTCCTATATGTATTTTGATATCAGGTTTCTGTCTATTAAAATGGTAGTGTTAATTATTGCCGGCAGTACATTTTTAGGTTGGTTTGGATGTTATCTATCTTTAAAACAAATATTAAAATAGCCTTTTTTATCGGGTGTATGACCCTTTTATTGTCAAGTGCCGGGTTTGCCGCTCAAAACAGAGTTCTTTATAAAGTTATTGTCAGCACATTTAAGTTGAACATACGCACTGCACCCTCACGCAATGCCGATGTTGTCATTGTTGTTAAAAAAGGTGAAACGCTTGACGTGCTTCAAAAACAAGGTGATGTCGGCGGATGGTTGTCAGTAGAGTATAAAGGGGATAAAGGCTATGTCAGAAATCGCCCTCAATATATTACGCGGGTTCCCGTTCCCCCAAAAAAAGAAGTAAAAAAACGGGTCAAAAAGACAAAAGAGTTCCAAAAAGAAATAAAGAAAGAGCAAAAACAAAATATCCGGGTCAAGATTCAAACCCAGGAAAAAATGGTGGAAACATTTTCCCAAAAAGAGATTGAAATCATAGAAGGATTAAATGAAATTGATTATGCATTGAATAAAGCCCGTAGAAAAGTTTTGGCTTTGTCAACAGAAGTGATGCAGTTGGAAGGAAAAATAGAACAACTTAACCGGGACAGGGAAGGATTATCCAGGGAAATTATTCAAAACCGTGAATATGCGGGAAAGAGGTTGAGTGCGCTCTATAAAATGAATATGATTGGCAGACTGGATGTCGCAGGGCTGCCAACATCTGTATTTGATTTTTTTCTCCAGCAAAATTCAATGAAGCGAATCATCACATCTGATTTTCAACTTCTTGAAAAGCAGAATTTGGATCTTGAAAAGTTTGAAATACTGGAACAGGAGTTGCAAAAAGAGGTTCAGGCAAAAACAGTCCTTGAGACAGAACTCAATAATCAGATAAGGATCAATAAAAAAGAGACCTTGAAAAGGGAATTAATTTTAAATGAGATTCGTCAAAAAAAGAAATTATCCCTTGCAGCGGTTGAATCTTTAAAACAGGCAGCACTGCAACTGGATAACCGGATGAAAAGTATTCAAAAGGATGAGGTGTCATTTTTTAATGATTCGTCTTTTTCAAGTTATCAAGGACGATTGAAGATTCCGGTAAAGGGTAAAGTTATTTCAAAATTTGGTCCCTCAAGGACCGGGGATTACAAATCCTTCACTTTTCAAAAAGGAATTGATATAAAGGTGGAGAAGGGTGAGCCTGTAAAATCCGTTTTTAAAGGAGAAGTTATATTTGCCCAATGGCTCAAGGGCTATGGGAATTTATTGATTATCAATCATGGAGACAACTATTATACGCTGTATGCCCATGTTGAAGAGATTTTTAAACAA
>NZ_JAIOSW010000420.1 GCF_021107415.1 Desulfobacula sp.
GTAAAACCTCTATCGAATTGCAGAAAAAATCGAGGCGTAATGATTTCGGAGCCAAAAATCCAGATCAATCATTTGCCAAGAGGAATGAAGGGGTAAAAAACAAACAAGAGTTAAGCCAAAAAAGAGAGGTACCCAAGAACAATAAGCCAAAAGCTAATAATGTAAAAAAACCAACTGCCAATGAAAGTAAAAAAACAACCGGAAGGCAGGTTCAGAAAGACTGGAAACCCGCCTCAGAAAAAGCCGGGGCAGCAAACAAAGCTAAGGATGGTAAGGGTTTTGTTCCGTCTGGAAAGACAAACTCAAAACCGGCATATAGGAAATCAGGGAAGAGTGTAAAATCAAGTAGCAGAAAAACAAAACAACAAATTGGCAGACCCTCCCCGACAAGAAGACCCAAAAGGCGCTGAAAAGGGACTCAAGGAAAAAAAATATTTACAACGCAGTTGATATAGGCACTATTAAGTAGACATCTGTTAATTTTATTAAGTGAGATAAATATATGTTAAAAAATAATAACAAGAATATGTCCCTTTTACGACTTATCATTTTTTCAGGACTCTGTGGCTTCCTAATCATGTTTCAAGCGGGTTGTTCCCTCATCCAGCCCCCTGATTCTATCTTAGAAGATAAAACCCTCACTTATCATCCCGGTAAATTTGTCTGGCATGATCTGGTGACAAGCGATGTCGCTACAACTAAATCTTTTTATGGCCAGCTATTCAATTGGACTTTTGAACAACGTGGCCGATATACAATCGTTAGTCTCAATGATAAGCGGATTGGTGGAATTCTTGATATTCAGCCAAAGACCCCAGAACGCCATGCTGCACGCTGGATTTCATCCCTGTCTGTTCCCGATGTCGATCAAGCCACAAGTGTCGTTTTAGCAAATGGCGGCAAAGTTCATAAGGGGCCAGAAAATATAGGGGATCGTGGACGAGTTGCCTTGGTCAGTGATCCACAAGGTGCGCAATTATCTTTAATTCATACAAAAAAGGGTGATCCAAGCGATGGACCGATCGTGGACGGTTCCTGGCTTTGGCATGAACTGTGGACCAACAGCCCCAATGATTCTGTTGTTTTTTACCAGGAACTTGCTGGATATTCAACGGTTGAAGAGCTGGACTCTTATTTGATTCTAACAGCTGAAGACAAATGGCGGGCTGGAATCCGTAATCTTTTTACCCAGGCTCTAGAGCAAAGATGGGTTCCGGTAATCAAAGTGAATGATGTCAGAGCGATATCGGTCTTGGCAAAACAGATGGGTGGCAAGGTTTTAATCGAACCTGAAAACCCAGATTACACTGATCAGGTCGCTTTGCTGGCTGACCCCTCCGGTGCCCTTTTTATGATTCAAGAGTGGTCAGGAATCGATGCTTTAAAGGGGGATAAGAAATAATGAGAATTCACAAGCATTTAAAATTCATCATCGTGGCCGGCGCCATTCTAATGCTGACAGGTTGTGCAGGTTCGGGGTCGACCCATTCTACAATCTATTACGAAAGCTACTACGATCCATACCCACATTGGGGGCACGGTGATGATACGACAATCATTATTGATCTGCCTGACAAGCCGGAACGTCCGACAAGACCTCCGGGGATAAATCCACCGGGAGGCAGTCGACCCAAACCATTTCCGAAGCGGCGATAATCCTATAGATGATAATGTATGAAAAAAGAACAAAAAGAGGGATTTAAAACACTCTCCTTTTCCTTCACACTTCTGGTGGGTCTTATAATCTGGTTTTTACCTGTTCCCCATGGTGTAAAAATTGAAGCCTAGTATCTTCTTGCCATTTTTATTGCTACCATAACAGGCATTATTCTGAAAATCTTACCCATGGGTGCTGTTGGCATTATTGGAATTGCGGTGACTGCCCTGACAGGGGTTCTTGATCCTGAAAATTCTGGCAACGCCATTGCTTATTCCCTGAGTGGGTTTGCCAATACAACCATCTGGCTGATTGTGCTGGCCTTTTTCATTGCCCGTGGATTTATCAAAACCGGTTTAGGATCACGCATTCCATTCCTTTTTTTAAGAATTGACATTACTTATTGTTCCATGATACTAAAAATTGATTTTTGGCTGGCAAGATGTCCTTATAACCCATTATTATTAAGTGGAATTTAAGAATGACGAAAAAACATTATTTTTTTATGGATAAATATAAAATCATGACGGTTTTAATCATGACTTTATTCTTTTTATTGTCATTATCATCTCCCGGCTTTACCCAGTCCCCGGGGAAAAAGGGGACAATTAACGTGGGTCTCCTTCTTGATGGTGAAGACAAAAAAAATATTTCTTTTATCTCTTTGTTGAAATCTGAATTAAACGCGCTTCTCGGTTCAAGTTATGACATCAACATAAAAAAAGATCATATTCTGGATGGTCAATGGGTTTTTGAAACCATTGAAGACAACTATGATCAACTCGTTTCTGATCCGGATATTCACATTATAATTGGTGCCGGGGCCATCACAAGTTCAGTTATTTCCAAAAAAAAGAAGTATGGAAAACCTGTCATTGCCATTGGCATAGTTGATTCAATTGTTCAGGGGCTCTCACCGGTTGTCAATAACAAATCCGGAATTCACAACCTGACCTATATAATGGGGAATAGATCCATTATCAAAGATCTTGAAATCTTCCATAACGTGTACCCCTATAAAACAATCGGATTTGTTTATTATGATGAGTTAAGCAAAACCATGACAAAAGAAGGCAGACAGAAAATTGATCATCTTATGACCCAAAAAAGATCAAACTTTATAAGAATTCCGGTTAAAAAAGGTGTTGGAGATGTATTTGAATATCTTGATAAAGTAGATGCCGTGTATATCAGTTACCTGGGAAAATTCGATGGAAAAGACAAACAATATCTGATAGATGAGTTAAACAATAAAAAAGTGCCTTCTTTTGGTTCAAGTATAGCCGACACCCGGTCAGGAATGCTGGCAGCAATGGCACCGGATGATATTATCACAAAAATTATCCGGCGAATAAGCCTTAACATAGAGGCCATACTGAGGGGTCAGGACCCTGCTGATCTTAAAGTATTTACCGAGTTTGAGAAAAACCTGACCATTAATATGAAAACAGCAGCAAAAATAGGCTTTTCCCCTAAATTTACCATTCTTTCCCAGGCAGAATTGATCAATGAGAATTATATTGATGCCA
>NZ_JAIOSW010000393.1 GCF_021107415.1 Desulfobacula sp.
GGATATAAGGTTTCATATCTATAATAACCCCATTGGTGGAGATGAACTTTGGAATGAGCAACAAAGTGTCCTGATAACCCATGGTGTTTTCAATGTCAACCTTGGTGCGGTAGTGCCACTCTCTGAAGATATTTTTTCTGTTCCTTTTGTGGGTATTGAAGTTGAGATCTACAATCCAGGCGAAGCGGCCTGGGAGATACTGACCCCGCACCAGTTCTGAGCAGAAGCATTCCCCTGCTTGGCTGCTTTTTTCAAAATTTCTTCAAACTCAATACCAAAAACAGAACCCGAACAGAATAGAACCAGCAAAACGAGAATAAAAAATTTTTCATTTGGTTTTCCTTCTTGAAAAAGGTTAATGCTAAAATCTTTTTTTTGCTTCTTTTGCCCTATCAATCTTTATCAGGGTTGTAAAGTGACTTCTACACTGCCAGGATAAACAGGAAGAATCCCGGATACATTTTGCTACTATTGCGGCTTTTGTGGATAGGGTTTGAAAAGTTAAAATATTCTTAAAACATTCAATTTTGTGGGGAATAGTGTGGGAAATGGTTATTTCAGGCATAAAAAAAGGGGTCTTGAAAAACTCTCAAGACCCCTGTCGTTTCAATGGAGGCGGCTTCCGGATTTGAACCGGAGAATAACGGCTTTGCAGGCCGTTGCCTTACCCCTTGGCCAAGCCGCCATGTTTTATGGAGCGGGAAACGGGATTTGAACCCGCGACTTCGACCTTGGCAAGGTCGCACTCTACCACTGAGTTATTCCCGCTCAGCAAACAAAAAAGATTTATATACTTTGACATTAAATTTGTCAATATTAAATTTACCAATATCATATTTAAAGGGAAAGAAATTTTCTGGCCTTAATAAAATAATCAAGCCCTGACCACAATGTAAAAATCAATGCCCCGTAAAGAAAAAACTGGCCAATGGAATTAAATTCGATTCCCAGATAACTATAATGCAGGGTCAAGGGTATAACGGCTGCAATCTGAAAACCGGTCTTGTATTTTCCAAGCCAGGAAGCTGCAACATCCTGGCCATTTTCAATTAATACGCATCTTAGACCCGTCACGGCAAGTTCTCTTCCAATAATAACACAGGCAATCCAACCCTGCATAAACCCTAAGGACACCAGCATCACCAATGTTGAAGAAACCAGAAGTTTGTCTGCCATAGGATCAAGAATTTTACCTAGTTTTGTAACCAATCCTCTGGTTCTTGCAAGATATCCATCAAGATAATCTGTAATGGATGCTGCCGAAAAAAGAACTGCTGCAATAAATGTTGTGATCTTTGTATCATACATTAACAGTATCACAATCACAGGAATGGCAACAATTCTGGATATGGTCATAAAATTGGGTGTCAGAACAAAATTTTTTACTTTTTCAAACCCGGTCATCTTCAATTATCCGTTCTTTTTATTCCAGTCTGCCATAAAGGCATCAATCCCTTTATCCGTCATATGATGGGATGCAAGTTTTTTTAATACCCCGTATGGAATGGTGGCAATATCAGCCCCCAAAAGAGCTGAATCCAACACATGAAGTGGGCTTCTGATACTGGCCACTATAATCTGGGTATCAAAATCATAATTGGCATAAATTTGAACCATCTCTTCAATCAGCCCCATTCCTTCTTCAGCAAGATCATCCAACCGGCCGACAAAGGGACTTGCAAATGTTGCACCGGCTTTGGCAGCCATCAATGCCTGAAGAGCTGAAAAAACCAGTGTCACGTTTGTTTTTATTCCTTCATCGGAAAGGGTCTTTACAGCTTTTAAGCCTTCAACCGTCATGGGGATTTTAACGGCAATATTATCTGCTATTTTTGCAAGCTCCCGGGCTTCCGTGATCATGCCATCATACTCCAGACTGATAACTTCCGCGCTCACAGGGCCCTTGACAATCTTACAAATCTGGGCAATAATTTCTTTAAACTCTCCGTCTTCTTTTGCAATCAAAGAAGGGTTTGTTGTTACCCCGTCAACCATGCCCATATTGTTGGCATCTATAATCTGGTCAATATTAGCCGTATCTATAAAAAACTTCACTTTAAGCCTCCTTGTCCAAAAGAATTACCTTCTGGGTTTCTTGTTTTTCTATTTTTTTTAACAAGTCATCTGATCTGCACTTTAAGACCGGATGAATCGTATGAGCTCCTATATCACACATGGGTATTAATACAAAACACCTTTGATGCATTCTGGGATGTGGAATTTCCAGGGTTTTGGTTTTGAGAATCAGATCTTCATAATAAATAATATCCAGATCAATAACCCTTGGACCAAACCTGAAGGATTTCCCTTCCTTATCCAAATCTTTTTCCACAGTTTTTAAAACTGCAAGCAATTCCTGGGGTTCCAACAGGGTTTTTATTTTTAAAGCTGCATTTACAAACCAATCCTGGTCTATATAATTTTGCGGTTGGGTTTTATAAAAAGACGATGCACAAACAACATCAATTTTATTTAGCTTGTGTAAAAGTGTTATGGCATTTTCAAGGTTTTGTTTCTTATCTCCAATATTTGAACCGATACTTAAATAAACAATATGCTGATCCATTTTTATTGATACTCAAACTGAATTGTTTTTGAAAAATCACTTTTCATATTGTCCTCACCTGTAGCCTGAACCCTGAAATAATATTTAAACCCCTTTTCTATTCTGGTCATAAATTCCATGGAGGGCATGGAGACAAATCCAATCATTTTAAATACAAAAGGACACCCTTCACATGCTTCAAATGTTTTTTTAGTCATAAAAATTTCAAAGCCCCGGGGTTTTACCGCAGCCGTCTCAATATCGATTTTATGGTTCCAAAAAAGCGTTATCTTCTTGTCACCCGGTGTATATTTCAAATCAAATGGTGGTGCAATTTTCTGCCCTTTTATCAGGGGGGCCAATGGAGGGCCTTTTTTACCGCATCCTGAAAAAACCAGGAGAATAACACTGAACAATACTATTGAAACTTGAAGGATGGCTCTTTTATTTTTCATTTTAATCCAAGCGCTCCTGCGGCTTTCTTTACTGCCTGTTTTACATTATCAAAACCGGTTCCTCCATAGGAGATCCGTCTTGAAATCGTTTCATGAATACTAATAAATTTATAGACATCTTTTTCAATCAACTCACTTAAATCTTTATACTCTTCAAGGGTCAGATCATTGAGTTCTTTTCCCTTGGTCAAGGCATAGGCTACCGCCCTTCCTGCCACGGCATGGGCCTGCCTGAAGGCCAGGCCTTTAGAAACCAGGTAATCAGCAAGATCTGTTGCATTTAAAAATCCCAGGGCACAGGCATTAACCATTCTTTCTTTATGAATTTTAATATTTTCAAACATTCTAGTATATACATCCGTACAGATTTTAAGCGTATCCACCGTGTCAAACAACGGTTCCTTGTCCTCCTGCATATCCTTATTGTATGCCATGGGCAAAGACTTCATCAGAGTGAGAATGGTGACAAGGTTGCCCACAACCCTTCCGGTTTTACCCCTTACAAGCTCTGCCACATCCGGATTCTTTTTTTGAGGCATGATGCTGGATCCTGTGGTAAAAGAATCTGAAATTGTGATAAAAGAAAATTCAGAAGAAGACCAGAGAATCAATTCCTCGGAAAGCCTTGAAAAATGAATCATGGCAATGGATGCATGGGAGATAAACTCCATGACAAAATCCCTGTCAGATACCGAATCAATGCTGTTGTCTGATACTTTTGAGAATGCGAGCACCTCTCTTGTGAATTCACGATTCAAGGGATAGGTGGTACCTGCAAGCGCTGCCGCACCCAGGGGCATGACATCAATTCTTTTTAAGCAATCTTTAAATCTTTCAATATCCCGCTTGAACATTTCATAATATGCCATGAGGTGGTGGGAGAACAATATTGGCTGCGCCCTTTGAAGATGGGTATATCCGGGCATGATCACATCCAGGTGGTTTTGAGCCATCCTGACAAGGGCTTTTTGAAATCCGGCCAAAAGCTCAATAATAATTTTTGTCTCTTTTTTTAAATAAATCCTGACATCCAGGGCAACCTGATCGTTCCTGCTTCGCCCGGTATGGAGTTTTTTTGCAACATCCCCGACAACTTTTCCCAAAGCATCTTCAATATGCATATGAATGTCTTCAAGGCTTGCGGAAAACTCAATTTCATTGTTCTCAATTTTCTCTTTTACTTTTCCAAGCCCGGCAATCAGGGAATCTGCCTCATCCTGGGTAATGATAGATTCTCTGGCCATCATTTTCACATGGGCAATGCTTCCTTCAATGTCACTGTCGTAAAGGTGCTTGTCAACATCAATGGATGCATTGAATTTTTCAACCAGTTCATCCGTGCTCTGGGAAAATCGCCCCCCCCATAGTTTTTCGTTCATAGTATCTTGAACTTCCTGTTATTTAATTTTAAACCTGAATTATAAGAGGCTGTCCAATGCAGATATCAGCCTGTCAATTTCTTTTTCCTCAATAATCAACGGTGGTGCAAATCTTAAAATTTTATCCTGAATTCCATTTATTATAAAGCCTTTTTCCATTAATTCTCCCACAAAAAAGGTCGCATTTTTATCCTTTCCCACTCCAATTTCCAGGCCGAGCAAAAGGCCTTTCCCCCTGATACCCACGACTCGTGAATGCTTTTCTTTAAGTTTTACCAGTTTGTCTTTAAAATATTGACCTTTTTGCCGAACCTGCTCTAAAAATGTTTCCCGGCTGATAATATTCACCACTTCCAGAGCGGCTGCCGTGGCAAGGGGTGTTCCGCCAAAGGTTGTGGCATGACTGCCAAAATCAAATCCAATTGCGGCATCTTCGGTTGCCAGCATGGCGCCGATGGGAAGCCCGTTACCAAGGGCCTTTGCAAGGGTCATGATATCCGGTGTTACCTTGTACAATTCATGTGCAAAAAAAGTTCCGCACCTTCCCATGCCACACTGAATTTCATCAAAGATCAATAAAATTCCCTTATCATTGCAAAGTTCTCTTACCGCTTTGAGATAATCAGGATCTGCCGGGATAATCCCGCCTTCACCCTGAACCGGCTCAAGCATAATGGCACAGACACTTTCATCGATTTCATTTCTCAACGCATCAATATCATTAAAGGGAACATAGGAAAACCCCTCAAGAAGAGGATAAAATCCCTCTTTGATTTTATCCTGGCCCGTGGCAGATAAAGTGGCCATGGTCCGTCCGTGAAAGGATTGCTCCATGGTAATGATTTTAAACCGGTTCTTATCTCCTTTTTTCTGGAAATATCTTCTGGCAAGTTTTATAGCTGCCTCATTGGCTTCGGCACCTGAATTTGCAAAAAACACCCTGTCGGCAAAACTTTTCTCACACAGCTTTGATGCCAGATCTGCCTGGGGCATAGTATAAAAAAGGTTGGATACATGAATAAGGGTTGATGCCTGCCTGTTAATCGCTTGTGTAATTTTTGGATGGCAGTGCCCCAGACTGCACACTGCAATTCCGGCTAAAAAATCTATATATTTTTTTCCATCCTCATCCCAGAGAGATGTTCCTTCTCCCTTGACAAATGCTTTGCCTTGTCTTGCATAGGTTTGAAATACAAAATTATCTGTTTTTTTAATCGAATCCACGCGCAACCCCTTATATTTAAAGGTCATTTAAAGGTTAATCTACAAAAACCTGGGTACCAATACCGGAATCGGTAAACAACTCAAGCAACACGGCATGGGGCAGTTTCCCATTAATAATGTGGGACTTTTTTACACCGTTTTTTAAAGCATCCAAGGCACATTCGACCTTGGGGATCATTCCACCCTTAATCCCATCTGTTTCAATCATTTTTTGAATGGTTAAAGCATCCACGGAAGAAATCAGTTTTTTGTTCATATCCAGCACGCCATCCACATCAGTAACAAGCATCAGGCGTTCTGCATTCAAAGCTGATGCAATCTTTGATGCAACAACATCAGCGTTGATATTATATGTTTCACCATTAACACCCACACCCACCGGTGCAATAATGGGAATAAATCCTTTGACCGTCAGGGTATGAATAATCTCAGGATTAATGGTTGACACATTGCCAACCATGCCGGGATCTATGATTTCAGGCGGTTTGTTTTCATCTTCCTTATGATAGATGGTCATCTTCTCTGCAATAATCAGCATACCGTCTTTTCCGGTCAGGCCCACAGCTTTGCCTCCCTGACGATTAACCCTTGAAACAATATCCTTGTTGACCTTGCCGCCCAAAACCATCTCAACCACATCCATGGTTTCATCATCAGTATATCTCATGCCCCGGACAAATTTTGATGTAATCCCCATGGCATCCAACACTTTATTGATCTGGGGTCCGCCGCCATGAACAACAACCGGATTTACCCCAATGTATTTTAACAAGGTGATATCGTTGGCAAAATCTTTTTTCAAATTTTCATCCACCATTGCATGACCGCCATATTTCACCACAATGGTCTTGCCGGAAAATCTTTTTATATACGGCAGCGCCTCAATCAGTATCTCAGCAACACTATTTGTCATAGGATATACCTTGCCAAATCTTCATTTTCAACAATGTCCATCAATTGCTTTTCCACAAAAGATGCATCAATTACAATCTTTTTTTCTTCTATATCAGGTGCTTTAAAAAGAATATCTTCCAACAACTTTTCCAGAATGGTATGAAGCCTTCTGGCACCAATATTTTCTGTTGAGGCATTAACTTCCACAGCAATGGCTGAAATCTTATCAACCGCACCTTTTGTAAACTCAATCTCTATACCTTCTGTTCTTAGCAGGGCGATGTATTGAAGCACAAGTGCATTTTTAGGCTCTGTTAGAATTCTTACAAATTCATTGGCCCCCAGAGAGCTGAGTTCCACCCTTATGGGAAACCTTCCCTGGAGTTCCGGGATCAAGTCCGACGGTTTTGACATATGGAATGCGCCGGAAGCGATAAACAGGATGTGATCTGTTTCCACTATTCCATGCTTTGTCGGAACGGAACTTCCTTCAACAATGGGCAAAAGGTCTCTTTGGACTCCTTCTTTTGAGACTTCCGGGCCATAACTTTTTTCTTTGCCCACAATTTTATCAATTTCATCTATAAAAATAATCCCGGACTGTTCCACCATGGTTACGGCATCTGCCTTTACCTGCTCCATGTCCACAAGATGGGCCGCTTCTTCCTGGGTCACAAGTTTTATGGCATCTTTAATTTTTACCTTGCGACGCTTGGTGTTTTTGGGCATCAGGTTTCCCAGCATATCCCTGACATTAATTCCCATCTCCTCAATGCCGGTATTGGAAAAAATTTCAACCATGGGGGAAGATTTATCCTGCACCTCAAGGTCAATCTCTCTTGCATCAAGCTTTCCTGCTCTCAGCATTTTTCTTAGTTTTCCCCTGGTGGATGCTTTGGGCTGATTGTCTTCATGCTCCTGCCCGGTCGTAATGATATCAATATCATTTGAAATAACCGCACCGGTTTTTGAAGATGGCGGCAGTAAAATATCCAGGATCCTTTCTTCCGCTATCCTGGCTGCTTTTTCCTGGACCTCATCCTGCTGTCTTACCCTTAATTTATTTACGGTCAATTCCACAATATCCCTGATCATGGATTCAACATCCCTGCCCACATATCCAACTTCTGTAAACTTTGAGGCTTCCACCTTGTAAAAGGGAGAATCGGTTAAATTGGCAAGCCTTCTTGCAATCTCGGTCTTTCCAACACCAGTGGGCCCGATCAATATAATATTTTTCGGGGCAATCTCTTCTTGAAGGTCTTTGTCAAGCTGTTGCCTTCTCCATCTGTTTCTCAAGGCAATGGCAACTGATTTTTTGGCATCATTTTGACCGATAATATATTTATCCAGCTCTTCTACAATCTGACCGGGTTTTAAGTTGTGTTTTAAATTGTGTTTTAAATTATGTTTTAAATCTTTCATTATCTTTTTTTCTCTTTAGTTAAATTCTTCCACAGCAATATAATGATTCGTATAGATACACAAATCAGCCGCTATTTTCATGGCTTTTTCCACAATTTGTCTTGATTCAAGATCTGTGTTTTCAAGCAGAGCGACTGCTGCAGACTGGGCTGCTGTACTGCCCGAGCCGATACTGATCACCCCTTCATCGGGTTCAATGACATCCCCGTTGCCCGATAATAGATAAGTATTCTGCCTGTCAACAGCAATCATCATGGCTTCAAGCCGCCGCAAATATTTATCCGTTCTCCACTCTCTTGCAAGTTCCACACAGGCCCTTGTCAGACTTCCATTATATCTTTCCAGTTTTTGTTCAAGTTTTTCAGACAGGGTCAATGCATCTGCTGTAGCCCCTGCAAAACCTACAATAATCTTGTTATTATAAATTCTTCTGACTTTTCTTGCTTTGTGCTTTGTGACAATAGTTCCCAATGTCACTTGCCCGTCCCCCGCAACAACAACGTTATCTTTATGTCTTACCGCAAGAATCGTTGTTCCGTGAAATACCTCTTTATCCATTTTTTAGCCGCCTTATATTTTCAACTTCTTGGATGTGCCTTGTCATATACCTGCATCAGCCGGTCCATACTCACATGGGTATAGACCTGGGTGGTGGATAAGCTTACA
>NZ_JAIOSW010000094.1 GCF_021107415.1 Desulfobacula sp.
GGGGTTAAGGACCCGGCAAGCGTACCGCGCCCGAATATCAATCTGTTTTCCGGCCCCGGAGGATCAATAACCGGATCAACTTCCCTGGTAAAATACTAGCTACCCAACCCTCTTGCACCAAGATTTGTTCTGACCATATCTACTGGCGTATCTTCGATTTGAATTCTCTGATCAGTACGATTGATTCTTAAAATTTTTCCTGAAATGCCTGGTATTTTGCTCATGATAGTTCCTTTCCCCTGCCTGCGTCTTTGACAATTTCGGTTCTGTACAACCGCTCTGCCTTGTGACGTTCCACATACTGAATGGCCTGTTCCGGACAATATTGAACACATTGCGGGCTTCCATTGCACAGGTCACAAATGAGAATCAATTTTTTCCCTGGATACATGGAAGGCGCACCATAAGGACAGGCATGAATGCATTTCCTGCACCCGGTACATTTCTCTTCATCAACAATAACCGCACAGGTTTTATTATCCCTGCTCAAGGCATCAAACTTACATGAGTTTATGCACGGCGCATCAATACACTGGTGGCAGATGATCCCTTGATCCATGAGTCTTTCATGATCCCGCACTATCTTGATACATGTTTTTGCTGGATTATTGACATTATAATGCGTAATACTGCACCATGTTTCACATATTTTACACCCGATACATTTTCGCGGTTCAAATACAAGCACTTTCTGATCCATAAAGTCCTCCGGACACAAGTCAAAAAATCGATTGAGTCATATACTGTTATATATCACCAGTTATCTTTTACACAATATTTTTTTATCTTGTCAAGTGTTTTTCCAAATGATCATTTGGAATCAAAAATGATTTCAGCACCTGCAATATCGAAACGGAGTGCTGTAGTATCGATGCCTTTAATGAGGGGGATTGATTCTTTAATAATTGCCAGGCACAACATGACAAATAAGGCCGGGTTCTATATTAACTCCCGATATAGCTTTCTTTTACCTGGCTGCCAATAACCCAATCGATATTCATAGGGTTGTTCTTTGTAAGTATAAGAAAGCATTTCAACAGAAAGTACAGTATCCCCTTTTTTTATTTGTAGAAACTTTGCTGTCTCTTCATCAGCCAGGGCTATGCTGAAAAGTTCTTTGTTTTTTAATGTAGTCAGGCCAAATTTTCTCTCAATCACTTCATACATGGTCATTCTACCCAGACGTTTACCAACCTTTTCTTCAAAGTCTTCGAACTTTTTGCATGGCAAATAAGAAATCGCATAAACAATAGGCCCGACACTGGATACAAAAACACGCCGAATCCTATAAAGTTCTTCATTTTTGGAAATTTTTAATAATCGATTTGCGGGTTGAAAGCCCTTGACCTTTTCTGTACCTATAAGCTTAATCTTGAATCGCAGATCATCTCCATCAAAATCTTTACGCAATAAAGTATAACGGATACTTTCCTTGTGAATAACCGGTTTACCGACAAAAGTCCCTTTGCCTTGAACACAATAAATATACTTCTCTTTTTCAAGGTTTGCGATAGCCTTTTGCACGGTTCCCATGCTCACGCTGTAAGCTTCAGCAATTTTACGGGATGATGGTATGGGTTCACCTGGAACCCACTCACCATCTTCAATATATTTTTTCAGCTCATTCTGAAGTTGATAGTAAACCGGTATCGGACCGCTCACCAGCTCCTTTTTATTATTAAAACTATTACTCATATTTACTTTCCCTGTAAAAATTTTTTCGATAGTTGCAACCAATTTTACTTAATCGCTTATATAGTTAACTGTAACTTTATTAATTTGTCTACGATTGTCAAGTTTTAAAATCCCCCAAAAGATATAAACCTTTCAAATATGTCTTTTGGGTCATTACAAACCGTGGTCTTCTGATGGTATCCTCCTAAAAAAGCAAGGGAAAAGGCAAATGATGACACACCCATTTTTTTAAACCTAACAAATTTTAGGAGATTTAATCATGAGAGAAATTACAGGCGGTGAATTGGTACTTGAATGCTTTAAGGCAGAAGGGGTTGAGATGACCTTTGGTATTACCGACGGGTCCCATGGACCCATTATCTGTCTGACACCGGATTATGGAATCCGTCATATCAATGTACACCATGAAGAGGCAGGGGTTCATACAGCAGAAGGATATAGTCGCCTGACCCATAAGGCCGGAATCTTTTTTGCCGGACCTGGACCTGCCGGTGCAAATATGATCGCCGGGCTGTCAAGTGCCATGGCTGAAGGCCACCCTGTTCTGGGTATCGCAACAACCCGAAGAACCCTTGTCAACAACCCGGATCGCGGTGGTGCATGGCAGGCTACCAATATGGTTGACATGGCCGTCCCCGTGACAAAATATGCAGCCCACGTCCCCCGGTTGGACAGAATTCCGGAAATGCTCCGCACCGCATTCAGAACCATGATGACCGGACGGCCGGGACCAGCTTTCCTCTCCATTCCCGAAGAGTTCCTCATGGCCAAGATTGATGCCGACACCGTGGATATCTTTCCTTCTTCCACCTATCGAATTTCCAATATCGGCGCTGGTGACCCTGATATGATCGAAGAAGCCGCCGAGTTGCTGGTCAATGCGAAAAAAATAGTCATGCATGCCGGGAAAGGGGTTTTATGGGCGGATGCTTCCGATGAGTTTGTGGCTTTAGGCAATCATCTGGCCGCTGCCATGAGTACCACCATTGGTGCAAAGGGTGTTATCCCCGAAGACCATCCCCATTGCTTTATGGGGTTTGATGTAGGGGCGAGCACTGCCGTCAGAAACGAAGCAGACGTCATTCTGGTTGTGGGATCAAGGCTGGGTGAATACGACAGTTTTGGCTTGCAGCCTGTATGGGGAGATCCGAAAAAACAGAAAACCATTCACATCGACTCCGATCCCATGTCAATCGGTATAAATCGCCCGGTAGATCTACCCATCGTTGCCAATGCCAAAGGGGCTCTTGCAGGCATATTGAAACGGGTAAAAGCCAAGTCCGATGCCCGTGATGCCCTGCCGGATCTGGACAAATATCGTGCCCTGACCGCAGAAACCATCAATGATGCCATTGAGTTTCTGGCACCGGTTGAAAAAGGTGTTCATCCTGCAGAAATGGTGATGAAAGCCCGCGAATTCTTTTCCGATGACACCATTATCGCTCTGGATGGGGGAAACACTGTCCTCTGGAGTGTTGGATTCTGTCAGATCAAAAAACCCAATACCTTTCTTTATTCAGTTAAGCAGGGGTATCTGGGAACTGGGCTCGGATTTGCCACAGGGGCAAAACTGGGTTCCCCGGACAGCCCTGTCTGCCTGATCACAGGGGACGGCGCCTTTGGATTCAATATTATGGAGATGGAAACAGCGCTGAGAGAGAAGGCCCCCATTGTTGTTATCGTTCTGGTGGACTCTGCCTGGGGCATGGAAAAAGTTGCTTTTGAACAACGCGGTTTCACCCGGGATCAATACATCAATATCGATCTGCACCCGGATGTGCGCTATGACAAAATTGCCGAGGGCATGGCATGCCATGGAGAATATGTGGATCATATCGACAATCTAATCCCGGCCCTGGAACGTGCCACAGCATCGGGTAAACCGGCTGTCATTCATGTGGCAGTAGATCCAAAGGCAAATGAAAAAACCCCGGGCCAGAAAGCATTCAACTATGCCCGAACCAATTAGCAATCTTGCCCTTGAAGGGGTTTAAATGCCTTAATTACAGCGGTGCCGGCCCTGGTCAGCACCGCTGTGAACACAGGAGTGTGCAATGAAAACCGAAATATTGACCCAGTATCGCACAAAAATTGAGAATGACTACCGGAAAAAAACAAAACTTTCCAAAGCGGCTTTCAAGGAAGCACAGCTATATGTAGCCGGCGGTGTGACAAGGGAAACCTGTTATTGGAAACCCTATCCTGTTTTTGTGGAAAGGGGAGAGGGTTGCCGCATATATGATCTGGACGGCAACGAATATGTGGATTATAACAATGCATTTACATCATCGCTCCTGGGGCATACTCCCCCCCAGGTTGTGGAGGCCATCCGGGAATCCGCAACAAAACTTCTGGGTGCCGGAGCCGCCACACAGAGTATTCACCAATTTGCAAAGCTGTTCTGTGATCGGTACTCATCCGTTGACAAGATGCGCTTCTGCTGTTCAGGGACTGAGGCCGTCATGTATGCCTGCCGGGCTGCCCGGGCTCACACTGGTAAAGAAAAAATCGTGAAGCATATTGGATCCTACCATGGCGGTACCCCGGAGCAGGAAGTGGCTGTTATTGCATCCACCAGGGGCTTAACCAGCAATTCGGGAATCGATGTGATTGCCACCAACGTGTATGATCGCCAGGCCATGAAAGCCTTGTTTGAAAAGCACCAGACCGAGCTGGCAGGCCTGCTCCTCAACGGAGTCTGGTTCTTAAAAGGGGATGATACCCTGATGTTCCTTCGGGATCTGTGCACGCGCTATGGCGTACCCATGATTATGGATGAGGTCATGAGCTTTCGCCTTGCCATGGGCGGTGCCCAGGAATATTTCGGTGTGGAGGCGGACATCAGTTGCTTTGGCAAGTATATCGGCGGTGCCGGGCTGGCAGTAGGGGCTTTCGGCGGCCGGGAAGAAATCATGACCGGGTTCGATTATACCACCCAGTCAGAACCCATACACCAGGCCGGTACCTTTGCTGCCAACCCGGTGACAGTGGCTGCTGGAATTGCATCACTCAAAACGCTCACACCAAAATACTTTACCCGGTTGAACAATTTGGGAAACCGGCTTAAAGCTGGATTTAACAAGGCATTCAATGAGATTGGAATCAAGGGCTATGTCATGGGTGAAGGCTCCCTTTCTCTGATGGGATTTGGTGAGCTGGAAATGGTGTCAGATCCACGTCGGGCCAACGTGCCCGAGGGCCAGGCAGAGGTTGCACGGTTGCTGCAGCTTGCCATGACGGTAAAAGGAAATTACGTCGCAGGAAGCGGGACACTCTGGACGACCACCGGTCCCATGACCGATGCAGACATTGATAAAACGGTTTCTGATTTACATAAGTGCCTGGCAGAGGCAAAGCCGGTAATCGCCGAGGCAGCACATAATCTAATAGGAGAATAAAAAATGGTAAAAGTTGGTATTGCAGGGTACGGTGTTATTGGACAACGTCTGGCCGATGGTATCCAAAGGCAGGAAGATATGCAGTTGATAGGGGTTGCCGATGTAGCGCCGACCTTGCCGGTTCGGGCACTCAAGGAAAGCGGAATGCCCTACAACCTGTTTTGTGCAGTTCCGGATCTGGTTAAAAATCTGGAAGATGCTGATATACCGGTATCTGGAATGTTCGAAGATCTGCTCAGCCAGGTGGATGTCATGCTGGATGCGTCACCGGGCGGCGTTGGCGCCAAAAACAAGGAACTCTATATAAAACACGGTGTCAAATCTATTTTTCAGGGTGGAGAAAAAGATGAAATTGCGGATGTATTTTTTCACGGCTATGCAAATTATGAAAAAGGGCTCAATAAAAATTGTCTGAAGTTAACATCGTGCAACACCACCGGTTTGATCCGGGCTGTGGACTCGCTGGACCGGGCTGTTGGTATTGAAAAAATTGCCATCACAATTATCCGCAGGATTGCCGATCCCGGTGACACCCACAGGGGTGCAGTGGATCTGCTGCTCATGGAGCCCATTCCCAACCACCAGGCTGTGGATCTTATGACCATTATGCCCCATGTAAATGCCACAGGTCTCCTGGTTCATACGCCGGTTACCCATGGACATATTATCACCATTGTGGCGACACCCAAAAAAAAAGTAACAAAAGAGCAGGTGATCGAAGAATTCAAAAACCATCCCATGATACGCCTGGTAAGGATTGCCGATGGATTTAACTCTAATACTTCTCTTTTTCAGTATGGCCGTTTCTTAGGAAATCGGAGAGGAGATCTCTATGAAATAGCTGTGTTTGAGGAGACCATTGGATTTTCAGGCGACGATATCATGTTTGCCATCAACATTCCCCAGGAGTCCGTTACAATCCCAGAATCCATAGATGCCGTTCGGGCTTGTATGGGAATGCAGACAGACCGTATAGAGGCGGTCGGTTTGACCAATAAATATCTGGATATGTTCTAGACAACCTGGAATCGTGAATATGCCGGACACCTTCCAAGCCAAAGCTTTAGAAGGTGTCCGGAAAGCTTTGGAGTGAGTGTATATGACGCTAAATATTTCCACTATTGATGATTTTGATATTGATGGCAAGGCGGTTTTGCTTCGGGTGGACATTAACTCGCCCATAGATCGGGTCACCCAGAAAATTGTTAATCAGAACCGAATCAATAAAAGCATCCCCACCATACGGGATCTTTCAGATAAAGGTGCCAGACTTGTCATCATAGCGCACCAGGGCGACACCCTGGACTACCAGAACCTGATCTCTCTGACTGAGCATGCCAAAATACTTTCAAAAAAATTAAAGCGGCCGGTTCAATTTGTTGATGATGTGGCCGGACCCACGGCCAGAAAGGCCATCAAAGCTTTGAAATCTGGTCGGATACTGCTGCTCGATAATTTAAGATATTTAACCGAAGAGGTTTCAACTTTTGAAAATGATGTCAAATTAAGTACCATGGAAATGACCCGGACTTATCTGGTCCAAAGTCTCTATCCGCTTTTCGATTATTATGTAAACGATGCCTTTGCTGCAGCCCACCGAAATGCCCCTTCCATGGTGGCGTTCCAGGAACTGCTTCCATCAGCGGCCGGAAGGCTTTTAACGGAAGAGCTTACAGCTATTTCAGGTGTTGTGAAAACACCGGCCAGACCCTGCGTTTTTCTACTGGGCGGGCTTAAAATTTCGGATGCCTTTGGCATGATGGAGCAGGTGTTGTCCAGCGGCGTTGCGGACACGATTCTGACCACCGGGATAACGGGGCACGTCATGCTGATGGCCCAGGGCATTCATCTGGGCAAGCCATCTGAAAAATTCATCAAAGACAGGTCCCTTGATAAATTCATAGCACCAGCCCAGGGGTTGCTCTCTCGCTTTCCGAACCAGCTATACGTCCCGGAAGACCTTGCCATGGAAATCAAGGGTGAACGAACAGAAATCCTTACAGCAGATCTTCCCGCAAAAAAAATACTCATCGATATTGGTGAAAAAACCATCACAAAATATGAGACCATATTGAATCGTGCCGGTACCGTATTTGTCAACGGTCCTGCCGGTGTATGTGAAATGCACACAGGTGCAAAAGGAACCCGCAGGCTTTGGGAGAGACTTGTTAAATCAAACGCTTTTTCCGTTATCGGCGGTGGAGATACAGTGACGTGTGCCGACAGGTTTATTGATACCCGTCAGATTGGCTTTGTCTGTACCGGCGGCGGTGCTCTGATTCGCTACATGAGCGGCAAAAAACTGCCCCTTATTACAGCGATGGAAAAAGCCTACAGGAGGAAACAGTCCAATTTTCAACAACCTTGAAAAATAATACATTAGTTGTTATACATATTCAGACACAGAGCGTTGCACTAAATGTTTTTATAAAGGGGATCTTCAGATTTTAAACCGGGGGGTTGCCTTAAGTTATTAAACTCTATTTTAAAGGAATTATTATAATGAACGTGAAGCGTATTCTACTCACCGTCTCATTATCCATTATTCTCCTGTTCTTCATGGGATCTAATACTTTTTTAATGCTGAAAATCAATAAATTGTCATCAAACCTAAAGGCACTCAATGTCCGGCTTGAAAAAACAGAATCTGATTTTAAAAAACGAATTTTTGTGATTGAGAATAAATATCAATTGATTCAAACTCAATTTAACAAACGTGCTTTTGTCCTTGAAAAACAGGCACGTGAAAAATTGAACGCCATCAAGAAACTGATTTCAAAAGAACAGATCACTTTGGCAAAAACCCAATTAAATGATTTTCTCAAACAGTTTGGCCAAACAAATGCCGCCAGGACAGGACGAAATCTCCAAACGAAATTATCGGTGGTCGGTAAGCCAATGCCATCGAATTGGGGTATTGACCGGTGGTTTTCAGGAGAAAACGATATTAATCTGGAAAGTCAGGGAACCACACTCATTGTATTTTGGGAAACATGGTGTGTCTACTGCATGGAGGAGGCACACGAAATTCAGGCAATATATGAAGAGTATAAAAAGGATGGACTGCAGATATTAGGTTTGACAAAAATGAATAAAAATTCCTCACCTGAAAAGATTGAAGCATTTATCAAAAAAAAAGGCATTAAATACCCCATTGCAAAAGAAAATGGATCCATGACGCAATATTTCAAGGTGAGCGGGATTCCCGCGGCAGCGCTGCTGAATGATGGCAAAATTATATGGCGTGATCATCCAGCCAGATTGACAGATGAGATGCTGAAAAAATATTTGAAGATTCAATCCTAAAGCTGAAATCAAAACAAATGATTAAAAAATAATTAGAACCCATGATGCGCCGTTTATTTAATGATCCCATTTTTCGATTTTTACTGGGAGGAATTTTTATATTCATTATTTATACCAAATTTGCCGACCAGGGGCAAAACCGGTCGTATCTCATTTCACTGGATGAAGGGCAGATCGAACGATTGAAAAATGCCTGGAAAATAGTAAAGGGACGTATTCCAACCGAAAAAAAATTAGTTCATCTGATTCAGTCGGAAATTAAGGAGGAGATCCTATACCGCGAAGCCCGGCGGTTAGGACTTGATAAGGGAGACCGGATCATCAAAAGACGTCTGGTCCAAAAATACCGTTTTATGCTGGATGATGCCATCATTATTCCAAAGCCTGATAACCAGATACTGGATTCCTATTATCGGGAACATCTTGAGAAATATCAGGTGCCGGAAAACATCAGCTTTATGCATGTCTTTTTCAGCAATTCCAAACGAGTTGACCCCCAAGGGGATGCCGCAATCATCCTGCTGAAACAAAACAGCAAAGACCCATTGCCTTTAAAAGGCGACAGTTTTATGGGACTGTCTCATTTGCAGGACTATCAAAAACGAAGCGTGCAAAAAATTTTTGGAACCGGTTTTTATGAACAATTGATGGACCTGCAGCCGGGAGAGTGGAGCGAACCGCTTGAGTCAGCCTACGGATGGCACCTGGTCTATATTCATGAAAAAAAGGATTCCTACCAGCTATCTTTGGAGGAAGCACGGGAAGACGTGTTAAAAGATTTCCGTGAACAAATGCGAGTAGAAGCAAAAAACGAAATGCTCAACAAACTTATTGCCAAATATCGGTTACAAACACCTGAAAGCGCACCCAAGATCGATATCGCGGAAATAAAGCAATAATGAAACGAATCATTCTCCTCCTGATCCTTCTTACCCTGGGCATCAGCATACAAGCCATGGCCCATGAAGTACGTCCGGCGTATCTCATGATAGAGGAACTAACCGATGGAACCTTTTCTGTTCTTTGGAAAATTCCCACCCTCGGTGGAACCATGCCTAGAATTGAATTGGTATTACCCGATGAATGCCAACGAAAATCGGAACCTTTTGCTGAGATGCGGAACGGTGCGTATGTCCGTAGCTGGAATGTGGTATGCGGTGCCGACGGAATAGAAAGTCAACCGATTCAAATAAAAGGGTTGTCAGCTACACTGATCGATGTCATTGTCAGGGTTCACTGGGCAGATGGTCAGGGGACGCAGCTCTTGCTGACGCCGGATAAAACCAAAGGCATGATTGGAGCCCGGAAAAAGCAGTCGCGTAGCTCCCAGTTTCTGCCCATGGGAATCAAGCATATTCTTGGTGGATTTGATCACCTGGCTTTTCTTTTCTGCATCCTGCTTTATATGCAAAAAGCGATTCCATTACTCAAAACAATTACAGCCTTTACCCTTGCCCACAGTATCACTCTTTTTCTGGTTGCCTTAGGGAGTCTAACAGTACCCAGTGCCCCGGTCGAATTCATGGTTGCCTTGTCAATTGTACTTGTCGCAGCTGAGACCTTAAGTAAAAAAAATTCGTCGGTCTCACAGGGATGGAAGATGACTTTTGCCTTTGGTTTGCTGCATGGGCTTGGATTTGCAAGTGCACTGCAGGGCATTGGATTACCGGAAGGCGACGTTATCTTAGCGCTGCTGCTCTTTAATCTGGGAGTGGAAGTGGGACAACTCGGCTGTGTCCTGATTATCCTGATACACTTTAGAATACTTGAGCGTATCTGGACCGGCAGTCGGCCGATTATCGAACGATATGCCGCTCATGCAGTAGGTTCTATCGGTATTTTTTGGATGATCGAACGTGTCATACGGATTATCAATATGAGTTAAGAACAAATTTTGAAACCTTGGGGTAAACCACTATAATATGTCCTTAGTGGGTGGTTTTTTATCCTTCAAAAAAATATTTATTTTCAATAAATCAGAAAAATTTGGAGGAGGAAACCACATGAATGAAACCTTAGGTACAGTTGACACGCGCAGTACGGGCAGTGCCGTCTTTATCATGTTTGTCTGTATGATGCTCTACGTTATCAATTATGCGGATCGCACGATCCTGTCTGCAACTCTGCCGTTAATTAAGGCAGATCTGGGTCTCACCGACGCCCAGGCAGGATGGCTTGGTACGGCCTATTTCATCATGGTTGCAGTGTTGACCATACCATCTTCAATTCTGGTCGATCGCTGGAGCCGGAAAAAATCACTGGCCTTGATGGCCCTTTTATGGAGTACTGCCACCTGGTTTACCGGTCTTGGCCGGTCTTTCGGGCAATTGATGGTAATCAGGGGTGCTGTGGGAGTTGGTGAAGCCGGGTTTGCACCTGGCGGCCTGACTTATGTGACTGCCTCTTTCAGCGAGAAACGGCGAAGCCTTGTTACCGGTATTTTTACCATGGGTGCCGTACTTGGCGCCATGATCGGACTGATTGCAGCATCCCATATTGCCCAGGCAGATGTGATGGGTTTAGGATGGCGGGCACCCTATTTCTTTTTTGCCATCCCCGGTGTTATGCTGGGTATTCTGGTACTTTTTACCAGGGACTACTCAACTCAAACCGCAACTATCGAACCCGGCGGACAGGCACCTTCGATCTGGAAAGATGTGCTCTCTATTTTAAAAAATCCTACTTTTCTCCTTGTTTCTCTGTCCGTGGGAATGGGGAACATTGCAGTCACCGGGTCATTACAATTTTTACCCATGTATCTGATGCGAACAAGAGGAATAGATGTCGCCCAGGCCTCGACTATTTTTGCCGTGATGAGTGCCTTCATGCTTCCGGCGTTTATTCTGACCGGTATCTTTGCTGACTGGTGGCAGAAAAGACGGGCAAACGGTCGGATATTGGCGCTGTTGACCTATTTGACGATCAGTGCAGTGGCCATCACATGTGCATTGCTGCTGGACAGCATCCATCAGCATTTTCCAGCGTTGATTATGTTTACCATTTCCGGTTCTCTGGTTTCAACCCTGGTCGCGGTTTCCGCATCGGGCCTGCAGGGATTGGTTCCTTTGAGGCTGCGCAGCCTGTCAATGGGGGTTCTGATTTTGCTGACCTATACGGTCGGCGGTTTTGGGCCGCTTCTGGTGGGCTGGCTTTCCGACAAATTGGGAACGATTGAAAATCCAGATCTGAGCAGTGCCTTTTGGGTTTTACCCATCGCTCTTTTGATCGGTATAATTTTGGCTTTCCTGGGTTCCCGAACCTATGGGCATGCTTCCAATACTGAGGATCAGCATATGAAGACGTCTTGAATCCTTTTCAGCCCAAATTTCCATCAATTAATATAAACCCTCAAAATATGCCTTTTGGGTCATTACAACCATGGAGTTTTAGCAATATTTTATTGAATATTTAAACAGGGATTATGATGATCCCATCACTTAATTATAATTTTTTAGAAACCAGCACCATAACTCATCTAAAACAGAGGGGGAGGAATGATCAAATGAGCTTTTTTCTAACAAAACGCAACATCTGCCAGGCAACATTTTTATTTTTACTGGTCGCAATGCACTTTTTGTGGGGTGTGAGCACAACTTACGCTGTTCAACTCTACGATGACAAGGGTTACACTATTAATTTGGACACCACGCTTTCATGGGGGGCAAAATGGCGCCTTGATGACCGTGACCCGGATTTGATCCACGTAATAAATGGTGGAAACAAAGCAGGTGCCAACGGTGATAACGGAAACCTCAACTTTGACAAAGGCCTTATCAGCAATGCAATTAAGGCAACCAGTGAACTGGAAATAAAAAAAGACAACTTTGGTCTATTTGTCAGGGGAACAGCCTTTTATGACTATGAGATTATGAAAAATGACCGTGAGTACGTTCAACTCGGTGAGATAGGCAAAGAACAGGCAGGAAAAGACGTTGAGCTGCTGGACGCTTACATATGGGGCGCTCATGATTTTGGAGAAGTGCCTGTCATGCTGAAGGTGGGCGAGCAGGTGGTTAACTGGGGTGAGTCTGTCTTTATTAGAAACGGCATCAACGCCATTAACCCAATTGATGCCGGTGCGATTCGTGTTCCGGGCTCGGAAGTCCGGGAAGCACTTATTCCAGAGGGTATGGTTAATTTCTCAATCTCTCCCACATTAAATACGAGTATTGAAGCAATCTATCTTTATGATTGGGGTGAAACCGAAGCTGATGCCAGCGGCACCTATTTTTCCAACAACGACTGGGTTACCCCGGATGGATTCAAGGCCGTGCTCGATCAGAGCCCTTTCGGAGACATGCAAGACGCATCTTTAGATGATACTTTTATGGCCATTGGCAGGTCAGCTACTCGCGAAGCTTCCGATCAGGGTCAATGGGGTGCTTCCTTTAAAGCGTATGTGCCGGCCTTAAATGATACTGAGTTTGGATTTTTCTATCTTAGATATCACAGTCGTCTGCCACTTGGCAGCGCAACTACAGGAACACAGGCCGGAGCACAGACTGCAGGTATTATTGCCGCATCAGCGCCTCCGATTGGCATGGCTGTTGGAGTGGCTTTGGCAGGCGGCGCAACAGTTCCACAGGCCATTGCAGCAGGTACAGCTGCCGGCGTTGCTGCGGGGGCTCCCCAGGAATCCTCCCAGGCAATTGCGGCAACTGCTGCCACGGGTGGTAATGTTGCGGCGACTACAGGAGCCTATGCTGCAGATTCTTATGTTGAGACCGCCAAATACTATTCAGAGTATCCAGAGGATATCCAGCTGTTCGGTGTGAGTTTTAATACTGAAGCCTTTGGATGGGGAGTACAAGGAGAGGTTTCTCACCGACTGGATGTACCCTACCAGATTGATGATGCCCAGTTGATTGCTGCAGCAATGGGTGCAATCAATGCAAATCAAGCGAACAATAATTTGATTGGCAATTATCAGGGACAGTTTGAGACGGATATTCAGGGTTATCTTTTATATGATGTAACCCAGGCACAGGTCGCACTGACGAAAATGTTTCGGCCCATTCTCGGCTCTGACGGTGGTACGTTCATAACAGAGTTCGGGTATACCTATGTTCATGATTTACCCAGCGAAGCAATCCTTGAATCTCCCAGCGGCATCGTATATGATTCGGGTTCCTGGGGGTATCGGTCACGGCTGATTTTTAAATATCTCAACGCCATTGGCCCCGTTAACCTGTTTCCCCGGATAGGATGGAACCACGATGTAAAAGGGAGTTCACCCACTCCGGGCCGCTCCTTTCTTGAGGACCGGAGAGCTGTGATGCTCGGATTAAAAGCAACATATCAGAGTTGGAGTTTCGACGTCAGCTACTCTAACTTTTTTGGCGCCGGGAAAGACAACAAGATAAATGACCGTGATTTCATAGGTTGCAGTCTTAAGTATAGCTTCTAAATTATAAGAGGAGAACATCATGCGGAAAATAATATTATTTATAATGGTCGGTTTTTTTGTGACCGGCTTGGCTGTAACAAACACCTGGGCCAAACTCAACCCGGAGGAGGCTGCCCGTCTGGGCAAGGA
>NZ_JAIOSW010000179.1 GCF_021107415.1 Desulfobacula sp.
AAATTAAGAATTTAAAATGAATAGAAAGGAACATAATGTGAAACAAATTGTAGGTGTTGCAGACATGAAAGTGAGCAATAAAAAGACGGAATCAATCATCACTTATGCCCTTGGTTCCTGCATCGGGCTTATCGTATATGATCCTGTTGTGAAGGTTGGAGGGATATTGCACTATATGCTGCCCGAGTCTTCCATTGATAAGGAGAAAGCTGCTGCCAGGCCCTATATGTTTGCTGATTCCGGGATACCCAGATTGTTTAAATCAGCTTACAAACTGGGTGCTGTTAAACAGCGGATGAAAGTATATGTTGCAGGAGGGGCGGAAATTCTTGACCAGAAGGGCTTCTTTAATATTGGCAAAAGAAATTACATGGCCCTTAAAAAAATGTTTTTCAAAAACAAAATGATGATTGACAAACAGAATGTTGGCGGCAACACAAACCGGACCGTCAGGATTGAAATCGCAACAGGGGATGTTTATATCAAAACTTCCGGATCAAAGGAGGTGAAGGTATGACAACAATTCAGGAACTGATAAAAGAAATTAAAAATTTAAAACCAATCCCTGCCGTTGCCAACCAGCTTCTAATAGTAGTGGATAATCCTGACAGCTCAATGCAGGATATTGCCAATGTGATTCAATATGATCCAATTATGACGACCAATGTTTTAAAAACCTGTAACTCGGCTTATTTCGGGCTTAAACATCCTGCAGAATCCATAAAAGATGCCGTCAATATGCTGGGGACTGACCAGGTTATTGAACTTGTCTTAATGAAATCCGGGGCAAAAGCTCTTGGTGGCAGCCAAAAAGGGTATGGATTGGAGCCGGGAGACATGTGGCGGTATTCTGTATCCTCAGCCGTGATTGCAAAACAGGTGGCCATAAAGTTGTCCTTGAAAAATAAAAACGCAATATTTACTTCTGCCCTGGTAAAAGACATTGGAAAAATAGTCTTGGAAAAGCATGTGTTGCGCTCTTCAAAAAAAATACAAAATCTTGTGGAAAACGAAAATTTCAGTTTCAGAGAAGCTGAGAAAAAAATTTTGGGTATTGATCATGCGGAATTGGGGGCTATGATCGCAAAGATGTGGAAGTTCAGTCCCAGAATGGTTAAAATTATCAGGCATCATCACCTGTCTGATGAAACCATGATTAAAGACAAAGAAATTGCTGCTGTTTATCTTGCGGACTGCATCTGTATGATGATGGGAAGTGGTGTGGGCTCGGACGGACTTTCATACCGGTTTAAAGCCCGGGCCATGAAGGAACTTAATGTGTCGGCAGATGACCTTGCCATGATTATTGCAGAGTTTGGCATTAACATGCAGGAAATTGAAGAGTTATTACATATCGTTTAAAACTTAAACTGTTTAATGCTAACTATATAAGGGAAAAAACAATGTCGTTTTCAATATTGATAGTGGATGATTCACTGCCCATGCGTTCTGTGATAAAAAGAACCTTCAAGGCTGCGGGTTATGGGAATGCAGAATTCCGTGAAGCTGCCAATGGTAAAGAGGCACTTGAACTCATGAAAAATGACTGGATTGATATCGTCATAACTGATTATAACATGCCTGTCATGAATGGTCTGGAACTGATAAAAATCATTAAAAAAGATGACCTTTTTAAGGATATTCCAATCGTTGTCGTTTCTACAGAGGGCAATGATGTCAAGATCCGGGAGTTCATGGACAACGGTGCAGCCGGATATATCACCAAACCCTTTACCCCTGAAACCATCAGGGATTTGATTAACAATATTCTTGGAGAAGCAAGCTATGATGAAGATCTTGATGACAGCGATGAAGACTTCGATTTCTGAAGTTATGGAGACCATGTTCTATTTACCGGTTGAATTTGGGGAAGAAGCAACACTTGCTCAATGCGGAATGGACAAAAACAAACCCATTATGGCAAGCCGGTTAAAATTTACAGGAGATGTCTCCGGGAGTTTGTGCATTTTTATTCCCAAAAATTTAATTGGAGAAATGGCTGAAAATTTCATGGGTGAAGCCAAGGGTCTGCTTACTGATGATCACCTTTCCGGCACATTGACAGAAATGCTGAACATGGTTTGTGGCAATGAGTTGAGTAAAATAGACACCAAAGTTCCGTTTGAATTGAGTATTCCAAAAGTAATTGATGAATCAAAAATTCAGGAGAAAGAAATATTAACCATTGTAGAAACCTTTGAATCAAATATGGCAATACTTTTAAAAATAGATTGATTGAAAATTTGGAGATTTTTATATGCCCCCTGATATAAAAACGGATAGAAAAGCGGACATAAAAGTTCTGGTTGTTGATGATTCAGCCGTTGTAAGAAAAGTTTTTACCGAGCAATTGTCTAAACAAAAAGGCATCACGGTTGTGGGGACAGCACCGGACCCTTATGTTGCACGGGACAAAATCGTTAAACTCAAACCGGATGTAATTACCCTTGATATTGAAATGCCCCGTATGGACGGTATAACATTTTTAAAAAAGCTGATGAAGCACTATC
>NZ_JAIOSW010000169.1 GCF_021107415.1 Desulfobacula sp.
GATAATTGATCAATAATATCATATGTGCCATTGCTGTCTGAGTCTGTATTGATCCAGTTGGTATTCAATACAACCGAAGCCGCAGTGCTGAATTTTACAAGAGATGCCCTGTCATTAGTCCCACCACTGTTCAGAAAGTTAATTGCCGACTGTTTGGCATCCGCAAGCTTTGTGGTACCCATTGAACCTGAAACATCAAACACCAGAGAAAATGAAATGCCGTTTGTTCCTGAAGTAGCTTCCTCAAAGCAGGTTATTGTTTCAATCGTGGGCTGGGTTTCTGTCTCGGATTGCTCGGCAAGTGTAAAATCTCCCTGAGCTGCACCGGTCACAACTTCACCGGAGGAATTCAATAATGTAATGTACAGCTTATTATCGGGATAATTATCCACCATCGGATTCACAGTAAGGGAATAATCTCCTTCTCCTTTGGTGACTAAATTTTGTTGGGTTAAAGAAGGGTTAAAAGGAACCTGGGAATTTTCAGTCGGCTCAAGATATCCTTCGCCTTCAACATATACCGTGTCAGCATAAACCATGGTAGCAGGGCAACAAATAAATAAAAATATTCCGATGATAGCTATCATTAAATTTTTCAAAAACCATTTCATATCAGCAGCCCTAATTTATATTAAAAATCAATAAAAAAAAACCGGATCACCTCAATGGCAACCCGGCTATCTCAAATTCAGACCCGTGGATTTCCGTCCCAGTATTTTTACTGAGTTGGCTTTATCATCTCAATTTCCTTCCTTGTTTGGCTGCAATATTTATGCCTGTTTTGCTTTGGTAGATAGTAAATTTTACCAAAGCATTGAAAATTGATCAGAAAATCAAGGGTTCTTACAAAAAATATAAATTTAAATGGTTTTTGATTGTATCATTCATCAAAATCAAGCAGAGTAATTTGAGAAAAAATAGTTATAAATTAGGAAATAAATGTAATACTTTTGGGTAAATGTTTACATAAAAGATTATCCCCGCCACGAAAAGCAATGTGTTCAAGATATCGGATTCAAATCCCGCAATTGTGCTAGTTTTATTCCAAGATCTTGTTTCTTTTTACAAGTAGCTTCTTGAACCGACATAGCGTTTTTTAAAATAAGGGTTGTTTAGATATCCATAGGTGACCTTCCTGCCTTTACCGGGTGCATTGACAAAAATACCGTCACCAATATAAAATCCAACATGAAAGACTTTATTTTTTTTGGGGTTTTTAAAAAAAATAAGATCTGCAATTTGCAAGTTTTTTCTTGATACGACTTTGCTATTGTAAAATTGTGCTTTAGCCGTTCTTGGTATGATAATATCAGCCTTTTGATGGGTGTAAACGATCAGTCCGCTGCAATCAAAACCGGTTTGGGGGGATTGCCCACCCCATTTATAGGGAATGCCAAGGTTTTTAATAGCATGTTGTACTATGATTTTTCTTTGATTAGATGATTCGATCTGTGGATGATAACCATCAGAATTTTGAATATGTAATCCAGGTTGTGGAGGGGGAATGTGCTGTTGATAAGCAGTTTCTTTGTGTGCAGAGCATGAAGATAATAGCAATATCAATAACAGGAATGAAAAATGTTTTGTGACTTTATCCATTTATTGGTGTTGGTTGGGTTGTGTTAAAGAGATTTTTCCTTTTTTAGTGACCCTGATTAACGGATGTAAAGATCCGGCATCAAGCTTTGCATTGAGACTGTATGAGATCATATCTTTTTTTTGATTACGGATTAGATCTGTAAAAAAACCAATGCTGCTGAAAAGATCAACCGATGCATTCAGCACAACATCACCCTCACCATAGGCTTCGATCCGGGGAAGCTGGTTGGATACACCTGTCATGATTTTGTGCCCTTCAAGGGTAATAGTATAAGAAATGCCTTTTAAATCCAGTGGGGATCGATTGGGATTGACAATATGAAGACCTATTTGAAATTGGGGGATCATACCCTGGGAAGGAATAGCTTCAAAGGAAGTGATGCTGACAGTCGGTGTTTCATATCCGGGTTGGAGTGTTGCGCAACTTAAGGTAAAGAGTAAAGAAAGAGAAAACAGAACATAACAAATAATTTTTGTCATCAGTTTATCCTATCATGTCAATAAGAGAGCCAATGGTTTCTTCGTATGTTTTAATGACTTTTGCATTGGCCTTAAATCCCTGCTCAATCATAATCTGGTTCGTGAGTTCTTCAACTATGTCGGTGTTAGACAGCTCTTTTAATTCACCGGTTTTACTTAAAGGGTCCTCCACCAGCGGACCCGGGGTATCAATTTTTGTGATGGTCACTTTAACCTGGTCGTTTTCTCCTTCAGTGTTTATTGCCCGGCTCTTTTTAAAATCATCAGAAAGGGCATTGGCAACATTGTTGGCGCTGACCGCCATTTGTTTTGAAAATGCCTGTAAGGCCGATATGTTACTCTGAATTGGTGCAATCATAGATATCACTCCTAAAAAAGTTCTTTATAAAGAGTTTATTGCAATAAGCGTGCTAAAAAGGTATTGAAAATAAAAAGAACAGTGAATCCCTTTAGTTTTGATGGTTACAATTAATTTTACTAAATAATGTTTCAAGTAATTATCCGTCCAATTCATTATTTATAGTATTTAAGTTAACAAAAAACGGCAGTAATTACAAATTGTGTTCTAAGGGCCCACTCAAAAATAACTTTACATTTTGAGAGCCGATTCATCCTGTCCTACTTCGTTGTGAAAACACAGCATATGCCCGATATGCCTTAGTTTTCACGCCTTGTAGGCCAGGCGACTCAACTCTCAAAATCGGTAATTTATTTTTGAGTGAACCCTAAACATTAATAGCCAAAGGAGAGAATGATGTTTGCCATTGATAAGACCATTATGCTGTTGATTGATGTTCAGGGCCAGCTGGCTCAGTTAATGTATGAAAAGGAAAAATTGTTTAAATCCCTTGGGATACTGATTCAGGGTATGAAAATTCTTGAGGTGCCGATTATCTGGATGGAACAGATTCCAAAGAATTTAGGCCCAACCACTGAAGCCGTTTCAAAATATCTGACAGGAGAAAAACCCATTGAGAAATTTTCATTCTCATGCTGTGGTGAACCTCAGTTTATGGATAAATTCAAAAAAGCCGGAAGGACCCAGGTGCTTTTGACTGGAATTGAAACCCATATTTGTGTTTTCCAGACCGGATACGACTTAATTCAACAAGGCTGTCAGGTGCAGGTTGTTTCAGATTGTACTGCTTCCAGAACCAGAGAGAATAAAGAGATCGGTATTCAAAGAATTGTTCAGTCAGGCGGTCAGGCTAGCGGCGTTGAAATGGTATTTTTTGAATTGTTGCGTGCAGCACAGGGGGATAAATTCAAACAGATTATCAAACTTATAAAATAGATTCGATTAAACTTTTGGCTACGGTTAAACCGCAATTTGGAAGGAGGAAGTGTCATCTTCGGGTAGATTGCTTACCTTCTCATAGGAATCTGCCGCTTTTTTAATTCCTCCAAATGCTTTGTTTTCATTGGAATCCACCCGCTCTTTTGCCTGTAATATCATGAGATCAGAAAGGGCTTTAGATGCAGTTTGTGTTGCTTTAGATGCCACTTGAATGTCTTGAGGGGAAGGGTCGGCAGGTGCAAGGGCAGCACTTTTGACCTGCCGCATTTTTTGGATTGTGGCCTGGGGGTCACCGGGGACCGGAGATGTATCAATGCTGACTTCACCGCCAACAGCATAGTTTCTTCCGTCGGGTCCGCGTTTATATGTGAAATTGGCTCCTGAAGTGATATATCTTCCGCCCGCTGCAATATGCGCCATTTCATGCCGTCTGACTTTGGTATCAATTTGTTTGAGTTCATCAAGAAGCTGGATTTCCGCCCGGGTCAGCTCCTGGCCATTAATAGTGGTTGTGTCGGAGTTATTTTGTGTTTCAGTGTTATCTGGTGTTGATTGATTGTCTTTCTGAGTGTTATTGTCAGTATTTGAAGTTTGAGTAATCTGTTCCGGTGAGTTCGCATTTACAATAGGATTAAATGTCGGGTCATTTTTTGCAAATGCAAAAGGATTTGTATCAACGGATTTTATTTTTGAAACAGGATTATAAATAAAACCGGATTGATAAATATTGATTGCGCTGACATTCATTTTTCATTGTTTCCAAAGAATGGTATCATTATTTTTATTGGCACTAACCCATTATATTTATAAACGATTGCCATTGCAATAAAAATTTTACCAAACTCAAAAAAGTCAAAAAAATATTTGACAAAAAGCCTTGATTTATGTATCTTAAAGGATTCATATTTATTGAATGTTATTCATATATGAGTTGGTTAATCATTTAACTGCAATTCAAGGATTTTTTTATGGATCGACAGGCAAGCGTTTCCAGAAAAACAAAAGAGACTGAAATTTTTGTCCGTTTTGATTTAGATGGTTCCGGCAAGGGTGATATTTCAACTGGAATTCCTTTTTTTGATCATATGCTGACCGCTTTCACCGTTCATGGTTTTTTTGATCTCAAGATCAGTGCCAAAGGGGATCTTGACGTTGATTATCATCATACAATAGAGGATGTCGGACTGGTCCTTGGGCAGGCACTTTCAAAAGTGCTTGAAAATAAAACACGAATTGTTCGGTTTGGAGATAGTTGTGTTCCGATGGATGAGGCGTTGTCCAGGGTTACAATAGATCTGTCAAACAGGCCGTATCTTGTCTACAATTTTCCGGCTGATCTTAAAGTAATAGGAAAATTTGATGCCTTTCTTGCTAAAGAATTTTTCCAATCATTTTGTGTACAAGGGGCATTTAATCTTCATATTAATTCTTATTATGGTGTGAATGAGCACCATGTTCTTGAATCAATTTTTAAGGCTTTTGGAAGATCCTTGCATATGGCCACCAGAATAGATGAAAATATTTGTGGTGCCCTGTCCAGCAAGGGAACTCTATAGAAATTTTAAAAAACTAGTGGAAATCAATGATAATTATACCTGCTGTTGATATTAAAAAAGGCAAATGTGTCCGGCTGTTGCAGGGCCGGATGGAAGATACCACCCATTATTCGGACTCTCCTTTAAAAATGGCTCAACAATGGGAAGCTGACGGCGCTGTCCTTATTCATGTTATAGACCTTGATGGTGCATTTGCCAAAGAAGTAAAAAACTTTGCAACCATCCGGGATATTTTGGCCGGTATTAATGTCCCCATACAGGTGGGAGGTGGCATCAGAGACATGGAAACTATTGAAATGTATGTTGATGCAGGCGTTTCAAAAGTCATTATTGGAAGTGTTGCCCTCTATAATCCGGACCTTGTAAAAGATGCCTGTAAACACTTTGAGGGTAAAATTGTCGTTGGAATTGATGCAAGAAACGGCAGGGTTGCCGTTGAAGGATGGAGCCGGACATCTGAGACGCGTGCCATTGATCTTGCAAAAGAATTTGAGTCCTGCGGTGTTGCGGCAATCAATTTTACTGATATTCACAGGGACGGCATGCAGACCGGTCCCAATATTGAAGAAACAGCAGCCATGGCAGATGCAGTCTCAATACCCATTGTGGCATCCGGTGGTGTCAGTACAATTCAGGACATTAAAAATCTTCTTGAAATAGAGAATAAGGGGGTGACCGGTGTTATAACCGGCAGAGCCCTTTATGAAGGAACCCTTGATTTAAAAGAGGCTATCAGGATTTCAAACTGACAATTATCCTTAAAGATAATTATTGACATGTGATTTTAAATACTTAGCTTATATTACTAGTAAAACCGTTAAATTTTGGAGTCAGCGCCACCTAAATGTATATTCCTGAAGAAAAAGTTTCAGAGATTTTAAATACTTCAGATATTGTTGATATTATTTCAGAGTCTGTCATTTTAAAAAAATCCGGAAGAAATTTTTTTGGGCTATGTCCTTTCCATTCTGAAAAGACACCCTCCTTTTCCGTCAATGCAAGCAAACAGATTTTTCATTGTTTTGGTTGCAGTGCCGGGGGGAATGTATTGTCTTATATTATGAAATATCACGGGATTACCTTCCCGGAGGCAGCAAAAATGCTGGCCCGTAAGTATAATATAACCATTGAAACCAAAGACATTGATCCTGCAAAAAGAAAAGAGTTCCTTCTTAAGGAAAGTTTGTTTCGATTAAATAAAACCGTTATGGGGATCTATTTTGATGAGTTGAAAAATTCAGCACCCGGTAACAAGGTGGGGGACAAGGCAAGAAAATATTTAAAACAAAGAGGGATTTCCGACGATATTATTCAGCAGTTCAACTTAGGTTTTTCTCCGGATAAGTGGGAATCCATTGTTAAGATGTTGCAAGAACAAAAAATTTCTAAAAATATAGCCGTCCAATGCGGTTTGATTTTGGGAAGGCAACAAAAGACCGGGTATTATGACAGGTTCAGAAACCGGATCATGTTCCCTATTTTTGATGTAAATATGCAGGTGGCAGGCTTTGGCGGCAGGGTGATGGATGATGCCATGCCCAAATATATGAATTCTCCTGATACACCCGTATATAATAAAAGCCGTATTCTTTACGGCCTTCATGCAGCAAAACAATTTTGCAGACAGACAGGGTTTGTTTATATTGTTGAAGGATATTTTGATTTTTTATCCCTCTATCAACACGGCATTAAAAATACAGTCGCAAGTCTTGGTACCGCATTAACACCGGATCACGTAAGAATCCTTAAAGGATATGCTGCAAAGATGGTACTTGTTTTTGATTCTGATGCGGCCGGAATCAATGCAGCAAAAAGAAGTATTAAAATTTTTTTAAAAGAGGGCGTCGATACAAGAGTACTTGTACTTCCTGAAGGGAATGATCCGGATTCCTATGTGGTAAAACATGGGCAAAAAGCATTTAATGAATTGGCAAAAAATGCCAAAACCGTTATGCAATTTCTTTTACAGGTCTCCATTGATACCCATGGGCTGTCTGTGGAAGGACGGATTAGAATTCTAGATGATATGAAACAACATTTGATTTTGATTCAGGATAGTGCCTTAAGATCTTTATATATAAAAGACCTTGCAGAAAACTTGAATATTGATGAAAAAGCAGTTTTGGAGAAAGTCAGGGAACACTATTTAAATGGCCCGGCAAAAAGATCATATTTGAATGAATCAACAAAAGAGGAAAATACTCTTGCGTCTGATCGAAGAGAAGAGCAGATGATTTCACTGATGCTCAATTTTCCCGAAATCATAGATGAAATTAAAAACAGAGATGTTTTAGATTGTTTTTATTCTGAAAAACTAAAACGCATAGCAAAGAAAATTATAAGTATAGATCCCGGTAAAGAAGCCTTCATCACAGATGTTATGGTAAAAATGGAAAATAGTGAGGATCAAGAACTTATCGCATCTTATGCCATGAATGATTTTGTTTCAGAAAATATTCATAAAACAGCTCTGTCTATAATCAATAGAATTATTAGAGTAAGAAAAAAGCAGCAAAACACTTTAACAACTAAAATTAAAAGTGCGGAAAAGGGCTGTGATTCTGATTTGATGGAGCTTTTAAAGCAAAAGCAGGCAGAGATTCAGCAATTACATGGTCGGTTATAACTTTAACCCTTTGGGAGGCATTTTATGGCGGGTAAGACAAATAAGTCTGGAGAGAATGTAGTAATTAGTAAGAAAGAGTTACAAAAACTTATTAAAAAAGGTGAAAAAAACGGTTCTCTCTCCTTTGCCGAAATTAATGATGCAATATCCGATAATTTAAAATCATTGGATCAGATTGAAAATATTGTTATGCAATTTAAAGAGCTTGGAATCAAGCTTGTGGATAAGGAAAAAGAAAAAATAAAAAAAGCGACTAAGAAAGTTGCAAAAAAAGCCACTGTAAAAAAGGCTGCAAATAAAAAGACGACTAAAAAGGGAACTAAAGCGGTAAGTAAAAAGACTGAAAAAAATAAAAAAGCATCTAAAAAAGAAACTAAAAAGGATGTTGAAAAAGAAAAAAAACAAGCAGTCAAAAACCTTTTTCCTCCTAAGAAAGCGGGGTCGGATGTAGAGTTTGGTGCCGTTACTGACCCTGTGAAAATGTATCTCAAAGAAATGGGAATGGTCACTTTGCTCAGTCGTGAAGGTGAGATTGAAATTGCCAAAAAGATTGAGCGTGGGGAACGTGATGTCCTGCGAGCCATGTTGGATTGCCCCTTATCAGTATCCACGATTTTCATCTATGGAGATAAGATGGAACAAAAGACCATGCGGCCCAAGCATGTTTTAAGGGATGTGGATGAAGGGGATGGGGTTGTCGATGAGGTTTCCAAGCAGGAAAAATTTTTAAATTCCATAAAAATAATAAAAAATATTCATCAGGAAAATCTAAACAAAAGAGATCTATTACTGCAAGAGAAAAAAAGATCTAAAAAATATGAAACCTTTTCCAAGGAGATATTCAGCAACACGGAAATCATATTTGAGGAATTAAAAAAATGGCGATTTGAATCCAACGTTATTGATAGGATTGAAAAAAGCATTCGAAATACCATTATATGGTTTGAAAAAGTTGATGAGTTGCTTGAAAAATGTGCCAGAACTTTTAATGTTAAAAGTCGAAAAATGTTTGATCAGCTCTCTGATGAAAAGACATTTGTAAAGTGGGCATTATCCAAGTCTGATATTAAAAAAGAGCGGGCCGGAATATTATATCAGGATATTTGTTCCATTTTAACCCAGGTTTCTTTGAGAAAAAATGAAATCAAAGGGGACTCCAAACATTTAAAACAGATTACCGACTGTATCGACAAAGGGCGTAGAAATGCTGATTTTGCAAAAAGAGAACTAGTAAGAGCAAATTTAAGACTGGTGGTCAGTATCGCAAAAAAATATACGAACAGGGGATTGCAATTTCTCGACTTAATTCAGGAAGGCAATATCGGTTTGATGAAGGCGGTGGATAAATTTGAATACAGAAGAGGATATAAATTTTCTACTTATGCTACCTGGTGGATCAGACAGGCCATAACAAGAGCCATTGCAGACCAGGCCAGAACCATCCGGATACCGGTACATATGATAGAAACCATCAACAAACTTATTCGGACATCAAGATACCTTGTACAGGAAATGGGTAAGGAACCGTCTCCTGAAGAAATTGCCCAAAAGATGGAAATTCCCATTGAAAAAGTTCGACGGGTATTAAAAATTGCCAAAGAACCTATTTCTCTTGAGACCCCCATTGGGGAAGAAGAGGACAGTCATCTGGGTGATTTTATAGAAGATAAAAAGTTTTCCATTCCCTCGGATGCAGCTATTGATTTCAGCTTGGCAGAGCAAACAAGGAAAATTCTTGCTACTTTAACACCCCGTGAGGAAAAAGTCCTTCGAATGCGGTTTGGTATTGGTGAGAAATCAGACCATACATTAGAGGAAGTTGGAAAGGATTTTACAGTGACAAGAGAACGTATTCGTCAGATTGAGGCAAAAGCATTGAGAAAGTTGAGACATCCGACAAGAAGCAGGAAACTCAAGACCTTTATTGAGAATTAAATCTTGACACTAAATCAGTATTTATATATATATTGCAAGTTTGTGTGAATAAAAGGGCCCATAGCTCAGTTTGGCAGAGCCACCGGCTCATAACCGGTCGGTCCCTGGTTCGAGTCCAGGTGGGCCCACCAATAAAAAATATTAAAGGTACATTGTATGGTTGTAACAAAAAACAAGAGAGGATACTCAACTTGCATATGAATGTGCCAGGAGTTTATCAACCGGATATAAAAAATTAAAAGCGTGGTTATTTACCACGCTTTTTTTATTTACACATGGGTTTAGTATGGTGAGAACAAAGGATATATTGGAACTGCTCAATACAATTGCACCTTTCGATATTGCTGAAGATTGGGACAATTCAGGGCTCCAGGCAGGAAATCTGAACTGGGAAGTAAAAAAAATAATCATCGGGCTTGATGTTTCAATGTCATTGATGAATGCTGCAAAACAAAACAATTGTGACCTTGTGCTCACTCACCATCCTTTGATGCTCCGGGCTGAAAAATTCATTGATTTTAATAAAATGCCGGGCAGTGCAATCGAAATTGCCGCAAGACATGGAATCAGTATTGTTTCCGTTCACACAAATTTAGACAAAGCCAATGACGGTTTAAATGATTATTTTGCAAAAAAGATTGGTATAAAAAAAACAAAGGGTTTTTTGATAGAGAATTCGTCATCCATGCCTGCAAATGAACTGATCGGTATGGGCAGAATCGGATATCTTAACTCTCCATCCGTACTTAAACAACTTGTTCTCCAAGTAAAAGAAAATCTTAATTTGACCCATCTGCGAGTAACGGGAGACATGGATTTGCCCGTAACCTCGGTTGCCATTTGTACTGGCAGCGGTGGCTCTCTTCTGGATGATTTTTTGGAATCCGGTGCAGATGTATATATTACCGGAGATATGAAATATCACGAGGCAAGGCGTGTTGAAGAATATTCTAAAGCTCTTATCGATGTCGGACACTTCGGCTCTGAACATATGGTGGTTGATTTGCTTTTTGACAAATTAAGTCGGGTAGTTCAGAAAGCAGGATATAATATACAAATAAAAAGATTTAAAAAAGAAAAAGATCCATTTACTATAGTTTAAGGATAACATTATGAATGATATTTCCAAACAGAATATAGAAACCCTGGTCAAACTTCAGGAAGCTGAAACTCAAATTGTCAGGCTTAGAGCTGTCCTGGAAAAAGTTGAAAAGAAAAAAGGCAAATTAAGTGGTCAGTTAAAACAGTTTGGAAATGCCTTAGAAGAAAACAAAGAAAACCTTTTAAGTGCTGGAGCAGCTTGCCGGGATATTGAAATGGAAATTCAAATTGTTGATGACCGTATTATTAAAAGCAATGAAAAATTAAGGATGGTAAAGACTAATAAGGAATATCAACTTTTTTTAAGGGAAGTGGATGATAATAAAAAACGTAAAGATGCCCTGGAAACTGAATTACTGGAATATCTTGATGAAAAAGAAAAAATGGAAGAAATCGTTCAGGAAAGTGAAAAAGAG
>NZ_JAIOSW010000293.1 GCF_021107415.1 Desulfobacula sp.
CATGGGCTGGACAGGGACTGTAATCCCAAAATAGACGCCTGTTAAGATATAAAAAAGTCCTACAGAAAAAAATATCCCTGTTGAACTTAAACCATTGACCAGAATCATACCAAGTGCCAATGGCAGAATGGTTCCAAGATCCCCTAAAGAGCCTGCAAATTCCTGCCGGTTAAACTGGTATTTCAGTGTCAAAGGATCTTCCTTTTATTTGAGATTAAACGTATTTCAGATTTCAATAAACCGGTCATCAGATTTTAAAAATTCAGATTTTTCCTGGTTATTTTCAAGCCAGCCAACTGCTGTCACATTTTTTGTATCAAATTTCGGGACATAGGGTTTGATATCAATCAGCGGCGTTCCATTCAGCACATCTATTCCTTCAATAATCAACCTGTTACCTTCTCTTTTGAGCAACCGGACAATGGAGAGCCCGATGGGATTGGGCCGTCTGGGTGCCCGCGTGGAGAAAAGACCTCTTTTATGATCATCCATAAAAGGTTTGACGATCAGGCTATATCCTTGTGACTGATGAAAATGATAGAGAAGAATGATGTGGGAAAATCCTTCCAGATCATTTAAACCCTGTTCATATTCCCTGTCTATGACAATGGTTCCCTGAATTTTAGCAGCTCCAGAGGGCTGTATAGGCATGCCTTTTAAATCGTCAAAGGGTGTTTCGATTATACCGATTGGACTAATACTGATGCTCATTGTTTATTGTCCTTTAAATACTATTGTTTTATTTCTTCCATTTTGCTTGGCTTTATAAAGGGCATTATCTGCCCGGCTGATCCAGTCTATTGCATTTTTTACACCCGAATCTTTATAAAATCCGGAAATCCCAAACGACATGGTAATATTTAAAAATTTATTCTTCAGAATTTTTCCTGTTTCATCTGCCTTTTCAAATTTTGTTTTTTCAATATTTTTTCGCAACCTTTCAACAACCTGAAAGCCTGTTTCTTCATTTGTTTCATCAAAAATCAATAAAAATTCTTCTCCGCCATACCTTCCGGCAACATCAAAAACCTCTCGCATGGACTTGGAAAGGATATCCCCCACCTTTTTTAGCACCAGATCACCCTGAATATGCCCATAAGTATCATTGACCTTTTTAAAAAAATCAATGTCCCCCATGACAATGCAGGCAGATGAGGAAGGCTTTCGTGCAAACCGTTTTATTTTTACTTCAACTTTTTGTTTAATTTTACCACTGTTATAAAGCCCTGTAAGATTATCATATTCTGCCTGATGTTCGAACCGGGTTTTGAGTAAAATAGTACTTAAAAAATTACACATAATTTCAATACAAGCCACTTCATGATCCTTAATGGAAGACTCTTTCCCGCCAAAATCGCCGCCAAAAAGATAGGCCCCGCCAAAATTTTCCGGTAAATAGACATAACCCATGATATCGCATCCCATTCCCGGTACGTTGATATATGAAGTCCGCCTGTTTAGGAATGCCCTGACTTCATTAACATGTTTTTTGTCCGGGTTATCCAAAAACAATCTTAGTTTCCTGCCTTCTTTAAGGTCAACTCGTAAGCCTTTTGGATCCATAACTTTTACAATTTCAAGTATCAACCTGTTTTCAATGATATTGGAAACCTTATATAACACGCTGACATCAAACATCATGGTTTTTCGGATGATTTCCAAGGGAAAATTAAAGCTATCTTCTTTGCTTGCATTGGCATCCAGGTTTTGTAAAAAACTGGTTAATCTTCCCAGGTGATTCAGAACTATTTTCGCATCAGATTCAAATTTTTTCATATAAATTTTCCATTCTGAATTTGAAGATAGGATTGGATGGCATGAAAGCTTGTTCCAATGGAAAGCCCGGCACCGCATTTACTTCTCATCCAGTCCTGATGGGCCAGGATGGAGCCCGAGGCAAACAAATGATTAAAAACCGGTTTTTTCTTTTTCGTGACCGGCCTGAAAAAATCATCTGTTTCAATGCCTGCCTGATTGATCTTGTGACCGTCCGGATTGAAAAAATCAGGCCTGTGCCACTCTTTCCTGGTTTTTGGCTGGCAAACCGGCAGATCAAATATACTTTCATAAATCTTTTTCTGGTCAGCATAAAGGCCTTTTCCCAAAAACCTTCCTGTTGCCAGCAATACCGCCTTTGCATGTACAATGGCAGGAAAAATCTTTGATCCTAATTGGCACTCAAATCCTTTATTTGATGCTTTCAACACCTTTATCACCCGCTGGTTCTGCAGCAGGGTGACACTTGAACCTTCAATGGCTTTCATCAGTGTTTCTTTGAGCCTGATCCCGGGAACAGAGATAGGTGATGTTGGTATTTCAAATACTTTGATATTCAGTTCCTTTTCCAGCATGTTCAGGATCTTTCCTGAAGATTGAACACCTAAAATAGCCGGAAGACCCAGATAGCTTTCTCCTTTCAAAAGCGGTTTTACCAGTTTTAAAAATTTTTCCTGTATTTGCTCGGTTTCCAAACTTCTTGCTAAAAAGGGTGTAAATACTTCTGATCGCAATTGGGTGCCGGGAAATTCAAGACATTGAGTTCTGATACCGGGCCAATTTTTTTTCATCATTTCTTTAAAAAAAACAGCAGAGAATTCTCGCAATCCTCTAAAATCAAGGATCAGACATGGCCCTTTTTTCTTGAATGCTTCAATATTTGATCTCATGGTGACGGGCAGTCGATAGGTGGGCCTCAGAGTGCCAAAGGGTGTCATGACCATTGAGTTTAAGGCATCATATCCTGTATAGGTCAACCCCTGACTTTTCAAGGATTTTATCAGTTCATAAAACGCTTGTTTTAACGGTTCTTTTTTTATTTTTGCGTAAGGATGATCCGGCATTTGATCATAAATTTTTAAAACCATGTCCCAGGGCTTTTTACTGACCCTTTCTCTTTGTGTCAGGCCTTTTTGGGTCAGGGATAGTCCCCACAGATCCAAAAGACCACTTGAATATTCAAATCCGCCTGCACCACCGGCAACCACACTGTTAATCTTTCGGTTCGCTGCAAAAAGGGCGGCTGACATACCGGCCATACCTGATCCGATAATAAACAGATCTGTTTCAATATGTTGGAAAGATTCCATTAAAACCTCATTCCTTGTTATTTTTCAAATTCAAGCCCATAAAATCCGCAATACAAGGCTTCACAAAGCTCTGCCTGGGAGAGCTGACCGTCCCACAAAACCGGACGCTGCCCGATAAACCGTTCATGGAGCAGATCTTTTATATTATAAATACCATCATCATCTTTCAGGTATGCTTCGTCATACATGAATCCTGTAACCCTCTGACAGCAAAAGGTTCCCTGGCAGGCTCCCTTACCCAGCCGTGAGTGGATACGAAGAGCGTTGAGATCGGGCTTTTTCTTGGTTTCCTTAAGCCATGATATCAGCTGTTTAAACTGATTTTTTGAAATCATTTCACATTCACACATGGTAATATCATCTTTCTTGCCCTTTTTTGCCCAAAGCCGAAAGGATATCCCGGCTTCTGTCATCTGGCTGGGGGCTTTGGATCGCAATGGTTTTAATGCGGTCTCGCACTCCTTTGTGTTTTTGAGTTTCTTTGCAACCAAGTCTGCTGTTTTTTCAGCCATTAATCTAAAAGTCGTCATTTTACCACCGGTAATGGTGATAAAATTATCGATTTCATGTGCTTCATGATCCATCAAGACAAAGCCCCTTGAAACAGACCGGTCATCACCTGAACTGCCTTGACCGGAACCCTGTTCACCGATTAAGGGGCGGACACCGGCATAGGCCCTGATAATCCTTGTGTTCTCAAGCACGGGTACGATGGCTTTTGCTTCTTTTACCAGAAGATCGGTCTCTTCAATGGAGGGCTGTATCTTTTCAAGGCTGTCTATTCGTCTGGAAGTGGTTCCGAAAATAGACACTGTACCCCCGGGAACCAGGATATCCCCGTCAGAAGGAATTCTCAACCGGTTTATCACACGGTTGGTAATCCTGTTATGGGTAATCAAAAGACTCCCCTTGGAATAAATCATATCCACGTGAATTCCGGCAAGCTCTGCTATTTCACCTGCCCATGCCCCTGCCGCATTTACCACAATATTTGATTCTATTTCAAATATTCTTTTATTCAACAGGTCTCTGGCCACAACTTTTTGGATGACTCTGGATGTGGTAATAAATTTTGTAACCTTGCAATGGCTAAAATACCTGGCCCCGTATTCAATGGCCTGGTTCATATTTTCGAGGCTGATATGAAAGGGATCAACCGAAGCATCTTCAACCCTGAAGGCTGCCACGATCTCATTTGAAAGACCGGGCTCAAGCTCCATGGCTTGTTTCACACTCAATTTCCGGCAGGGAATCCCGGCCTTTTTACAAAGTTGTGGAAACAAGGAAATATAATCTTCTTTATCCTTCCGGGTAGCCACATAAAGTCCACCTGTCTCTTCAATACAGTGAGGGGCAATTTTTTTTAAGATATCCCCTTCTTTTTTGCATTCCATCGCTGATATGAGATCAGAAGAGACATACCTGGCCCCGCTGTGAAGAAGGCCATGATTTCTGCCGGATGCACCGGAATTGATCATGTCCTTTTCCAGGACGATGGATGAAATCCCCCTGAAAGATAGATCCCTTGCAAGCCCGGTCCCGGTAACACCGCCGCCTATAATAAGGACATCTGTTTTTAAATTTTTCTTTTCAATCATGAATTGCCTGGCCTTTTGTTGAATCAAAAGCAGTTTCTCCATCAAAACTCAGGATAATAGCCCCGATTTCAAATTTATTACCTGTAAGTTATGGATTGTTACCAATCTCCATGCTCTGTTTAAATACCATCTTTTCCTTATTCTTGGCAACTTCTTTCAATCTTGCATATCCTGACCAAACCCTTGTTATCGTAGTAATCAGACAAAGAAAAGCAAAAAAAAAGGCAAAGAAAGAAAAATGATCCGGAAAAATACAGATTATTGTAAAAAAAATAATGGTTTCCGTGCCCTCGGTGAGTCCTCCAATATAATACATGGCCTTATGAGGATAGGCCAGACTGTTCAAATCATATTTTTGGGCCATGACGGCAAAGGCAAGAAAACTGGTCCCTGTTCCCACAAAACTCAGTAACAAAAAGACTGCGGGAATGGCATTATTTTGAGGATCTGCCAAAGCAAAACCTGCAACCATACCGGAATAAAAAATAAAATCCAGGCAGATATCCAGGAACCCACCAGCATCTGTTTTATTCGTCAGTCTTGCAAGGGCTCCATCCAGCCCATCCATGAACCGGTTCAAGATGATAAAAAACAAACCGATTATGTACCAGTTCATCCATAGAGCAAAAAAAGCAAGCAGCCCTATACCAAAACCGGCAATTGTAACCTGGTCCGGTTTGATATCTTTTTTTTTAAGGATACGGGCACAGGCTTTCAAAGGTATTTGAACTAATTTTATCGCCCAGGGATCGAGCATGGATTTATCCTTCTTCTTTGTTCAGGTTTAATATCATCCCGCCCTCTGGGCAATCCATGGGATCATGGGTCACTAAGAGTGCCGGAATATTCATTCTTCTTATCTGAGTAAAAACAAAGGGTCTGATTTTTACCTTAAGGGTTTGATCAAGTTTTGAAAAGGGCTCATCCAGCAGCAGGGCAGCAGGTTCGGCCAAAAGACTTCTCAAAAGACTGACCCTTGCTTTCTGTCCTCCTGAAAGGCTTGAGGGATCACGCTTTTCAAACCCTTCAAGCCCTGCTGTTTTAAGGGCTTTGTCGATTCTTCTTTTTCGTTGGACCCTGGATACTTTCTCTTTAATGGCAAAGGCAAGGTTTTTACCGATATCCATGTGAGGAAAAAGAAGATCATCCTGAAAAAGCAGTCCGATATTCCGCTCTTCCATGGGCAGGGTTAGCATATTCCGGCCATATAAGCGGATGGACCCTTTGAGGGTAAATACAGGGTCCAGGCTTCCTGACACAGCAGACAAAAGTGTGGACTTTCCACACCCGCTTGGCCCCATAATGGTGGTAATCTCACCCGGCTTAATTACAAGATTCACCGGATCAAATATGGTCGACCCCTGCCTTAATATGCTGACCTTTTCCAATTCAAGAGACATAATCTTTTCCTTATACCTGCATTCCTTTTCTATTGTAATACAAAAATTTGGGGAAGATAATGGCCACTGCATAAATAATCATGGGTAAAAGCTGCTGAATAAGAGCATAAACCGCAATGGCCCTTCGATCTGAGCCCGATGCAATATTAACAACCTCTGTTGTAATCGTTGAAAATCTTCCTGCGCCCACCAGCATCGTGGGAATATATTGTGCCACACTCACGGAAAACCCGATGGCAAAAGAAAACAAGATCGGTCTTAACAGCATGGGTAATTTTATTCTAAACAAAGCAATTGTATAAGATTTTCCCAAAAGCATTGCCTGGTCGGTAAGCCGTCCGTCAAAAGCCAGATATGTGGCACTTAAGGCGATAAACATATAGGGCAGTACAAACAGCAGGTGAGACCCCATAAGCGTAATCCAATAACCGTCCATCTTCATGATAACCAGCAGAAGCTGAATACCTGCCATAAATGTGATCTGGGGAACCAGTAACGGAAGATATAAGAAATAATGGATATACTTGTTATAATTTTGGGTCTTGTTTTTCCCGATCTGATTTTTTTTGGAATTGACATCATGCTCCAGACAGCCGATGGTAAGAATCAGTCCGATGAAAGCCGATGCCATTCCTGTTAACAAGGTTGTCATCACGGGATCAAAAGATGAAACAAGACCCTTGGCCCAGAGTTTTAGTGTCCATGCTGCTGGAAGAAAATCAGGGAAACGCCACTGCCATGTTAAAGACCAGATTACAAGAATAACAGAGCAAACACCGGTGAACAGGATAGTGCAAATTACTATATAAAAAACTATCGGTTTAAACCGTGTTAAAAAAGAGTGCCGTTTTCCATTTGTAATCCAGAACCTTGAAAAAAAACCGGCTGTTCTTTCGATAAGATAAACAGATAAAATACTTAAAAGCACAATAAAAAAAAGAAATAAAGACCCGGCTGCAGCAAGCAGTTTAAAGCTTACATCCGGATCATTGAACCATTTCAAAATCAGTACGGCAAGTGTTGGTGGAGAGCTTGGGCCCAAAATAATGGCCATATCCACAACTGAAAGAGAATAGGCAATGATGGCAAAAATTGATAGCCGTAAATGAGGATATAATTTTGGAATTAAAATTTTCATCCAGATCTGCTCTTTTTTATACCCAAGCGCCCTTCCGGCCAAAAGTGTTTTTTCAATATCAAGCTGACCCAGGGCACCCATGGTAACCATAATCAAGAAAGGAAACTCTTTGATCGCCAATGCAATAGTAAGACTAATTCCTGCAGGGTCATTGAGAAGAATCCAGTCCGGTGGATAGGTAAAACCAGTCAAGGACGGTGATACCATCCTCATTACCCACCCGGAAGGTGCAATTAAAAAACCAAAGCCAATGGCAAATGCTGCATGGGGAATCGAAAGAATTGGGGAAAGAATTTTTTCAAAAAATTTCCATAATGCATTTCCATAAGAAAAGGAAATAAATAATAAGGCAAGGCTTACAGCACCAAAAGAGGCTGTTAACCCGGAGAAAAGCGTCACAAGGATGGATGTTTGAATACCCGGGTAAGAAAAAAGATCAAACCAGACAGATAATGAAAACTGTGTATGCCCTATAACGGGCAGGTAGTTCATGGATGGCAGGATTGTTCCAAGAAGACCTGCCAGAATAGATATACAAAACAAACCGATAACAAAGACAGGAAAAATGCGGCTCTTTTCCTGTCCAGGCATCTGCGTCATTATCTTTGTTTATTTGCTGTACCGTTTAAGCCACTCTTTTTCCAGGGCTTGAACCCATGAAACATGGGGTTCTGGTAAAACCTGGCCCAGGTCTTTGGGTGTCAGGGTTGCAATCCCTTTTGGAACAGCATCAAATAAGGCCTTATCCTTACCTGCAAGTTTTCGTGTATCAAGTATAGTTGGATCCCCCCAGATCTTCGGGTCTGCTTTTCTTGCCTGGGCCTCGGGACTTAAAAGAAAGTTGGCAAACACCATTGCTCCCTGCCTGGCAGATGAGTTGAAGGGTATGCCCACAAAATGAGAGTTGGCAATAGTGCCTTTGGTATGGATATAAGTCCTTACGGTGTTGGGAAGCTCGCCGTTTTCAATGGCATTGCTGGCAGAACCTGGATTAAAGCTTAGGGAAATAAAAATTTCATTATCATTTAAAAGACTTAACATCTGGGAAGCACTTACCGGGAATACTTTTGCTTTTCGCCACAAAAAAAGATGTAATGCATCCAGGTAATCCCATAAAGGCCGGGTATTTTTTTCAAAATCCGACTGAATCACCGGATGATTCAGCACTTCAGGATCATGGATCAACTCAAGAAGCGCCTGTTTAATAAATGTCGTGCCATGAAAACTCGGAATGGCTGGATAGCTTACTCTTCCTGGATTGTTCCGGGCAAATGCAAGAAGATCTAACATGCTTTTTGGATGTTTTGGCACCATTTGCTTATCATATAAAAATACAAGTTGGGCCATTCCCCAAGGTGATTCCATGTTATCAACCGGTATGGTAAAATCATAAAGCACTGTTTTTTTATTTTCTGTATCCACCAGATGATAATTAGGCAATTTTTGAGAAAAAGGACCATACAAAAGCTTGTTTTCTTTCATGGCCTTAAAATTTTCACCATTAATCCACATCAGATCCACACTGCCGCTTTTATATTTTTTTGCTGCTTTTTCAATAAAAATGCGGGAAACCACATCACCAATATCTGTTGCTTTTACATGGACCACACGGACCTTATATTTTTTTTGTACAACTTCTGCGGCCCATGCGATATACTCATTGATAGGTTGAGAGCCGCCCCAGGCATTGAAATATACAGTTTGCCCTTTTGCTGCCTTTACAATCTCAAACCAATCTTTTGCAAAGGCCTGTGAAAAACTTGATAAAAAAGTCAACCCCAGTAAAATTAAAAAAAACCGCTTCATGATATGGTAAGTTTCCTTTTCAGTAATCTATTTATGCTATATACATAATTTTTATTCTGACAGGGTTTTGATTGATGATCAATATAGGGATCTTTTTGTTTCAACTCTTTTATGGACTCTAAAAAATTTATATTCCCGGAAACAAATAGTATTGGAAGGGTTTTATCTGCTTTTCTGATATGATGATATACGTCCATCCCATTAATTTTCCCCGGGAGAACATAATCCAGGCTTACAACATCATATTCATTTCTTTTAAACAGATCCATTGCAATCTGTCCATTCTGAGCAATATCAACCTTGTGGTTACAGGGTTCCTGTGTCAATATCCGGTATTGTATATCTGAAATAGCCGTCTCATCCTCCACAAGAAGGATATATTTTTCAAAATGTGTTATTTTTTTTTGGATTTGGGTTTTTTCTTCATTTGTTAATTCTTTTTTAATGACAGGCAGGTTGATGGTAAATTTCGTACCTGATCCAAAGACAGATTCAACAAAAATACTGCCCTTGTGCTGCTTAATATATTTTTTTATATTGGACATCCCATAACCGGTTCCTTTAATCCCGGTTTTATATGAACCGGTCACATCGCAGCTTCCTTTCAGGGTGAAAGAGGGTTCATAAATCTTCTCAAGATGTTCTTTGGGAATTCCACACCCATTATCTTCAATTTCAAGACAGATATTGTTCCTTAAGCAATACGTCCTGATAATTATTCTGGGTTGGTCAACCATACTTAAGGCATGAATTGAATTTTGCACAAGATTTACCAGTGCATGTTCGATCATCCCGGGATCAGCAAGCAGGTCCGGAACTCCCGGCTTATCTTCCTTTATCAGTTCAATTTCTTTCAGATCAATTTTTAGCAGACTTAAAACAAGATCTATTTTATCATAAATCCTAAAAAATTCCCGTCTAGGTTCCTGGTCCTTGGCAAAGGCAACCAAATTTCTGGTTAAATTTTTTCCCCGCAAAGTCTGCTCAAATATTAATTCCAGTGTCTTTCTTGTTTCTGCATCCTTACAGTCAAGAAGTGAGAGTTCTGTATTACCCATAATAATGCCAAGAATGTTATTGAAATCATGGGCCATTTTTCCTGCTATCTGTCCAACCAATGCCAGTTTTTCATGTTCACCTGCAATTTGTTGAGCCTTTATTTTTTCTTCTTGTGCCAGCTTAAGCTCGGTAAGATCAATATCTATGCAAAACCTTTCTTTGCCCTGGGGTGTCTCATGCATAACGTGGGAAGAAAAAACAGGCACGATATTGCCATTTTTATCTATTAACTCAACTTCTTTTGCTGGTATTTTTTCTCCGTATTCAATCCACTTTTGAATGAGTCCTTGTATCTGCTCACGCATACCTGACGGTACAATAAGATCATCGATTTTCTTTCCTAAAGCCTCTTGTTCAGTATATCCGTATAGTTTTTCGCTTGCCTGATTCCAGAAGATTACTTTTCTTTGTTCATCATACCCTTGAATAGATATCCCTGATACATCCTCTATGATTTCACGAAACTTTTTTTCAGATGCCTGGATTTGCTCCTCTGCCTTATTTCGTTCTTTAATTTCATTATTGAGTCTCAGGTTTGTGTTATGAATTTCCTTCTTGCTGTCGATGAGATTCCCAATGACTGACCGTATAATCGCAGTTGTGATGAAAGTGACACTGGTCAACACTCCAAAGATGATGAGTAATCTCACTTTTAAACGAAATATCTCATCAGGAGAAGAGTCCAGGTTAGCATGAAAAAGTAAAGGAACCAAGATAGCCGCAATACAAAAAATCCAAACCAGTGTCTCTTTGTTGTTAGCAATAGAAAATATCAACACCGGAAAAATTAAAAACCAAGGGGCTTTGCTGAGACTTTTTTCGAAACCAATAACATACAGAAAATAAAAAATAAAAATAATGAGTAAAAACCGAATAATAATTTTTTGGGATGAGTACGACCTTTGAACCTCAGGCTTCCTGTTTAAATCAAATATTAAAAAACAAAGTGTCAAAAACATTATAAGGGCGATTCCAGCCGAAAAATACTGGGATTGATACAAATCCTGAATGCCGAAAATTATGAATATAGGCAGGCCGATAATTGTAAGAACCCTTATAAATATTTTCTGGGAAAGGACCTGGTATTCTGAGTAATTTCTCAGGTCAGAAAAATTTTTTTTAGAAAAACCCTTTAGCATAAGGACAAGATCACTTTTTTATAATTCTGGAAGTTTAATAAAAGTCAGCATACAATATGGAGTGGAACAACACAAATTAATTTCCAAAAATAAAATTTGATTTTCCGGAACCTTTACAATAAAACATTTCGAATATATGATACATAATCACTCAACCTATACAAGATAAAGTTTTACAAAGGAGTTTTGTTTTGGAAGATAACAATATTATTCGTTTTGCAAGCCGTATGGATCAACTGCCCCCTTATTTATTCGGAATGATCAACAAGATGAAAATGGATAAAAGACGTAACGGGGATGATGTCATTGACCTTGGTATGGGAAACCCCATGGATCCCACACCTGATGCAGTGATTGAAAAGCTGGTTGAAGTGGCTAAAGACCCCAAATCACACCGATATCCGGAAAGCTCCGGTATGCTGCATTTAAAAATTGAAATCGCAAAATATTACAAACGGCATTACAATATTGATCTTGATTCTGAAGCAGAAACTTATTTCACCATTGGTTCTAAAGAGGGGATATCCCATCTGTGCCTGGCCATTATGGGCCCGGGAGATTCCGTACTTGTACCCGCCCCTGCATTCCCGGTGCATATTTATGCAGCTGTCATTGCAGGAGCCAATGTCATGAAAATACCCATAGCACCTGAAAAAAGTTTTCTTGACCGCATCATCAATATTTGTGAAGCGTGTTATCCCAAACCCAGAGTTCTCATGCTTAATTACCCTCATAATCCCACAGGGGTTGTGATAGACAGGGAATTTTTCAAAGAAGTAGTAAAGCTTGCCAAACGCTTTAAATTTATGGTCATCAACGACTTTGCCTATTCAAAAATCACTTTTGATGGATATGAAGCCCCAAGTTTTCTTGAAGTGGACGGTGCAAAGGAAGTTGGAGTAGAATTCGGGTCTTTTTCAAAATCCTATAACATGGCAGGGTGGAGAATCGGATATTGTGTGGGAAACGCTGAGATTGTTCAGGCCCTTGGAAAAATTAAAGGTTATTTTGACTATGGAATCTTTTCCGCCATCCAGGTGGCCGGTATTATTGCATTGCGCGATTGTGATGATACTATTCCCGAGCTGGCGAACATATACCAAACCAGAAGAGATATTTTGTGCAGCGGCCTTGAAAGAATCGGATGGGACATTAAAAAACCAAAAGCCGGTATGTTTATCTGGGCAAAAATCCCGGAACCCTTTAATAAAATGAGCGCCATGCAGTTTGCCATTGAAATGATGGACAGGGCAAATGTGGCAGTAGCTCCCGGAACAGGATTCAGCGAAGAAGGAGAAGGTTTCCTGCGTCTTGCCCTGGTGGAAAATGAGGAACGGTTAAGACAGGCCGTTCGCCAAATGAAAAAGGCCATGGAAACTATGAGTGTTTAATTTCAACTGATTGCACATTTTATTACCTGCACCGCCTTTTCAACAGACAGGGTACCTGTGTTTAAAATAAGATCGTAATTAGCAGGATCGGTTGCATCACTGTTAAAATACCTTTTTACAAAGGCACTTCTGTTGGCGTCTGTGCTGACGATATGTTTTTGCGTATCATCTTTGCTCAGATTAAGACTTTTCTGTATATAGTCACGCCTGATTATCATGGGAGCAACAATTCTTACCCTGAGGGCTTTTTGTTTTTTTAAAACACAATTGGCACCTCTTCCGAGAATAACGGCATTTCCATGCTTGCCGATGGTGCCCAGTATCTTAAACAGGAGTTTTGAATATTCATCCGACCACAGATGATGTTCACTCACAAAATTGGATACAATATCATCAACGATATTCATTCCTTTTTCATCCAGGGTTTCAAGAAGAACCCGGCTGCTCTTTGATGTCTCAACCATGGCATCAACTATTTCATGATGAAAAAGATCAAACCCTGTTTCCCGGCAAAGTTGTTTTGCAACTTCATATCCCCGGCTGCCGGATTCCCTGGATATGGTGATAACATTGACGGTCTCCTGAATGGGCTTATCTTCCCTATTCCCCATTTCCCATCTTTGGATCTGCTCATTGATTATTTTATGAATAGACTTGCTCATGATAACCTCCTTTTTTAATAATAAACGTGGTAAATAAATTATTTTTGAGGTATATTCGCAGAATAAATTAAATTCAGAATTAAGTCAATTATTAGATAAACCTATCAATAATCAAGTGAAGAAACTTCAAGGGCATGTTTTTGAATGAAGTTTCTTCTGGGTTCTACTTCCTCACCCATAAGAAGGGTAAAAATTTCATCTGCTTTTTCAGCGTCTTCGATTTCCACCCGGAGCATATTTCTTTTTTCCGGATTCATGGTGGTTTCCCAGAGCTGGTCGGGATTCATTTCACCCAAACCTTTATAGCGCTGGGTATTGATACCTTTTTTAGCTTCTGACATGATAAATTCAAATAAGCTGTTCGTATCATCAAAATGATATTCTTTTTTCTCTTTAGCATCTGATTGCTTGGCAGATATGAAAAAAGGCGGTTTATCAAAATGTTTGATTTTTTCATATCCTTTTAGCATTCTTTTGTAATCACCGGTGCCCAGAATTTCTCTGCCGACTCTCACAAGGATCTGTTTTTCTTTTTTATCATATATATCCATTTCAAAGATATTTCTTTCCGGATCATACTCTATTTCACCAAGGGTATATCCATTATTTCCAAGATCTTCTGAAAGGGAAATAAAATTTATCTTTTCCGCAAGAAAAAATTTATCTTTCACTCCGTTTTTAATCAGGGTCAGTAAAAGATTTGTATCCATATCTCTTTTCTTCAACAGATTCACTGCAGTATAATAATCAGATAAATTGATTAAAAAAGAATAAAATTCATCTTCTAAAAGCGGTTCTTTATTCCTGTTTAGAAAGATATCTTTTTGACCGGTAATTCTCTTTACAAGGTAATTGGAATACTCTTCTTCGTTTTTCAGGTATACCCCGCTTTTCCTTGAACCTACCCTGAAAAGAGGTGGTTGGGCAATATATAAATATCCTTTTGAAACCAGCTCCGGCATCTGCCTGTAAAAAAAGGTTAATAACAGGGTTCTGATATGCGATCCGTCAACATCCGCATCCGTCATGATCACAACTTTATGATACCTGATCTTCTCAATGTCATACTCTTCACTGCCAACACCGGTTCCTAGAACGGTAATCATATTTTTGATTTCATCACTTCTCAAAATTTTATCAAATCTGGCCTTTTCAACATTTAAAATTTTTCCCTTAAGGGGAAGTATAGCCTGGAAGCGTCTGTCTCTTCCCTGTTTGGCACTGCCGCCTGCAGAATCTCCCTCCACAAGAAATAATTCTCTTTCAACAGGATCTGCATACTGACATTCAGCCAGTTTTCCCGGTAAGGTTGAATCCATCAGAGTCCCTTTTTTTCTGGCAAGTTCCCTGGCTCTTTTGGCGGCATCCCTGGCCCTTGCCGCATCAACGGCCTTGGCAATAATTTTCTTTGCAACTATTGGATTTTCTTCAAGATACTGAGCTAATTTTTCATTGAGAAGAGATTCAACAATTCCTTTAACTTCATTATTACCCAGCTTTGTTTTTGTCTGACCCTCAAACTGGGGTTCCATCAGTTTCACGGAAATAATAACAGAAAGACCTTCTCTCATATCATCACCACCGATTTTAATGCTCTGCATATTTTTTGGCAGATTATTTGATCCCGAAGAAATATAGGAGTTTACAGTACGGGTTAACGCACCTTTAAAGCCTGATACATGAAATCCACCTTCAAGAGTCCTGATATTATTGGCAAATGAATAGAGTTTTTCCTTAAATGTGTCATTATATTGAATAGCTACTTCTATCTGCACATCTTTTTTAGCCCCTTCAATATGAATAGGATCATGCAAAGGTGTGCAGGACCGATTCAAATATTTAACAAAAGAAACAATTCCGCCTTCATAATAAAAATTTTCTTTTTCAGCCGATCTTTCATCCTCAATAATAATTCTGACACCTTTGTTTAAAAATGCAAGCTCTCGCATTCTTCGGGTAAGGGTCTCAAAAATAAATTCATTCTCATTCATGATTTCAAAATCAGGAGTGAAAGTAATCTTTGTTCCCCGTTTATCCGTATCCCCTTTAATGATCAGTTCGGTTATCACCTTTCCTTTGGAATAGGACTGATGATAAATTTTTCCGTTTTTATAGACTTCCATTTCAAGAATCTGGGAGAGTGCATTAACAACGGAAATTCCCACGCCGTGCAACCCGCCGGATACTTTATAGGAATCTTTATCAAACTTACCCCCGGCATGGAGTTTGGTCATTACCACTTCACAGGCAGGAATGTGTTCTGTTTCATGCATTTCAACAGGAATTCCACGACCATTATCTTCCACACTTACACGCATATCAGGATGAATGGTCACAATGATCTTATCACACTCTCCTGCCATGGCCTCATCAATACTATTATCCACCACTTCATAAACCAGATGGTGAAGGCCTTGAAGATCGATATTTCCTATATACATAGAAGGTCTTTTACGTACTGCTTCAAGACCTTCAAGTACTTTTATGCTGTCCGCACTATACTCTTTTGTTTCTTTATTATTTTTCACGTGTGACCTTTAGGTTATGATATATGCATCGCCATTATGACACAAATAAGTTTATCATCATCAAGACCCCTGATAATACAGGGACTTTTACTGTCTTTAATATTTATAACAACAATATTATCTTCAAAAAGGTTTAAAGCATCCATAAAATATCTCGGATTAAAAGCACTTTTAATCTCCTCTCCTGAATATGAAATCATCATCTCTTCTTTTGATTCGCCTATTTCAGGATTGGTAATGGTAACCACCAGTTCATTCTCTTTAAAATTTAAAATAACACTTTTAAAATCATCAGAGGTTAAAATAGATATCCTTTTCATAAGGTTTGTAAACATGATTTTGTCCATTTCAATGGGAATCATATCTTCATGGTTTATCACGGGTTTATAATCGGGATATTCTCCTTCAAGAAGTTTAATCATAATGGATTCATTTTTATTTTGAAAAATAAAATAATTATCTTTAATACCCACTTTTATACCGTCTTTACTGCTGTCAATAAATTTACTCAACTCAGACAATCCTTTTTTAGGAATAATTACACTTTCGTCCGGCAGTAAAAGTTCTCCTTTGAATAGTGCATCATAACAATGAAGCCGTCTTGAATCCGTTGATACTATTCTTATTTTTTCTCCATTATCTGTTGATATTTTTTCGATCAAAGATCCTATGACATAAATTCGTTTTTCTTCACCTGAATAATTCACTATTGAGGCTATATCAACCATCTTTTTCAGGTCTGTGGAAGTAATTTCTATAAATTCTATATTTTCTATGACCGGGGTTTCAGGAAAATTTTCATAATCTGAAGATACAATATGAAAAATACTGTCTCCTTTTCCAATTTCAACCCACCTGTTTTCTACTTCGTTAACTAAAATTTTATTTTCCGGGTATTCTCTGATAATTTCAAAAAATTTTTTAGAATTAATAGACAAAATCCCTTCTGTTTCCACCTGGGCTTCATAGGTTCCAAGAAAAACGGTTTCCAGATCATTGGCTGTGATACTAATCTGTG
>NZ_JAIOSW010000057.1 GCF_021107415.1 Desulfobacula sp.
CTGTACAAGGGCTTCATTTTCTTCAAGGGTAATTCTTTTCACTTTCCCCACCGACACCCCGGCAATTTCAACAGAAGCTGCAACTTCAAGGCCTTCTATGGATCCAAATCTTGCATCAATCATAAAAGAGTCAGACCCGAATAGATCGACACCACCCAGGTTAACAGATAAATATACCAGGCAGGCAATGCCCACCATCATGAAAATACCGACTGAAATTTCTGTTTTTCTCCCATACATGATAAATAATTTAAATCCTATAGTAATAAAGATGTCAAGATATAATCCACAATAAGAATTGAAAGCGAGGTCAAAACAACTGCATCAGTGGTTGCCTTGCTCACACCTTCCGTGGTGGGTTCAGCTGAAAACCCCATAAACGATGATATCCAGGTGATTAAAAGACCAAAACAAAGAGACTTTAAAATTCCCCCGTAAATATCTTTAAACATGATGGCTGTCACCATCTTCCCCAAATAAGCGCCTTCGTTGACCCCTAACAGCTTTACGCCGACAAGGTATCCACCGGCAATACCCACCAGGTCAAAAAAAGCTGTTAAAAGAGGCAAAGAAAGGATTCCTGCAATAATTTTAGGACTGATCACATATTTCAACGGATCAATGGCCATCATTTCAAGGGCAGGAAACTGATCTGTAATTTTCATGATACCGATTTGTGCAGTAATGGCAGAACCGGCCCTGCCGGTGACCATCAGTGCGCAGAGCACCGGCCCCAACTCCCTGATGATTGAAAGTGAAACCATAACACCAAGGGCTGCCTCCGCTCCAAACTGGCTTAACGAGTAATACCCTTGAATACCTAAGACCATACCGGTGAAAAGGGCCGTAACAAACACAATTAAAAATGATTTTGATCCGATAAATTCAATTTCTTTAATAAGGCGGGATATCCTGAATGGCGGCAGAAATGTCTGAAAAATTGAAACAAATAAAAAAATCCCACTCCTGCCAAAGATCTGAAGCCGATTTAAAGTGGTACGACCAAGTAATGCTGTAACCCCTGTATTCACAACGCTCCTTTAGTCAAATAAAATTTCATCCAGGTAATTTTTATCGGTTCGGGTAAAGGGGATCGGGCCTTCCGGTTCCCCATTGATGAATTGCCTCACCCTTAAATCCTCACTGTTCCTTATCTCTTCCACAGTCCCTCTTGCAATGATATCCCCGTAAAAAAGAATAATAATGTTATCGGCAATTCTAAAGCAGGACTCAATATCATGTGAAACCACCACGGATGTGATATTCAGTGCCCTGTTAAAATCCTTGATAAGCCTATCAATCACTCCTGTTGAAATGGGATCAAGACCGGATGTGGGCTCATCATAAAATATGATTTTAGGGTCCATAACAATGGCACGGGCAAGTCCCACTCGTTTCATCATCCCCCCGGACAGCTGAAAGGGCATCAGATTTTCAGTCCCCCTTAACCCCACCATCTCCAGTTTCATGGTAACAATTGTTTTAATAATATTATCGGCAATTTTTGTATGCTCACGCAAGGGGAATGCTATATTTTCAAAAATATTCAGGTAATTGAAAAGAGCAGATCCCTGGAACAACATGCCCATTTTTTTTCTGATCTCATATATTTTTTTCTTGTTCAGAGTTGTTATATCCATACCATCAAAATAGATAGATCCTGAATCGGGCTTTTCCAGTCCTGTGATCTGCCTTAACAAGGTGCTTTTCCCGGAACCGCTTCCCCCGAGGATGACGGTAATTTTTCCTTTCTCAAAATGACAATTTAAATGATTTGAAGCTGTAACGCTGCCATATTTTTTTACAAGGTTTTCTACTTTGATCATAGCTTACGTTTGTCACTTAATTTTATTTATGAATGTTAATAGATAACTTACCCCATTTGCCGTGTCAACGATAATTACAAAGATTGACAAAGCCTGCAAGGCTTTATATAAAAATTTGATATGGCAATGGAACCTATTCATCTAAGTGTAATGTCACACCCGAAAAACCTGAAACATATCAGGAGCATGATGGCAGATATTACATTAAAGACCGGCCTTTCAAAAGAGGATTCGGGAAGTATTATTCTTGCGGTTGATGAAGCCTGTTCCAATATTATCAGGCACAGCTATGAAAATGACTATAACCGGAAAATTGACATAGCCGTTATATTGGAGACGAATTCTCTAACTATCTCAATTATTGATGATGGAATCAAATTTGATATCAATTCAATTGAACCAAGGGATACAAGTCTTCTTAAACCGGGGGGGCTCGGTATTTATATTATAAAACAGGTCATGGATACCGTAGAATACAGCCGCACTTCAAAAGGATTTAATAAAATAAAAATGGTAAAAAAGCTACTCTCCTGACAATATCATTAATGTCAGATCATCTGACTGAGGTGCCAGCTGTGTTCTGCATTGTCCTTTGATCCATGCCATCTGCTCATCCAGCGGCATTTTTCCTGACTGGATGAGCCAGCGTAAAAATCCTTTTAATCCCAGTTCATTGCCGGGATCTTTTGTTTTCCCATTTTTTAACCGCCCTTCTGTAAACCCGTCTGTATAAAGGTACAGCCGACTGTTCTTTATGGAAAACTGCTTTGCCGGGTGTAATACCCCCGGCAATATACCTAAGGGTGGATCTGTGGCCTCAATTCTTGTAATTGCTTTATCATTCACCAAAAATGGCGGCAGGTGTCCCACATTAATAATATCGAGCCGATTGGATTCAGGGTGCAGCCATCCCCCGACAAAAGTAACAAACATACCCCTGACAGCAGTTTCACAAAGCTCATTATTCATTAGTTGCACAATCTCGCTGATATTATTTACCACTTTGCACAAACACCGGAAAAGGGAGATGGCTTTTGCCATAAGCAATGCGGCTGATGTTCCTTTGCCGGACACATCCCCGAGGCAAAAACAGATAGTACCGTCTTCTTTTGCAAAATAATCATAAAAATCTCCTGACAAATGAAAGGCGGGGATATTAAATGCCCCCACCTGATGAATCCCTTCGATGTCAGGCTGAAGGCTTTGCTGAATCTCCCTTGCTATATCAAGTTCTGCTTCCAGTTTGGCAGCATATTGATCACGCTGTTTTAATGAATTCTGCAACTGCCAGGTCAATTCATGGTAACTGATATTATCGTCAACCAGTTTCCTGTTGACCTGCTCCATAACACTATCAAAATTTATTTGAGAGCCAATAGTAATATTCAATGCACTTGATATTTCTTCAACCAGACCGGGCAAAGAGGATAACAGGGAATCTACTTTATCACCTGCTAAGGCGAAAAGTCTTTTGGATTGCTTTTTAAGGGCGGTCAAAGCACCTGATTTATCATAACAGGTATAAACGGCATTGCATAAATCAGACAAGTGCAGCATTTCTGCCAGGACAGAATGATTTTTTGCCTGTCTATACTTTTGGGTCTCTTTTTTATCGAAAAACAAATGATGATAACCGATTGCAAGAATATAGGATTTTGGCAGGTTCCATTTTTTTGTCAGCATTGCACCAACACTGTCATGGGCAGTATGGAATAACTCTTCTTCCATTTCATGACGCTGCTGGGGAAGATTTGATCTTAATAAAGGCCATCTGTCCACTTTTTCAGGTTCCATAAAAAAGAGAACCAGCAAACCGATATCCTGTAGCATTCCGGCAGTAAATGCTTCTTCAACCGGCTCATTCACTAAATAGGCAAGCTGCTTTGCCGCCACTGCCCTTCGAATTGAATCTTCCCAGAAGGTATCAATATCAAATCCCGGGATTTTGTTCTTTGAAAGCGCCTCTTTCACAGCAAAACATAGTACCAGATTTCTAAGGCTCTCCATGCCCACGGCAACCACTGCATCGGAAATAGTTTTAACATTTTGACGAAATCCAAAAAAAGCTGAATTGACAAGTCCCAGAAGCTGAGCTGTTAATGCCGGGTTTACGGATATCAACTGGGTCAATATATCTATTTGTGCATCATCACGCAGTACGTATTGGATCAGTTGCATGACCCGCCTGTCGGGAACCGGCAGATCCTCCGGGTCAAGATCTCGATAAAAAGCCGCTGCCATCAGAACACACAAAAATAATTTTGATTATTAGCAAAAATACGAATATACATTAGAGCCTCCAGTATCAGATTTGAATCTTCATAATTTCTATCTTTATTTAAACTCAATATTTAAGTCAAGAATACAAAGGAAAGAAAAGAAAAATTTCTTGCGGATAGCTCAAGTTGTTGCTAAGTTTTGTCCATTATCGTATCTTGTTTAAAATTATAATTATTGTATAAGGACACTGACGCTATGTTAAAAAAAAGCACAAAAAATCAAATGGTTGAAAGGCGTTTATCTCCAAGGAAAAGGCTACAGGCCATGGTGAAGGTGGTCAAAAAAAAAGAAGATGCCAGCGAAGAAACATTAAATTACAGCCTTACAGGCCTTTTCCTTAAATGCAATCTTCCTGAAAAATACAATATAAATGATCAAATTGAGATTTCTTTTAAAGATGGAGATGGAGCCAATCAAGTCCATATCGGACAAATTGTAAGAAAATCCTGGGAAGGTGTTGCCATCCATTACCAAAAAAAAACCGACGACTGATCATTTACCTTTCTGTACACTCCACAATCCAGCACATTTCACCCTGCAGGATGTCGCATTTGTGCAATATTTCAAACACCCACAATTATTTTTTCTTCCCCTCTTGCATAAGCCATTTAAATAATTAAATTACTATTTAACAAACAACTTGCCATGTATTGGCAGACTCTTTGCTCTGTTTAGAGGACTTAGAGAACTTGTTTTTAGATAGCTTGTTTTTATTTTTTTAAATGGAATGAACAATAATGTATCACAATAATACAGATTTTTTACAAGACCACTCTTTAACATATATAGAGATGGCTTTAAGAACAGACTGGGTTGAAAGAGTCGCCAATCCTGACGGATATGGAAAAAGAACAGGAGACTGTGGAGATACGGTGGAATTTTTTTTAACCCGTGAAAACAATATTCTTCAATTTGTCTCTTTTTGTGTCCAGGGTTGCATGAACACAACGGCTTGCTGCAACACGGTTGTCAGGTTTGCCAAAGGAAAATCCATTGAATCGGTATGGAACATTTCCCCTGATCAGATAAACAATTTTTTAGAGACACTTCCCGAAGATCATTTCCATTGTGCCGAGCTTGCTGTTGGTGCACTATACCTGGCTCTGGCTGATTTAACATCTGAAAAACCGTAAAATGGAAAAAGATTCAAATGGTCGCATAACTGCGACTCTTTCTGTGTTATTCAAACATCAAAATCTTTGGATGATAATATAACATGCTTAAATTATTACATTATTAATCGACATTTATTTTATTATTCATCATGGCACATGGTTTGCAGATTACAGAACGACAAAACAAAACGAAATATTTAAAGGAGAAAACATATATGATTCATGTACTGCTGGTAAGCCGGGAAAAAACCGTTTTCAAAGAACTTGAAGCAGCATTTTCGGATATCAAAATAACCTTTGATTGGACAGATTCAGCACAAAATGCCCTTTCCATTCTTTCCAAGGAGAAATTTGACCTGTTCATCACCGATGAACAACTGCCGGATATGACAGGGAGGGACCTTATCGAAAAAGTCCTGTTTAAAAATGCCATGATGGATAGTGTGGTTTTAAGCGCATTATCTCATAAAGATTTTCATGAAGCCTATGAAGGTTTGGGCGTTTTGATGCAGTTTCCTGTGGTGCCGGGTAAAGAACAGGCCCGGGATCTTTTGGATCACACAAACCGCATTGCCCGGATTGCAAGCCAAACAAGCAAACCAAAAGGAGAACATATCTGATGATTATCAGTATTGCAAGCGGTAAGGGAGGAACCGGAAAAACGACTGTCTCAACCAATCTTGCACTATCTATTGATCAAGAAGTACAACTTTTAGACTGTGATGTTGAAGAACCCAATTCACATCTTTTTCTAAATCCGGTAATAGAAAAAAAAGAACAGGTTATTGCGCCTGTACCTGAAATTGATCTTGAAAAATGCACATTTTGTAAAAAATGCATGGACATTTGCAGGTATGGTGCCATCGCTGTTTTAAAAAAAGATGTCCTTACCTTTGAAAACCTGTGCCATTCATGCGGCGGCTGCTTTGAAGTCTGTCCTGAAAATGCCGTTATTGAAAAAGAACGGTCTTTAGGTGAAATTGAACATGGATCTTCAAGGGACATCTCTTTTATTCACGGCCGCCTGGAAGTCGGGCAGGTAATGGCGCCCCCTATTATCAAAAAAGTAAGATCATATACTGATCCAAACCTTGTCACCATCATTGATGCGCCTCCCGGAACCTCATGCCCGGTCATTGCAGCAATGAACGGGGCTGATTTTGTCCTTCTGGTAACCGAACCAACCCCTTTTGGCCTTCATGATCTGAAACTTGCCGTTGAAACCGTGAGGATTCTTGACATACCCCACGGACTTGTCATTAACCGGGCAGGCCTGGGCAATGACGATGTTAAACACTATGCCCAAAAGGAAAATATCCCCATACTCATGGAAATTCCTTTTGATAAAGAAATTGCACGAATTTATTCCAATGGTCAAATGGTTGTGGACAAACTCCCTGAGTATAAAGTCAAATTTCAAGATCTGTTTAGGAAAATAGAACAATTGGTGGAAAAGGGAGGACAAAACTAATGAAAGAGCTGGTTATTTTAAGTGGAAAAGGCGGCACAGGAAAAACAACCATTACGGCAGCCTTTGCCTCCCTGGCCGAGAGCATGGTGTTTTGTGATGCAGATGTAGATGCTGCAGATCTTCACCTGATTTTAAAACCTGATTTTAAATTTTCATCGGATTTTGTAGGCGGTAATGAAGCGGTGATCAATCCTGACAAATGTACCGGGTGCGGTCGATGTGTCGAGGTTTGCAGATTCGATGCTGTCAGGTTTGATGATGTCAGGGATACCTTTGAAGTTGACCCCATTGAATGTGAAGGATGCGGGGTTTGCTTTGATCTGTGCCCGGAACAGGCCATTGATTTTCCAGAAGTCGTTTGCGGGCAATGGTATATTTCAGATACAAGGCTTGGTCCCATGGTCCATGCAAGGCTTGGCATTGCCCAGGAGAATTCAGGCAAACTGGTGGCCCTTGTCCGGCAGGAAGCAAGGAAAATAGCAAAAGATAAAAACCTTGATCTGATTCTGACGGACGGACCTCCGGGTATTGGATGCCCTGTTATTGCCTCCATCGGCCAGGCAACAGCCATACTGATCATTGCAGAACCAACGGTTTCAGGTATCCATGACATGGAAAGAGTCGGGCAGCTTTCCAAACACTTTAACATCCCTGCCATGGTCTGCATCAATAAGTATGATCTCAATCCGGATCAAACAAAAAAAATTGAGGAACTTGCCAAAGAGAGCAACATCGCCATTGTGGGTAAAATCTCATTTGACCAGACCTTTACGGAATCCATGATCCAGGCAAAAACCATTTTTGAATACAACGAAGATTCACAGGCCAGTAGTGAAGTACGGCAAGTTTGGGACAATATTCTATCCGTGCCGGAGTTTAAAAATCCTGTGACCAATAATATAATGCAACATTTATAGGAGTGATCAAATTATGAAAAACGGAAGGATAGCAATCCCTTCAAATGGTCAGGGCGGACTTGGCGGAACAAGATCAGGCCATTTCGGTCATTGTGACGTATTTACTTTTATTGACGTGGAAAACGGTGAAATCAAAGAAGTATCAATTCTACAAAATCAGGAACATGCCCAGGGTGGTTGTATGGTACCGGTTAACCTCTTGTCTGACAACAGAGTAACCGCATTGATTGTCGGTGGTATCGGCATGCGGCCTTTGATGGGTTTTAAACAGGTGGGTATTGATGTATATCATGATGATCAGCGGGCAGAAATAGAACCTGTGGTAAGAGATCTTATTGCGGGTAACCTGACGGAAATCACAAATGATCAGGTCTGCGGTGGCGGCGGCGGACAGGTATAATGAGTTATAAAGGAGAACGCTAAAATGAAAGTAGCAGTTACATCACAGGGAGATACGCTGGATTCTCAACTGGACCCAAGATTTGGAAGGGCTGCGTATATTCTCATCGTAGATACGGAAACACTTGAATTTGAAGCATTTGACAATAATGAAAATAAAAATGCATTCAAAGGCGCCGGTACTCAGGCGGCGGCAATTGTTAATGAAAAAGAAGCCAAGGTTCTGCTGACAGGATTCTGCGGCCCCAATGCCTTTACAACCCTGGAAGCTGCCGGTGTAAAAGTGGCCAATGATCAAAGTGGTCGGATAATTGATGTGGTCCAGAAATTTAAGCAGGGCAATGTTGTCTTTGCCGATAATGCCAACAAAGACGGCCACTGGTAAACTATTAAAGTGTGAATAGGAAAGCACCCTGCCGGATAATTACCCGTTCACAAACCAGGGTGTTTTTTCTTATAACCATTCATTAAAAAAAGGAAAGATGAATGCCCCTTTATGAATTCAAGTGTGTGGACTGCGGCGAGCATAGTGAAATCCTCATTATCGGTACACAGGATGAGCCCGCATGCAAATCATGCGGCAGTACAAACATGACAAAACAGATATCAGCCCATTCTTCAATGTCCGGGCCTGCCAAAAACAGCATGCCCGGTCCTGGAGACACAGCATGCTGCGGATCTTCACCCGGCCAGGCTGCCGGTTGTGCCGGTCCTGGAAGCTGTTGTGGAAAGAGCTTTTAATCATGAACAACCTGGATGAATTTTTAGATAACCTTCAAAACGAAATATTTGAAGATGCAAAGCAGGCCCTTGGTGAAAAAGGGTTTCAACGATGGCGCAATCCAAAATTTAATGGAAAAATGGAAAATCCGGATGGTCATGCCAGCGTGACAGGAGAATGCGGTGATACCATGGAAATCTATTTAAAGTTTAAAAATAACCGGATTTCTGATGCTTCCTATTTTACCAACGGCTGTGCTTCAAGCGCTATCGCAGGTTCCTTTGCAGCAGAACTGACCCTGGGCAGAGATCCGGATGAAATTACCGATATTACAGAGGAAACCGTATTAAATACCATTGGAAGGCTCCCTGAAAAAGATTTGCATTGTGCAGGTCTTGCCGCCCGAACCGTCCAGGAAGCGTTGAGTAATTATATGACCCAAAAAGGAAGATGATATGGCGGTATACCGATATGGTGAAAGAGTCCCAAAAATTGGAAAAAACTCATATATCAGCGATTCTGCAAGGGTCATTGGTGATGTAACCATAAAGGATAATTGCTATATCGGTCACGGCGCCATTGTCCGGGGAGATTATGGTAAAATCATTATCGGACCCGGAACCGCCATAGAAGAGAATGCTATTCTCCATATCAGGCCCAATGGTATCCTCACGCTTGAAGAAAGTGTTACCGTCGGTCACGGTGCCATTATCCACGGCAAACTCATAAAATCCCATGCTGTCATCGGAATTGGCTCTGTTATTGGTTTTGATGTTGTCATTGGATCATGGTCTATTATAGCTGAAGGGTGTGTTGTCCCCCAGAACACAATTATTCCGGACGAAAAAATCACCGGGGGTGTTCCTTTTAAAATCATTGGAGATGTCAAACAAAAGCATAAGGATTTCTGGACATACGGAAAACAGCTTTATGTCGACCTTGCCCGTGAATACCCTGAAAAATTTGAAAAACTGTAACCAGGCCTTATTTCAATGGAAATCATTTTAGATTTATCCCGCCATTGCATTGAAACAGCGTCTAAAAAAAAATATGAGCGCCTGATCAGGCAATATTTTAAAACCACTGACACCCAAAAAGAAAATTTTATCCTTGAAGACCAAATCAGTGCCCTAAAATATTTCCTTGAAAAAGCTGATTTTTCTGAACTTAGAAACCGTTGCAGCAATTCCGATTCAGTCGAAAAAAAGGCTGTTCTGATCGTTTCGCAACCTTTTGAAAAAATGCATGTCCGTTTTAACAAGACAATTTTGTACCCGACCTGGAAAAGTGAATAAAGATAAAATAATTTTTTCAGATCTTTTAATTACCCTGTATAACTGCTACGTTAAAAAAAACATGATTAATACTTATGGGAGAAAGGACATATCATTATGAAATTTGAAAAAGTAATTATTGAAACAGATGAAAATCACGTTGCAACACTTACCTTGAACCGCCCTGAAAGTATGAATACCTTTAGCAGCCAGATGGCTGCCGAGCTGAATCAGGCATTTATTGATCTGGATTCAAATCCATCGGTCAGGGTCATTCTTTTAAAGGGATCAGGCAAGGCGTTTTGTGCCGGAATTGACGTAACTGAACTTGCCGGGAAAACAGCCATTGAATACCGCGAATGGATAGAAAAAATGGAACGTCCCCTTGTTACCATTTCAAAACTAAAAAAGCCTGTTATTGCACAGCTTCACGGGGTTGCCGCTGCAAACGGCATGGGCTTGATCGCTGCCGCTGATCTGGTCATTGCCGCAGAGGATGCACGCATGGGCCTGACTGCGATCAACGTCGGACTCAACTGTATTGGACCGATCATCCCTGTTTCCAGATGTGTCGGCCGGAAAAAGGCATTGGAACTCTTACTATATGGAAATCTGATAAAAACTCCCGAAGCACTGTCTCTTGGACTGATAAATAAAATTGTCCCCAACGACGAGCTTGAATCCCAGGCCCTTAAATGGGCAATAGAACTGGCGCAAAAAAGCCCCATAGCCGTCCAGATTGCAAAAACTACCTTTTATCATTCCGAGGATATGAATTATGAAGCACAGTTTGCTTATATGAATGAGGCCTTTGCCCGTTTATGCACTACAGACGACGCAAAAGAAGGGGTCAATGCATTTTTTGAGAAACGACCCCCTGTCTGGCAGGAAAAATAAGCCTTATATTTTGTAACCATAGTTATTTTTTTGATGGAAAATATCACAAGTTATTTTAGCTATTCGGCATATTTAACAGCAATAGAATGGGTTATCCCCTCTTTGGGAGTATAATCGCATGTATTAAGTTTTATTATAACAGGCATATTGTCTGGAATAATCGTTCCTACAGCACCTTTAGCAATCGTTTGATATCTTTTTATGAGTTGATCAGTTATCCTGCCCGAAGAATCAGCCATGCCTTCATATGTGGCGGAATGCACGAATCGATTTTTTATTTCTACATTACCGATATATTGCGGTGTCAAAAGAATAGTCATAGCAATAACTTTCTATTCAGGATTTATTTAAATGGCGAACAATACAGAACCATCATCCCCTCTTGCTTGTCAAGAAAGGATGATATCAGCGGAGGTGCCAATATGAATATGAACTCTGATCTTATCAACCAATTCAATATCGCGTGGAACAGGACATATCAATAGGGAAAAATACCTATTTTTATTGAATTTCATTTCTTATTTTGTTAAAGCATTCTCAGAACCTCTTTTCGATACCCCACTCTTTTACTGCGCTGAATGCAAATTGTTTATATTTCCCCTGTAGAAACAGCGGTTGATTTGTTTAATATGCCAGATGACAGAATTCTGTGTCCCCATTTAGATCGATTGAAGCTGGCATCCAACGGCTGTTTTTATCAGTGTGACTGGTGTTATTTAAAATTGACCTATCGGGCCGTTTAAGAATCCGGCTTGATCCCATAGTTCCATTTAAAGGATGGAAAGAAGCTTACGCAGAGACCATTAAATTGATCTTTGACAAGATTGCTCCTGAGCGTATAACCATTGGAACCCTGCGGTTTGAAAAGGGATTTTATGGTATGAAAAACACCATATTTACCACCGGGCCTTTCTTGCCTAAAATTTTGGGACAAATGGGACCAATGTTTGAGCCTAAATTATTTGAAGGGTCCAAAACTCCTAAAGCTGGTAAATATAGTTTTTCTGAAAAAAAGCGAATCCAGATTTTTAAATTTGTTATTGAGGAGATCAGGAAATACTCTGACTGTAAAATTGCCCTTTGTAAAGAATCTGATAATGTCTGGAACGATACAGGCCTGGAACTTTCAAAGTATAGTTGCGTTTGCCAATTGGATTATGCTGATATGAGTTGAATTTGACTTAAAACGGTTATAAGTGATGGCGGTAAGGAATGGAAAAAAGTAATGACAATAATGTGTTATTTATAAAAAAGGTAAAAAATATAAATGAACGTAGAAGTTATCAAAGCCAATTATTTGAATACCAGGCACGAAAAAGAAATCCAGTTTCTGTTAAATGTCTATGCATCTGATCCAATGGGAGGGGGAAAGCCGCTCGACAACAAAATAAAAGAAACTATTGTTAAAGAATTATCTAAGCTTCCTTATGCATTCAGTCTCATAACATATGTCGAAAGAGAACCTGCTGGCCTGGCTAATTGCTTTGAATCATTTTCCACATTTGCTTGTAGGCCACTAATAAATATTCATGATTTCGTTGTATTAGAAAAATACAGAGGGAATGGTATTAGCCAGAAAATGTTAAAAAAGGTCGAAGAAATTGCATTATCTAAGGGCTGCTGTAAGATAACTTTGGAAATCCTTAGCAATAATGAAGCTGCAAAAGCATCATATAAAAAATTTGGGTTTACCAGCTACGAGTTAGACCCAAAGGAAGGCGTTGCTCTATTTTGGCAAAAAAATATAATGGAGGATAAAATATTTTAATGGAATATTTAGATACAGATAATCTTGAAAAAATACATAATCGAAATTTAAATATTTCCAGCTATATTGTTGATGACGAGCACATATTAATTGCAGGAGAATTTAAAGAAAGAAATCTGATAACTGTTTATGAGAGCTCTGGTGAACCTATTGAACCTAAAGTTTTTCATTATATGCAAATTCAACTGCTTATCAAAAGGGCTGAATTGAAAATTGTGGATATTCATGTGAAAATTCCAGGTGCTCCTCATGATAATATTTGCAGGGAAATGGAAAACAGTCTTGATAAAATAAAGGACCTCACTATTGCTCCGGGATTCACAGCCAAAGTCAAAAAAATTGCAGGTGGTATAAAAGGATGTGTCCATTTGACAACATTGCTTTTATCTATGGCACCAGCTGCATTTCAGGGATACTGGATATTTGGAGCACGTGAAGAATATAGAAGTGAAAATTCAATTCTTGATATCGAAAAATATTTAGTGGATACCTGCTGGGCATGGCGCAAAGATGGCCCGTTAACTAAATAAATAACGATTGTAAAATGGCGTTGTGGGTTTGATTCTGCAGCGCCAATTTTTTTTAGAAACAAACTGGCCGGGGTCGGAAACAAACCGACTGATTTCCGGAAACAATCTGAAGAAGTTGAGTTTCAAATTCAAAGTGATATTTTTATATTGAAGCTATGAAAAAATTGTTGCCATGTTTTTATATATTGGTATTCAAATGGCAAATTTTATATCATAGGTTATTGTATGATGCGGAAAACAATGAGAACATTTGCTTGCGATCGAATTAAAACCATTGATATCACTGATGAAACATTTATGATAACCCTTTTCAGCTGGAGCTTTTAAAACTTCTCATTACAGAAAATCAGAAGAATTCAAGTTTCTGGGTATGCGGAGATGATCATCAAAGTATATATGGGTTCACCGGAGCCAGTGTGGGTAATATTCTTAATTTAAAACCATGTTCCCTATATCAGAGCAGTTCATTCTTGAGTTAAATTTCAGATCCACAAAAAAAATAGTACAATTATTCAATAATTTATCAGCGTGAAATTGTAAAACGGGTGATCTCGCATATTGCAATGGCCGTTATTCTGGTTCATAATCATCTTTCTGGAGATCCGGAACCTTCACCTGATGATAAAAAAATAACAATGAAAGTTGGCATATCTCTTATGAGCATGAATGTTAAGCTGCATGATCATATAATTATTGGCGATAGTTATCATTCCATGGCTGATGCTGGATATATCAAAAAAATTACTGACCGGATGAAAAATTTGATTTCTGTGTATTGAATTTTTCTAAATCAAAAATAAATAATGGAAAGGATAAAAAATAATGACAGAACCAAAAATTAAACCCACTGTGAAACTTATTGATACCGATAGTAATGCATTGGCCATAATCGGGCGTGTCAAAGATGCTCTTGTTAAAGCTGCCACAGCAAATTAATTTATCCGATTCCCTTTTTGTGCCGTCAGGGCATGAGGTTAGTTAGAAGTACCATAAACATTTGCAAATTCTGATAAATCCAAACCGTCCACAGTGCCATCACCGTTAAAATCACCTTTAATACCGATATCGCATAAGATTACAAATTCGGAAGAGGCTTGCATTCCTCCATCATCTGTTACTGTTAAAGTTGCATCATAAAACCCAGGCCTAAGGCCTGAAATTGTTGTGATCTCGCCCGAAGCATTTCTGTTAAAAGATGAATTTCCTCTGCAAATAAGATTCCAAGACCAGGATACAATTGAACCTACACTCTGACCTCCATCAAGAGTTACTTCACCATAAACCTTGCGGTCAGGGCCTGGGATAGATACTGGGTACTTACAATCACCAATGTGGGCAATTTGGGTATCACCCGCGAAAGTGAATTTGTTATATATAGAGGCATAAGAAGTATTAACAATATGACCTATGAAATTTTCAATATTGATATTAAGTTGGTTTACAATATTTTCATCAAGATTATATTCATAAATTCCAGCAGAGTTATTATCTTGCATAACATAGTCTAAATACTGGTTTCCATCCAAAAGTTTTATTCTAAAAAGTGATCCTGAGCCAACTGTGATTTTTGCGGCTGGAGAATCTCCAACAACATAAAAAGTGATTCTTTTACTCCCCTGGTCTGCCAAAACTCTTATTGCAATATTTCCAGATACTGCAACATCTTGTGATACCACACTCAACGGCCCATATGTTCCAGGCGACATTGAAGGTATGCTTGTTCCAGTGGTAAAAGTAGCAGAAGTATGATTAAAAGAAATAATTGTTACTTGAGAATTGATCGCATTTCCCACAATCAAATAATCAATGGGGTAACATATTGAAACATTTGCTGGTAAGTCAAGAGACCACCAGTCACCTGCTAGTAACTCTGAGTCTTGACTAAACTGAAATTCGACAAACCCTGCACGTTCACAGGTCCCACCATCACAGACGAAGGTACTAGTCGAAGTTACATCTACGGTATTGCCTGCATTGCATACGACATAACTGGATATTATAAATGCTGTAATTAAGAAAAAAATGGAATTGATTTTCAAAAATTGTTTCATAATAATTTTCCTTTAAATAAAAAACTTTTAATTATACGATCTCTTAAAGGTGCTGTGTCAACCAATTAAATCGTTGGCTTTCCGTCCCAGTATTTTTACTGAGTTGGTTTTTTCATTTTAATGTTCCTTCCCTTCGTTAAAGCAATATTTATACCATGCTTTTATGTAAATGACTATGTTGAGGGTTGGAACAATTCTATTCCAAGGATGTAAGTGATAAAGCCAGAGCCAAGTTCAAGAAGAAGATTACAACGTCTATCGAAACCAGGTCGTCGGTCTTTACCGGATCTTCTTTCAGGGAAATACTCGGCATATGAGAATATCCGCCTGTCATTTCCTGAACGCCTGCCATCATTATCCAGTAATACAGTAGTTGCCTTCATGCGATACTTATTTGCTAAGTTTTTTTCTGCTAATGCCTGCAAAATAAGAACATCATTGTAAAAGTGAATATAATCTTTTTTTTCATATTCCTTCCTCCAAATTATAATTAATAATTATAATTACTTAGTAAATTAAAATCGAACCTTATTTATAATAGCCTGCAAAAAATATACCAATATTATCGTATGTCAAGAGTCCTATTTGGTAGTATTTATTAATATTTAACTCATATAATATTCAGCATAGGATAGGGTGCTTTAAGGTTTTTAGATATGAAATTTAAATATATGGAAGACCGTATAATCAAATGAAATAATTTTAATTTAATAAATGAATGATTTTCATCAAATTGTGAATTTTTAAAATTAGGTAAAAAATGTAATAAAACTATGAAATTAATGTACTAGTTTTAGGAAAACTTTTTCCTAATGATTTTATTCTTTTTGGGTGAGTCGTGCATTCAATTATACAGGAAAAAGTAAAATCATAATATTTAAATTTCCATTCAACTTTGTTGAGTAACCGGATTTTTCAAAATTTCCATCCGGGGGGTTCTGAAAATGTTCTTTTTATATTTAAAAAGTTGAATCCATAGAGCTGGAGCCTGGCATAAAATGTTGTGTTGTGAATCTGGCATTGAATGAATTGAGTACCACGATTATTGATGCTTTAACTTACTATAACTATGTAAAAAAAGTTATAGATTTATGTAAAAAATATCTCATTTTTTACATAGTGTTCTAAATATACTACTGTAGTTCTTCATGGAAACCAAGCAGGATGGAACGCTTTGTGTTTTTATATAAATGATGGCATAATAATTGCTTCTAAATTTTGGGTTGATAATTGTTCAGAACTATAAGGAGGCTAAATCAAATGAAGAAATTTTTAAATTTATTGTCAGGTCTTTTTTTCATGATCTTAACAGCTGGAGTGGTAAATTCTGCTACTATCGTTGATACGGGTACAAAGGGAATAAATTATGGATTCAATTTTTATCAGTACCAATGTCCAGCAGCAGAGTTCACAATTGGCGAAAAATACACTATTACCGATATAGAGTCATGGTTGTGGAAGCAGGATCTTTCTGGATTAGGTATAAATCCAGATGAATCTTATCACACCGTCACGGTGACTCTGTATGCAGATGGTGGTGAAGTACCGGGGAATTTTAAATATAGCGGTACATTCGACACAAATATTGGCACCGTTGGTACGGGAGATTGGTATGGCATACATGGTGTCTCATGGGAATTAGATATTGGTACCTATTGGGTTTCTTTCACAGAAGCAACTATGTGGACCGGAGCTTGGATAGGAGAGGCAGTTACTCAATTAGGAAATGAAGCGATTTCGGACAATTCTGGGTCTACGTGGATCGAATATGATAATTTTGCAATGCCATTAAGAATACAAGGTAATGCTGCCGCAGTCCCTATACCATCAGCAATATCTCTCCTCGGTCTTGGCCTTCTCGCTATAGCAGGAGTAAGAAGAAAACAATAATAATAAGTTCATTAAAATAACACAACAACTTGGGCAGGGTCATTGAATTGGCTCTGCCCTATAGCGCTCACATAAATTGAGACGGTTTCGCTCTGATAAATTAAGACGTTGCTTCACAACACAATTCACAAAAATAGCATTTTTTCATTTCCAGGTAGTTTCTATAGGCAGATTTAAAAATAGATTTCAGTTGTTCAAATTGGATGGAATTTTCAGAGATGAGAATTTTGTTGAAGCACTTCATTCCAGTCATGCCCGGTTGGGCGAAGTCTTTTTATCGAAGGATATTGTTTGATCTTTTTTTTTGCCATACTTTCACCGGTTCTGTCGGTATCAAAACCACAATAGATTTCACAACCGTTTCTTAAAAAATTATGTACCCATGCCGGATCAGCCATCGCACCTGAAGTCAGCATAGAGTTTTCCGGATTTGATGAGATTGTTTACGCGTGACCTTCAGGTTATAAGCCGTTGGGGGATACAACGAACCTATCTACAGCTTGGCACACAAAATAGTGTAAGGGATAAAATTGAAAACAGTGCAGATAATTTATAATTTGTCTAATTTTCAAAAAGTTGCATAAAAAATGTAAAGGCTCCCCCTTAGTACAGAAATATGCCCCCCCCCTTTTTTTTTGATTTTCCGGCTACATTATCATTTTATAATATTCAAACAAACTCAAAAAAGAAATCATACAAAAGGCCTGGTGATCAACAACTTTACGATGAGCGATTAAGATCAGCATAATTTCTAAGAATTACCAAACCAATGCTAAAAATCCCAATCATGCTTCATGTTTTTACTTTAATTCAGTGGCCTGATTTGAATATTTCACTTTATTTAACAATAAAAGTGGGGACAGAGTGGGGACTGGGCAAACATAGAAGCAAAAAAGCCCTTGAGGAAAAACCCCAAGAGCCTTGATATCAAATGGTACGCCTGGAGGGATTCGAACCCCCGGCCTACGGATTAGAAGTCCGTTGCTCTATCCAGCTGAGCTAC
>NZ_JAIOSW010000419.1 GCF_021107415.1 Desulfobacula sp.
AACAAACGTTAATAAGCCGTGGATAAAGAAGACCCTGAGGCTACAACATCAGGATTTCCCCGAAACAGTTGAAATTGTAAAATCCGGGATGTTGTATGTCAAAAAATCGGGGCTAAGCCAAAAAGCATTGAATATTATGAAACGATTTGCGGCTTTTAAAAACCCGGTTTTTTATAAAAACCAGGCGATGAGAATGCCCACATTTAATAAGCCACGGGTTATTTCCTGTTCTGAGGAGTTTGAAGCCTATTTGGGTTTACCCCGTGGGTGTGAAGATGATCTAATCAATCTTTTGAAAGAATTTAAAATCAAATCGTATCAGGTTAATGAGACCAATCCTGGTCGTTTGATCAATATTGAATTTAAAGGTCTGCTTCGGCAGGAACAACAGGATGCAGTCGACACACTTATGGGACAGGATAACGGTGTGCTCTCAGCCACAACTGCATTCGGAAAAACAGTCGTTGGGGCACGACTGATCAGTCTTAGAAGGGTAAATACACTCATTTTAGTACACAGACAGCAGCTATTGTCTCAATGGGTGGAAAGATTATCGGAATTTCTTTTGATTAATGAAAAACTCCCCGAATTACCTAAGAAAAAAGGCAGAAAAAAGAAGCTGGATTTAATCGGCCAACTAGGGGCAGGTAAAAACAGTTTAAGCTCCATTGTGGATGTTGCCATTATGCAGTCATTAAATACGGGTGGCAACGTAAAGGACTGCATAAAAAATTATGGAATGATTATTGTTGATGAGTGCCATCATGTCCCGGCATTCAGTTTTGAGCAAATCATAAAGAATGCGACTGCCAAATACGTTTATGGATTAACGGCAACGCCCTCAAGATCGGACGGGCATCATCCGATTATCTTTTTTTATTGCGGCCCAATACGGTTTATAGTGGATGAAAAAAAGCAGGCAGAAAAAAGACCCTTTGACCACTATTTGATTCCAAGATTCACTCCTTTTAAAACCGGGTTTAATAAAAAGCAGGAAGAGTTGTCAGTTCAGGAAATTTACTCAGAAATAATTGCTGATGAAATTCGGAATCAGTTAATAATTGATGATGTGGTGGAATGCTACAAAAACGGCAGAAATTCTTTGATTCTAACCGGACGTGTAGCCCATGTAAACTCATTAAGTGAAACCTTAAAAAAAAGAATCCCTGATGTCATAAGTCTGACTGGCGGGATGGGAACCAAAAAAACAGCTGCAGTATTGGGAAAGATATCTTCTATACCTGTGGGTAAGCCATTTGTTTTGGTTGCAACAGGTAGTTTCATTGGAGAAGGGTTTGATGAACCCCGCCTTGATACCTTGTTTTTAGCTATGCCGATTTCCTGGAAAGGAACATTGCAGCAATATGCCGGCAGGCTATACCGTTTGTGCGAGGATAAAAGAAATGTGCAAATATACGACTATATTGATATCCATGTAAAAATGCTTGAAAAGATGTATGGAAAAAGACTGAAAGGGTATGCGTCTATCGGCTATAAGGCAAAAGTGAAAACTGTTTCTCCTTCACCAACAGATGTTATTTTTGATAAAAACAGTTTTTTCCCAGTTTATTTGAGTGACATTGATAATGCATTAAAACAAGTGTTGATTGTCAGTCCTTTTGTTACAAAAAAGCGTGTAATTCAAATGATGCATCATTTTAATACTATTTTAAAAAACCAGGTTAAAATTACGATCATGACAAGGCCTGTTAAAGATTTTAAAGAAAGCAGAAAAACAATATTGGAAAAAACTTTTGCAATTTTAAAGGCTGCCGGAGTTCAAGTCCTGTTCAAATCAAATATTCATCAGAAATTTGCAATTATTGATCAAAAAATAACCTGGTACGGCAGTATTAATTTATTGAGTTTTGGATACTCTGAAGAAAGCATCATGCGTCTTGCAAGCAGCAGTATTGCCTATGAATTGGTACAAAGTATTAATATTGAAGAAGCTTTGGAAAAGGTTTAAAAAAAATAAAATGATTATATATATAAAACTGTTTTTAACCGCTGCTTTCTGGGGCGGAACGTTTATAGCCGGCAAAGTCCTTGCCCAAAACGTAGGGCCGTTTTCAGCTTCTTTTCTTCGGTTTTTGACGGCATCATTCTTTCTTGTCCTGATAACCTGGAAAATTGAAGGTCGTTTCCCGGCAATACGTAAGAAACAGATCTTTCCGATGGTTCTCCTGGGACTCACAGGTGTGTTCGCATATAACGTCTTTTTTTTCAAAGGACTAAGGTTAATCGACGCTGGTCGTGCCTCCATTATTATCGCCAACAACCCGATATTCATAACCCTCCTCTCCTGGCTTATTTTCAGGGAAAGGCTTACGCTGCTTAAATTTGCAGGAGTGTTGATTTCGGTCACCGGCGCAGTGATTGTTATATCAAGAGGAGATATTAATGGCATTATAAACGGCGGTTTGGGTTTAGGAGAGTTTTTTATTTTCTGCTGCGTAGCCAGCTGGGTTTGTTATTCTTTGATTGGAAAATCCGTTATGACCGACCTTTCGCCTCTTGCTTCCGTGACATATTCCGCAATCATCGGCACT
>NZ_JAIOSW010000084.1 GCF_021107415.1 Desulfobacula sp.
AAGGGCTATGACAGTGCCGGTAAACAGGTGCTTAAAAATTGGACCCAGAACGGACAACGCACGGAAATGCTGGCAGAAGGCATATACACAATCAAGGTCACCAACATAAAGGATACAAAGCAGGTTGTAAAGTTTGAGAATGTCAAAATCATTATAGGTCAGCCTCAAACTATTACTGCAGATTTTCCCGTGGCAGCTCAGTAGTCATACGACATACCGGTGATATTGGGAAGATTTAAGATTGTGTTACAGATAAAGCGTTAACTTAGCTTTATTTGCTGATTATGGATAAAAAAGGAGTATTGAAAATGGCGAGAGAAGATGCGGTTCCAAAAAGTAAAAAGAGTAGTCCGGTTACCATGGTTGTGGTGCTTTTGGTGTTTGGGCTGATTATTGGTGGTGTCGGCCTTTACAGATATAATTTGGGAAAGAAGAGCGCCGCCTGGCCTGCTGTCAAGGGCAAGATGACCTATGCAAGAGCAGTGCCTACGACAGTAAATAAGAAACAGGAATATCGATTGTCTGTAAAATACAGATATACTGTTGATGGAAAATTCTACATAGGCGAACGCGTTACAGCTTCTGACAATTACCAGAAAACCCGGAGCAGCGCCAACGATGTCCTCAAAAAGTATCCTGTTGGTGGAGAAGTCTCTGTTTATTATAATCCAGCCAACCCTGGGTCATCAGTCCTTAAGACCGGGGTAAATAAAAATGTTTCCCTGCCATTAGGGATAGCGGCAATTTGTTTTCTGTTAGCTGTGGCGATAATCGTATCTGAATTAAAGAAAAAAAGATTAAAATGATTTGAAAATATGTATGTCATTTTTAAAGTACCTCCTTTTCATAAAAATATTGCCAGAGCAATTCAAAAAGCACCCAAGTTCTATTTCTATGATACTGGCCAGGTCATTGGTGATTCAGGTATTAAGTTAGAAAACACTGTTGCCTGTGCTCTGCAAAAAGAAATCCATTTTCGGGAAGATTGTTTTGGAGAGACAAGGAAATTCTATTATTTAAAAAATAAAGATAAAAAAGAGATCGATTTTTGTATTACAACGGATGATATTCCTTTATTAGATGATTTTTTGTGCTTTAATCAAAAAAAGAAAGCCCTTGTGGAATGAAGTTATGAAAAAATATTACTACTTGATTCATATTCAATACCTGGGTTACCGATACCATGGCTGGCTTAAACAGCCTGGGTTGAAAACCATTGAATTCATGATCAAAAAAACAGCTCGATTCATTCTAGGCCATACGAACTTTAAAATTTTAGGAACCAGCCGGACAGATGCAAAAGTATCTGCCAATCATTCTGCATTTGAACTTTTTGTCAATGATCCGTTAAATATCAATCAATTGTTCAGGGATTTTAATCAAAATTTACCCAATGATATCAAAGTGATAAAGATTGAGGAAAAGGACAAATTCTTTAATATTATTAATGCCCCGAGAATCAAAGAGTATATTTATCTGTTTTCTTTTGGAGAAAAGTGTCACCCCTTTAGTGCACCCCTTATCAGTTCATTTCAAGATGATCTTGATCTTGATTTGATGAAACAGGGCGCTTTATTATTTAAAGGAAAACATAATTTTATAAAATATTGCACAAAACCAAAATCGGGGATAATATCTGAAAGAGAAATATTGGTCAGCAAAATTAAGGAGAATACTATTTTTAAAGCCAATTTTTTTCCGGCAAAAAGCTATGCTTACCACATTCATTCAAAAGGATTCATGCGGTATCAAGTGCGGTTGATCATGGGGCAGCTGCTGAGTCTTGGAAGAGGCGAAACAGGGTTAAACGATATCAAAGAATCTCTTAAAGGGTGTGATAATCAGCCATTAAGACACATTGCCCCTTCCTCCGGATTGATCCTGAATAAAATTGAGTTTGACTAATTATTTGAGGGGCATAAAAAAAATCCATGACACCAGAAGATACCTTTAACCCGGGCCTGGTATCTGATATTCAGGTCAGGTTTGAAAATATTCTTTCATTTGATTTTGAGGCGGTTCCCAATGGGAATACCTATCATATCGGGGCTGTTTTCAAGGATAAAACCTTTCAGAGAAAGGAGATAAAACAGTTAAAAGCCGCTCTGGCTGATCTGTCTGAATTTTCAAAAGATGCCGACTATATCCTGGGTCACAATATTATCAATCATGACCTGCCTGTTGCCGGGGATGCCTTTCCCGAGGCTGGTTTTTTAAACCTTCCTGTTATTGATACCCTTTTTTTATCCCCTCTTGCCTTTCCTGAAAATCCGTATCACAAACTGGTTAAAGACTATAAGCTGGTTAAAAACAGCAAAAATGACCCCATTGCCGATGCAAAGCTGGCCCGGGTTATTTTTGAAGATCAGATGGCGGCTCTTTGTGCTTTAAGGCGAAGAGAGCCGGGACTTAGTGCGTTTTATGCTTTTGCCTTTAAAAATATTTGTTCCGGCAATGAAAGATTTGGTTTAAAGGGAATTTTTGATCTGTTTCATTTTCTGGCCGGAAAGGTTCCGGACAGGAAAGAGGCAAAAATAATATTTCAGGACCTTTCCAGAGGGAAGGTCTGCAGGACAGGTCTTGGGGAGATCTGGGAAGAATATTCCGGTCTTGCTGCCAAAAGACCTGTGCTGGCTTATGTTCTTTCCTGGATCATGGTCTCGGGAGGTAATTCAATCATACCGCCCTGGGTAAAGCATGAATATCCTGAAATTCCCGGTATCATCAGGAAACTTCGGTATTCGTGCAGTGATGAAGGCTGTGCGTTTTGCAGGGAGCACAATGATTCTGAAAAATTATTGAAAAAATACTTTGGATTTGAAACGTACAGGGCGCTGGCCGATGGAAGGCAGCTTCAAAAACAGATTATTGACTCAAACCTGAACGGAAGTCCTTTGCTTGGTATCCTTCCCACGGGCGGGGGAAAATCCATCTGTTACCAGGTACCTGCTCTTCACAGGCATGACCGGCTGGGAGAGCTGACCATTGTGATTTCACCGCTCAAGGCATTGATGAAGGATCAGGTGGACAATTTGAACAGGACCACCGGAACTGAAACAGCCGCAGCCATTAACGGCAGCCTCACCCTTCCGGAACGGGGGGCTGTGATGGAGAGGGTAAGGCTGGGTGATATCGGTATTTTATACCTTTCTCCGGAACAGATGCGTAATTTCAGTGTAGCCCAGCTGATCAAATCAAGGAATGTGGGGTGCTGGGTGTTTGATGAAGCCCATTGTCTTTCCAAGTGGGGGCATGATTTCAGGCCTGATTATCTCCATGTTTCCGAGTTTATTGCAGGTTACAGCAGGAACTCAGGCAACTCTCCGCTTGTAGGGGCATTTACGGCAACAGCGAAAAAGGATGTCATAGAAGAAATTTTAAGTCATTTTACAGAAAAATTGTCCATTGACCTTGAATGTTTTATCGGGGGCGTGCAAAGGGAAAATCTTAATTTTCAGGTATGGCCGGTGACAGAGAATGAAAAATATGACGTAATTTTCAATTGCCTTAAGGAAATTTTTGCAGACCGCAAAGGCGGCGCAATTGTTTATTGTTCAAAACGGAAGAATACGGAAGATTTAAGCGGATTTTTAAATGAAAAAGGGATCTTTTGTGAGGCGTTTCATGCCGGAAGAAGTGAACCGGACAAGAAAAATATCCAGGACGATTTTGTTGAAGGAAAGATACCGGTGATCTGTGCTACAAATGCCTTTGGTATGGGGATCGACAAAAAGGATATACGACTTGTCATCCATGCAGATATTCCCGGCTCCCTTGAAAATTATCTGCAGGAGGCAGGCCGTGCCGGAAGGGATATGGAACCCTCGGACTGCATCCTTTTATACGAGCAGGAGGATATCGAGAACCAGTTCTCCTTGAATGCCTATTCAAAACTTTCCATAAAAGATATCAAAAAAATTCTTGGGCTATTGAAAAAAAGAGGCGCTAAAACACCTGAAATTATCATTACTCCGGGTGAAATCATGCGCCTGATCGGATACGAAGATTTTGGCGGTAATGATGCCAGAGCCAGTATTGGCGTCAGCTGGCTTGAAAGAAAGGGGTTTGTGGAACGCTCCTTTAACCAGACCCTCTTTTTTAAAGGCACACCTGCGGTCAAAAATATGGAAGAAGCTGCCAAAAAGATCGAGAAACTCAATCTTTCAAAGATCATGAGAGCTGTTTTTATCACCATTTTAAATTTTTTATTCAATGCCGATTCCAACACGCTTTTGTCGGCAGATGAGATCTGTGTCGCCCTTGGAAAGATAAAGGATTTACCTGAAAAATATCTGGATTCCCGTCATGTCATCACCCTTTTGTCGGATATGGCAAACGCCGGCCTGATAAGGGAAGGGGTTGTCATGACAGCCTTTGTAAAGCCAAAGGGCAAAGGCAGTTCTCCAAAGAGTTTTGAATATTTTGCTGAAATTGAGAAACAGATGATTAAAATCATGGAAGAAATGGCACCGGATTCATATTTGTCCCCTGACAGGGCGGATGTATTCAATCTCCGGCTCATGTCCCAGCGCCTGAAAGACAGTGAATTTAAAAATATCAATGCTGATACCGTGGAAAGAATTCTCAGGTCTATTGCCAATGATAAGGGGGAAAGCCTGGGAAAAAGCATGAAGATAAGCGGCAGAAGGGGGGTAGATCAGCTCCAGGTATATGTGAAGTTTTCCTGGCAGGAGATTAAAAAAAGAATAGAATTGCGGCATCAGGCATCCCGGGTCATTCTTACGACCATTATTTCATGTCTTCCGATTAACTTAAGGAAGGGACAGGCCCAGGTTCTGGCAGAATTTTTCGTCACCGATATCATGGATGCCATGAAGACAGATGTTTTTCTTTCCGGATTCAAGGGGGATATCCGGCCTTTGATCGAAAGATCCCTTTTATATCTGCACGATGTGAAAATTATCACCTTGCAGAATGGCCTTGGCGTGTTCCGGCAGGCAATGACGATTACAATGCTTCCGGGGACTAGAAAAAGGCAGTATACCAAAGGGGACTACGAGCCGTTGTCCCATCATTACGCCCAGAAGAATGTACAGGTTCATGTCATGGAAAAATTTGCAAGGCTGGGCCTGGAAAAGATAAAGACCGCCCTTAATTTTGTAAGTGATTATTTTTCATTTTCCTATGACTCCTTTATAAGTCAATATTTTCCAGATGAAAAAGAGATCATTCAAACAGCCATGACCGCAGAAGCTTACAAAAAGATTATCCAGTCCCTTGAGAACAGCATCCAGGAAACCATTGTGGCGTCACCGCCTGAAAAAAACATGCTGGTACTTGCAGGCCCTGGTTCCGGAAAAACAAAAACCATCGTGCACAGATGTGCCTGGCTGATAAAGGCTAAATCTG
>NZ_JAIOSW010000286.1 GCF_021107415.1 Desulfobacula sp.
ATGTACTATAATGGCGGGCATAAAAAATGGATAAGCCTGGGATTCGAAGGAATTCGTTCCGATAAAGAGAGCTGGAAAATCAGCAGTATCGGAGTAGAACTTAAAGGTTCAAATGCTTCCGGCATATTGAGCCGTATTCGAAATGAAGAAAAATCAAAGAAAAAATTGAAAAATACACCTGAGAAGGACAAGGTAAAAAAAGGAAAGAGTAATCTTAAGCTTTGGCGAGAAGATATAAAAACAAAGAAAGATGGTGTTGGTGTGACAATATTCGGTTACAGCGCCCCTATTGTGAAACACGAAGAGTCAGATCGCTTTATGAGCATCGACTTTGATTCCAGAGAACCTTTTAAGATTGCCTATCAACTCTTTTAAAAGAAAGCTTTTATGACTTTTAAATAATTTGGAGATGATCCAGAAAATTGTTAAATCATTAATCAGAACATCTTTAAGTTTCTGGTTCTGCTCAAACCATACTGGAAGAATATCCTTATTTTTATTCTCACCGGTCTTGTTTTGACACTTCTTTCTTTGCCTTATCCCTGACCAAAATCATTATTGTTCTTGATAAAGGCAGGACGGTTGAGCAGGGGCCGCATCATGAGCTCATTAAAACAAAAGGCGCCCATTACAGGCTTTGCCGGAATAAATTGCAACCGGAGAATTTAATGAAAAGAATCTTTGTTTTAATTATTTCTTTATTATTGCTAAGTTCCTGCTTATCCCATGTGGTGTTTGGACCTGAGGATCTAAATAAAAACCTGGTTAAGGATCCTGTGATTCGAACAGGTGTTCTTGATAATGGATTGCGATATGTTATCCGGGTGAATAAAAATCCTGAAAAAAAAGCGGAATTCCGGTTCGGAGTAAATGTCGGCTCATTGCTTGAAAGTGAAGATGAACAAGGAGCTGCTCATTTTATTGAACATATGGCTTTTAACGGCACCCGGAATTTTCGTCAAAATGAATTATTTGATTTTTTTCAAAAGAATGGCATGGCATTCGGGCCGGATCTTAATGCATATACCAGTCATACCAAAACTGTTTACCGCTTTTCTTTGCCCACAGATCAAAAAGAGATCATTGATAAAGGGTTTTTGATATTAAAAGACTGGGCTAATGAAATCGTGTTTGAAAAAATTGAAGTAGATAAAGAACGAAATATTATTTTAGAAGAATTACGGGCAAGGAAATCTGTAAGTAAACGGGTGAGGGATCAGATAATGCCTTTGGTGTGCGGCCCATCATATTTAAAAAGGCTTCCGATCGGGAAAGAAAGTATCATTAAAACGATTACTCACCAAAGGCTTAAAGCTGTTTATAAACAATGGTATCAGCCTGGACGAATGTCTGTTGTGGTTGTTGGGGATATTGATGCAGATGAGATTGAATCCAAAATCAAGTCAACTTTTTCCAGCTTGAAAAATAATGAAAATTTACCTGAATTAAAAGATTTTGACATACCAGAGTATAAAACTGTTCAGTATTTGAATGTCAAAGATCCCGAGTTGACAGAAGCATCAATAAAGATTTATCAACTGATAAAGACAAATAAACTGCTTAAAGAAAACGATCTTCGCCAATATTTGACTGAACAATTATATATTACTATTTTAAGAAACAGGCTAATGGATAAAAGTTTGTCCGAGCGGTCTTATCACCGGGTCTTATGTTCCCGTGGGTGGCAGACGGATCATGACGGGTTCTTTTATCTTGAGGCGAAAGTAAAGGATAATAAATTCAGGCAATGTTTTAAAGATATTTTTCTGGAATATGAAAGACTTACAAGATACGGGGTCCTGAAATCAGAATTAAAAGAAGCCAAGAAAAACTTATTGAAAGGTTCAGTAGCAGATTGTGTAGAACAGGACACAAAAAAATCTAAAAATTTTGCAAACAAATATATTATTAAAGTATTACAGAAAAGCATTATTTTTTCACCCATATCATACAGCAGTCTTTGTACAAAATATCTGCCTTCCATCCAGGTCGGTGATATTAATAATTTTTACAATCAGCTTGACGCATCCAACAGGGTGGTGATTTCTATGGGGAATAACGCATCTTCAAAATATTTACCCAACAAAAAAAAGATAGAAGAAATTGTTGCTGAGGTGAAGTCAAAACAGCTCGCCCCCTATTCCCATCAAATAACTAAATCAGGTTTGTTAACAAAAGATGTTACAAAGGGTACGATTGTAAAGAAAACCTACTATAAAAAGATTAATGTAACAATACTTGAGCTTTCCAACGGGGCCAGGGTCATTCTCAAACCAACGTTATTTAAACGAAATGATATAAGTTTCTGGTGCTACAGTCCTGGCGGGCTGTCATTGTTAAAACCGGAGTTGTTACCTTTAAAATTGTTAGCTGATCCTATTGTTCAAAATTCTGGAATTGGCCATTACTCAAAACAGGAATTATATAAGAAGTTGATGTCAAAAAAAATCAGAGCCAGAGTTTATGTGGATCCTTATGAAGAAGGTATAAGAGGAAATTGTTCACCGGAAAATATAGAACTCTTTTTTCAAATAATTAGTCATGGCATCAGCCAGCCACGGTTTGATGAAAATGCTTTTGAAGAGCAAAAAATAAAATATGCTCAACAGATTAAACATATGCAAAATACTGCATTCTGGAAATTTCAACGAAAGATCATTGAAACGACCTGGCCGGACAATGATTATTCTCAACCGATTACAGAAGAATCCATAATGCAACTTGATTCAAATTTGTGTAAAAAAAGTCTTAAGGACCGGTTTCAAAATGCAGAAGATTTTACGTTTCAGTTTGTAGGAAATTTCAAAATGCATAATATCCTTCCATTAGTTGAAAAATACCTTGCCGGCCTGCCGGCAGGTAAAGCCAAAGAACAGCCAAAAGATTTGGGACTTAAGCCTTTGCCGGGTAAATATGCTTTTTCAATAAATGAAAATCTTGAGGATAAAAGCAATATAATTATTCAATTGAATCATTATTACACAATTACTGAAAGAAAAGTATCAGAGTTTTCTGCCCTTGAAAATATACTTAATATGAAAATTATAGAAGAGTTAAGAGAGAAACAGGGCTTGATTTATTCGGGGCATGTGGCATGCCGATTTTATTCAGTAAAACCGTCTCCGCATTCTCAAATAATATTTCATTTTACTTGTGCACCTGAAAATGTAGACAGGGTGGTTTGCGGTTTAAAAGCAATACTCCAAGATTTACGTGAGACAAGAATGTCAAAAGAAAAAATTGAAACAATAAAAAAAATCTTGTTAAATCAATCAAAGAAAACCAGAAGTGATAACGACTGGTGGTCTCATGCACTTAGAGATTTTGTAATGCTGAACCAGGATCTCAACACTTTAATGGAACATGAAAATTATATTAAAGAATTAACTCCTGCCACATTACAAAACCATGCAAAAAAATATCTGGAGGAAACCAATATATTGATAGCTGTTTTAAATCCCAAGAGTGCTGAATAAATGAGAATTAGACTTCAATTTACTTTTATTGATCATATTTTACGCATATTTTTAACTTTTTACGAAGATATCAAAATTGAATAACTGTTATCTCAGGCCTGCAGCAAAAGCGTACAGGCAAAAGATAACAGCCGATACCAGGATTTACATAAAGGGGGCCGGAACCGGTTTTAAACAGGCCCCTGTCATACCTGCCGACATTATAAGGAAGAATCACTGCACCCAAAAAAGGAATACGGACCTGCCCTCCGTGCGAATGCCCTGCCAATATTAAATCAAATTTTATGGTTTTAAGTTTTTCAATAAAGACAAGATAGTGAGTTAGCAGTAATTGCTTATCTGCTTTTAGATTTTGCTTCAAATTGATATTGTGCCCGGTAACACCGGTGATA
>NZ_JAIOSW010000340.1 GCF_021107415.1 Desulfobacula sp.
ATGGTTGCTTTCTGTTTAATCCTGATGCCGCCTTTATCGGAACTAATGCCTTTAGAATGCGGGAGTCAAAATACCCCAGCAGTTCTTTTGAAAAAAGCAATGTCTTCCAAAAGGATGAGATGCTCAAAGGCCATGAAGGCACAGGGGAGTATGTTTCCGGATGGCAGCGGGGAATTACCGGTAAAATAGAAAAGTTGATCGCCTTCTGCCCTGTTGTTATTTCCGATACTCCTATTCAAAAATGGTCGGTGGCCGTGGTTGCACCGGTTTTAGAAGTAGAAGCATTCATAAAAAGTGGCTACCGACGCCAATATTTGCTGCAAATCATTATCCTGTTAATTATTGTACTGGGCGCTTCAACGCTCATTTTAGTAGAAAAACGATGGTCAAAGATTCTGGGAAAAAAAGTAAAAAAACGAACCGAAGCACTCCAGCGATCAGAAGAAAAATATCGTTCCCTGGTGGAAAGTGCCGAGGATTTTATTTTCACCGTCAATTTAGCGGGCAATTTTCAATCCATGAACAGTTTTACGGCAAATTTTTTTGGCGGCAGTCCCAGTGAATTTCTTGGAAAACACCTCTCAACCCTATTTTTTCCCGCAAAATTGGCAAAAAAACAACTAATGCGGGTCCAACAGGTATATGATACCGGAAAAAGTGTGAGGGATGAGTTTGAGTTGACCCTGGCCGAACACCAAATCTGGATTAACGCCAATTTCATGCCCTTGAAAAATAAAGCCGGCAAAGTCAACACCGTCCTATGTATTGCCAGAGACATTACGGAGAACAAGAACCTGGAACATCAGCTGGTCAATGCGGAAAAGTTGGCTTCTCTGGGGACTCTGGCGGCCGGGGTGGCACATGAAATCAACAACCCCATGGGGGTCATCCTGGGGTTTTGTGACCTGTTGCTGCAAAAAGCCGAAAAGGGCAGCCAAACCCATGGAGACTTGAAGATCATCGAACGCCAAGGGCTGCATTGCAAAGAAGTTGTCGAAAACCTGTTAAGCTTTGCCCGCCTGAACAAGGAAAGTTCCGAATACGCGGATTTAAATCCGTGCTTTGGCGAGATCATTAACGTCGTAAAACACACCCTGGAGATGAACGATATCGAACTGATTACCAGATTTGCCCCGGATATTCCTCCGGTTAAGGGTGACCCCCGACAACTCCAGCAGGTATTTCTCAACTTGATCAACAATGCCGTTGCGGCCATGGAGTATGGTGGGATCCTGACCCTTCGTACGCACCTTGATCGAGGCAGCCGCAAAGCAGTGGTCCAATTCAAGGATACCGGTACGGGGATTGCACCGGAAAATATGGACCGAATCTTTGAGCCTTTTTTTACCACCAAGCCGGAGGGCAAAGGAACCGGGCTGGGTTTGTTTGTCAGCTACGGTATTGTTGCCAAGTATGGCGGTACCATCGATTGCGTGAGTCATACTGCAAATACTTCTGAAGGTGGTATTGGAACCACGTTTACCATTATACTGCCGACAAGATAATAGGATGGGGGAACAATGATTGGAAAGATTTTAGTCATAGATGATGAAAAGGACATGCTTTTGTTGTTACAGCGCATTATTACCGGTGAGACCCAACACGAACTGGTTACCGAGTCCAATCCTTTGAAGGCCCTTGAACTATTTAAAAAACAATCGTTCGATCTTGTCATCACCGACTTGAAAATGCCTAAAATGGACGGTATTAAGCTGTTGAAAGAAGTCAAAAAAATTAGAGCCAATGTCTCGGTCATTGTCATGACAGCCTATGGTACCATTGAAACTGCTGTGGAAGCAATTCGGAAAGGTGCCTATGATTATATCACCAAACCGTTTCGGCGGGAACGCATTGTGCTGACCATCGACAAAGTGATGAAGTGGCAGGAAATCATAGGAGAAAACCTGGCCCTACGTCAAGCTCTGGCCGAAAAAGGTGCGTTTTCATCCATTATTGGATCCACACCGGTTATGATAGAAATTTTTGAACGCATCCGGCAGGTGGCCCCAACCATGGCCACCATTCTCATTACCGGTGCCAGTGGAACCGGTAAAGAACTGATCGCCAAAGCCCTTCATCATCACAGTTTAAGGCACAAGAATAAAATGATTACGGTAAACTGCACGGCCATCCCCGAAAATGTCATCGAAAGTGAGCTTTTCGGTCATGTCAAGGGGGCATTTACCGGCGCCTGGAAAGATAAACGGGGATTGGTTGAAGCGGCCCATGAGGGCACCCTTTTTTTGGATGAAATCGGCGATCTGAGCCCCGGGCTGCAAACCAAACTTCTGCGTCTCCTCCAGGAAGGGGAGTATAGACCCGTGGGAAACGAAATTACCCGCAAGGCGGATTTACGATTCATCGCCGCCACCAACCACGATTTAAAAACCGAAATCAAGGAGAATCGTTTCCGGGAAGATCTTTTCTATCGCCTGAATGTTATTCACTTCCATCTGCCGCCGCTTAAGGAACGTAAACAGGATATTCCCATCATAAGCTTTCATTTCCTTAAAAAATATACCCGCCTTTACCAGAAAAACATACAGGATATCTCACCCGCGGCGATGCAGGCCATGATGCTGCATGACTTTCCTGGCAATATCCGCGAGCTGGAAAATATCATTGAGCG
>NZ_JAIOSW010000232.1 GCF_021107415.1 Desulfobacula sp.
ACAATATAATAACATGGAGCGCTTCGTATCCCCGATATTGGCAGACTCGAACAGGAGTTGTGTGTAACGGTGCATGTTGCATTCCTCACAGATAACGTGGAGCTCACCTGCACCAGAAGCCAATAAGGTCTTGGCAAAAGCGAAGTTTTACTCTGAAATGGCAGATGCGAAAAACGCGCCGGCTTCTGGTGTCGGGTGGAGCGCATGGTTAGGGCCTAATTGATTTCCGTGATGTTAGCTTCTTGTTTTCAACTAATTTTTCTTTTGCAGGATTCATTACCCAATCATGTATGGATTCTATATTCAGACAAAGTCCTCCAGCCCACTCACCAAGCACTCTTGAGTAGTTTTTATAAGGATGTCCATTAGATTCTATTTCGGATATTTCATCTTTCGCTTTATTGTGGGCCACAATGACAGCCTGCCAAACTATAGCGCAAGAGTGTATTGATAATAGTCCGTCTTCAAGTATTTCCCGCTTTCTATTGTTGTTACTTACTCTTATCACTATTATTACAAATGAAAATAGAGAGATTATCATAAAAAAATAACTATTGAAGTCTTCACCTTTTAAATAAAACTGAATTGATGCAAAGATTACCGGAATAACCCCTAAAAAAGCTATCATATGAAGAATTTTCATCATTTCTTTTAAATAACTTCCTGAGTAGTATTGAACAATCTGTCTCCCTTCTTCTTTGTTATAGGTATTATCTTTTAGGTTTTCAGAAACTTTATACCATTTATAAGCAATATCTTTATCTTTAGGTTTGTCTTTTCCTATTCCTAAAAAAGTTTCTGTCTCATAGATGGCATTATACAAACTGGCTTGAACTATTCTCCAAGCGCGCATAGCCTCTTCCCATCCTACAATCCAACATTTATTTCTCTCAGAAGTGTCAAAAAGATATCTAGTCCTTTCAAGGTGGAGCTCGTAGCCAAAGTGTCGATTTGCAGTTCCATATTTATAGGTACCAATACGTGCTACTGTTAAGCAAACCAATGATATTATTAAACCAACAAGTGAAATAAATGGCGCTTCCCCAGTTGGCTGTACTTTTATTATATATCCAAAAATGATACCATTAAATGCTAAACTATGAAAAGAAAACTTTGTAAAGCAGTCTTTTACATTATTGGCTTCACTCCTGAGACTATCTACTAAATTCTCGTAATCTCTGTTCCGCGAATTCGAATTATTTGTTACAGAATCATTCAAAATGCCTCCTTTTTATCGTCGATATATATTCAGCTTTTTCGTCAGAAATATCAGCCCTAACGTGGAGCTCACCTGCACCAAAAGCTAATGATGACTTCGCAAAAGCGACGTTTTATACCGAAAATAGCAAAGGCTAAAAACGCGCGGGCTTTTGGTGTGCGGTGGAGCGCATTGTTCTACGTCAGCTCAGAACTTTGTTATTGTTGAGCTACAAATCTTGTGCATACGTAACATGCCGAGACAACTCCATAATCCGCGATTGTTATTTTGTGCATGAACGAAAACTCTTGCCGCATAATTTGTTCGGTTTTGCTCACTGAAACTACATTTTAGTAATTGCTTGATATTCGTAGGCTTGGGTTGAGGTTCAAAGCACAATATAATTGACTATGCTCAACCAAACCTACTGAAAACTGGACTTTTCGTTCACACTATTTAAAAAAGAAATTCGCAGCTCAAAATAGTGCTGTGTTGCCTCATTGCTCTTATATGTTAGTAGTCAGAAACAAGTAACTGCTCCAGATTCCACGCGTTTTAGCGCATCGGCTTGATGGGTTTGTTATGTGATGATTTGCTAGCGTGCTTCAGTGCATCGAAGGTGACAATGCCAATACCAAGAACAAAAACAATAAAAACAGCTATTAATAACCATTCCATCACAATTCCTCCAATTCATCAATTTTGCGATACGCCGCTTTGTTTACCCAAACAATGCCGACGGTTACCGACAAAATGCCAACGGCACAGATTACAAGAAGGAAGCTCGGTACCTTATTGTAATTCTGTGCCATCCAAGCGACTATAGAAATGTCGGTGGCGACCAAGATCCCGAACACTACTTTCAGCCATCCTATTTCTTCTTTTAATTTGTCAGTTTTGGACATCTGTATACCTTATCCGTTTCTCGCATAACTATCTCGCGAATATCAAAGCGTAGAAAACTATTCTGAAAATCGACTTTTTCAGCATGCTTTCTTCTTGGCAGACTATCTTTACACAACGCAACTCTACGAAGATTACTGCTCCGTTTGAAATAACGTTTTTAGTATATTTTGTGTCAATGCGATAAACAATGGTTTTAAACCGTACGATAGCTCCTAATTCTTGCAAATGTAGAACGGCAAGGATAACCTGATGAAAAAGCAAACAAAATATGGCTAAAAAGAGAAGAAAGATTGATAACCAACAAAATTTGTAGACATCAAAAAACGGCCAGGCTTTTTCAGTCAGAGTTCATCCTTTTGTTAGACTTTGATTGAGCTATTTGCTTGTTGTTTGACGACGTTTCATTAACGCTTCATAACGCTGCGTTAATGAAAAAACATAAATCAAGATTGCTTCAGTAAATTCAAGAATGTCCTGTGCGTCTTTTTTTGAAATGGGGGTATCTATATCATGAGCAGCTTCATTGCCGATTAACCGGATTTGATGTCCCCATTTTAACAATCTATCATCTATATGCTTTTCTTCTTTTAGTTTTTCTAGTCTCTTATTAAGATTGCTACCAGAAACATTTAAGATTTTACATAAGCCTTCTAAACACTTTCTGCACATAAGTACACAAGGATCAAAAAGAGATACTTTATATGACCTCAACGCTTGAATGTATGCACTGTGAATTGAATTAGGTAAATACTCAATAGCGATTTTTGATTCCGTTGGATATAAAACGACTGTATCTGTAACAGTTTCAAACTCAGCAGGAACGCCCTGCAATGATTCTTTTATGAGGAAAGGATGATTGCACCGACGGCAGAGGCAAACTGTATAATGCTCCGCGTTGTACATTGCATCAACCTCATCATCTGGATTTAATGCATCGCTTTGAAATTTACCTGTCGCATCTGTAATGACTTTTGCTTCGACGAGCATGTTGCATTCAGGACAAAAAACATTAAAACTTTCTTTTTGCATAAATAAATCCCATTTTTTAAGAGTCTAACATATTATTAAGCTGCAATTTTCCATATAACACTCTTTATTTTCCATATTATACGGAAACTATATGTTACAAATTAATTTTACAATGTGTTCTCACAAAAATAAGGCTTCACGCATACATCAAACGCCCCTTTGGCTGTGGAATCGGCCTGCCTAATTCTTTTGCCGTTTCAACCCATTCTGATATTATAATTTCAGCATTACTGATAGCTTCCTGATATGTTTTACCGTCAGCCATACAACCAGGTAGTTCTGGGACTTCTGCTATGAAAGATTTATCTTCGTTACTCCAAAAAATTATTATTTCATACTTGTTTTCCATATTAATCGGAAAATATCCTTTCAATTAAAATTTGTACGCTTTGTTACTACAAAGATAAGAATTTTGTTACATCTCCTCAACTTCCTTCAAATTATTCTCGCTGTCCATGTCAATCAAAACAATAAAGGGGTTGATTACGGCACAGTATGGTTTTTACCCTTTGCTTATTTCAGTTTGCAACTGAAATGCAGGCAGACATTTGCATTTGTAATTGTAAAAATAATTTTGTATTAAT
>NZ_JAIOSW010000016.1 GCF_021107415.1 Desulfobacula sp.
AAGTTGCTAATTGCTGCCGAAGTTCTATAGTTTCTAAAACAAGGTCATCTTTTGATTTGAACAGAATTTGAATTATTTCAAACTGAAAAGCCAACAACCGGATTAACGCTCGATACATAATGTGCTCCTATATTAATTTTCCACAAGAAGCACATCTGAATATCAGGATAATTTGGTATTTACAATAAATTTTGAAAAAGCTGTATCGTGTTGATATTGTAGTATGACCGTATTTTGGCAAACCACACCCTTGGAACTCTATCACAATCTGGTAAATATTTTCTCAAAAGTATAACATAAAATACATAATTTATGTAAAATTTGTAACAATTGCTATTTTTTAATAAATTAAAAAACTTCCTTTTTCTCCTGAAGAGACGGCCCGGTCAGAACAAATGTGGTCCTTACCAATAACGGTATGAATATTGCATAGTTTAGTATAGTTTAATAATTTTTTTTGCAGATATAAAAATTATATATTGCTTATTTTTTAGGAAAGGAGATTTATATTATGACAAAACGATTGAAACGGGAATTAACGATTCTTTTGTCGGCGGTCTGCCTGGTTTTTTTCCTGGCAATGCCGGCCGGTGCCGCTTTTTGGTCGAGCACGGTTCAAGGTGTGGTAACCGAAGATAACTTGGGAAATAATCCTTTTGGCCTGTTTAACGGGGATTCAATCTGGGCAACCCTGATATGGGATGATGCCCTGGTGGTAGGAACATCAGCAGATGAAGATATTTTAATTGATGGACTGCCGGGCTGGGATTTTACCATTACACTTGGATCATTCACATTCAGCCAGGCTGATGTTACCGATCCGACTTGGACGACGTTCTGGTTTGATTCCGGTGCAATTGACGGCATCGAATTTTTCCTTGATCCGATTGATATTGGTAACTACTTGAATTTAGTGGTTGGAGATTTTGATGGTGGCCGCAGCCTTTTTGCAGAAGATGCCGGTTCCGGAAGCCCGATTTATCTCGCAGCCTACTGGGATTTTCCAAATGCCGTGAATACGCCGGTTCCCATACCCGGTACCCTGGCACTTTTTGCCGTGGGTCTGCTTTTTCTTGCAGGCGGCCGTCGTAAAACCATATAATTTTGAATCCTTTTTATGAAAGGAGAGATCATGAGAATAAAATCATTTAAAATAAAACTGGCTGTGCTCTCTCTGTCAGCGTTTTTATTGTTGGGCACGGCTTTAACCACACCATCGTCTGCATCCGAACCCTTTTTGGGAGAAATCATGACGGTAGGGTTTAATTTTGCACCCAGAGGCTGGGCATTCTGTGACGGACAGATTCTTCCCATCAATCAGTACCAGTCCCTGTATTCCCTGTTAGGCACCATGTACGGGGGGGACGGCCGAACAAGCTTTGCACTGCCCGATCTTCGCGGCCGCATGGCCCTGCATATCGGTTCGGGCCATACACAGGGCAGCAGCAGCGGCCTGGAAAGAGTCCCTCTAACAGAAGCACAACTGCCGGCCCACAGCCATGCATTAAGGGCTTCAAGCAGTCAGGGAACAGATGACAGGCCTGTAGGACATTCTCTGGCCTATGACAGAAGAGAAAACCAGTACAGTGAGGCAGCCCCGGAGGTCAGTATGGGCAGCGATGCTGTTTTATCGGCCGGCGGCAGTCAATCCCATGAGAATATGCCGCCCTTTATAGCGATTAACCATTGTATTGCAATCCAGGGGTTATTCCCTTCCAGAAATTAAAAGGAGGTGACCATAATGATAAAACATATTAAATTAAAACTTCTTATATTTTTAATGACCGCGATCCTGGCTGTGGGTGCTCTCTTTAGCCCTCCGGTTGAGGCATCTGAACCCTTTGTCGGACAGATCATGATATTTGCGGGGAATTTTGCCCCCAGGGGCTGGGCCTTCTGTGACGGTCAGCTCCTGGCAGTTTCTCAGAACGATGCTCTTTTTTCTCTGCTGGGCACCATCTATGGGGGAAACGGAAGGACCACATTCGGGCTTCCCGATCTTCGCGGCCGGATTCCCATCCATGCCGGCAGTGGACCGGGATTGACCCCGCGTCAGCTGGGAAGCAAAGGCGGCGCGGAAAGGGTGACCTTGACGGTTAACCAGATCCCGAGCCATACCCATGACCTGATGGCAGACAGCGGACAGGGTGACACCAGTTCGCCGGGAAACAATGTTCTGGCCTATGACAGGAGGGAAAGGCAATACAGCAGCTTGGCCCCTGATGTGAACATGGCTGAATCAGCTGTCGAAAATACCGGCGGCAGCCAGGCCCATGAAAACATGCCGCCGTATCAGGCATTGCATTACTGCATAGCACTTTTCGGTGTTTATCCGTCAAGAAATTAAATAAGGAGGCATCACTATGATATTGAAAAAAAGAATTGCCGCGGTCTGTTTAATGCTGGTTCTACTCCTGGGAGCGGGACTTCTGGCAGGCACACCGGCAGCAGCATCAGATCCGTTTGTTGCCCAGGTAAAGGCCTTCGGGTTTAATTTTGCCCCCAGGGGATGGGCGGCGTGTAACGGACAGCTGTTACCCATTGCCAGCAATACGGCTTTATTTTCCCTGATCGGTACTACTTACGGGGGGGATGGCAGGACCACAACCGGACTGCCTGACTTGCAAGGCCGTGCGGTCATGCATGCCGGCCGCGGACCGGGATTGACCGATCGAAGACTGGGTCAAAGGGGCGGTGTTGAAGCTGTCACCCTGAGCGAGGCCCAGATACCGTCTCACACCCATACCCTGCGAGCTTATACAGGCAGGGGGAATAGAGACACTCCGGAAAGAAATGTGCTGGCTTATCATCCAAGGAATAAACAATACAGCAGCGCCGCGCCTGATGTGAGCATGAACACGGGTTCCATCAGCCGGACCGGTGGCAGCCAATCCCATGAAAACATGTCGCCCTACCTCACCGTCAATTACTGCATTGCCCTTGTAGGGATTTATCCTTCAAGAAATTAAAGAGAGCCGGTTCTTTTAAATTTGATCTGCAATACCGCCGGGGAAATAAACTTCCCGGCGGTATTTTTTTTGATGGGTTTACAAAACATTTTCCTGCTGGTATGACAAAAAATATTAGATTTCAGGATGTGCAGGATCAGAACCATAAACTTGAATAAGGACAGGACATGCCATGATATTAAACCACCGTAAGATCACTTTCTTTTTTTTGATCCTGATGATTCTTTTTTTTGCTCTTTCCCCCTGTCATGCAAAAAAAAATACGGCCAAAGAACTTGAAAAAGCCCAGGCCCTGCTTGCCAAAGGTGATTATGACAATGCTTTTCAAGCCTACCATCAGTTTGCAGTTGAAAAAGAAAACCCCGTGGCACAATTTACCATGGGACTTTTTTTTCAGCTCGGATGGGGACGACCGGTTGATGAGGCAAAAGCCTGCAAATGGTTTGAAAAAGCCGGCAACAACGGGATTCCTGCAGCCACCCATTTTTTTGCCGACTGCCTGAACAAGGGTGTGGGAACAGATCCGGACCCGGGCAAAGCAGCTAAGTGGTATAAACGATCGGCATCTTTAGGCTACCACATGTCCCTGTGCTCTCTGGCCGAGCTCTATATGGCCGGCAGCGGCGTGCCCAAAGACCCTGACAAAGCCCTTGAATTATGCAGGCAGGCAGCAGATAGACGCGTCATCCCCGCCCAGATTAGACTGGCTCGGTTTCTCATGGACAAGAATTCGGGAAGGCAGGATTTAAAGAGGGCCTTTGAATGGTTTTCCATGGCAGCGGATATGGAGGCACCGGAAGCCCAGTATTATCTTGGAATCATGCTCTGTGACGGTCTGGGCAGGCAAAAAGACCCTGAAACAGCCCGGTTCTGGTTTGAAAAATCAGCAGTCAAAGGGTATGAAAAGGCCTATTTCCCCCTTGGAGAACTCTATTTCAATGCGCCCAGGGATCCTGAAAACGGGATGCTTCCGGCCGCAGATCTGGCAAAAAGCTATCTCTGGGTGTCAGCCGGAAAGCGTCAGGTATCTGATGCAGACGGGCAGAAACAGGCTGAACTTCTGTTGAAAAAAATCCTTGAGATCATGCCGGAAACATGGAAAGCGGATCTGGATTTAAAAGTGGACGCTCATTTTAAGTCATTTCCGCCTCACCAGCCGTAAGCTGGGCCTTTCAATCAGGATATAGGAAAATAAGGCCGTAACTATTGTAATAGCAAGGCCTGCACACCCAAATAAAATCCAGTGATTTTCCACATCCAGCCCTTTCTGGCGCATCTGCCATTCAAGAAACATTAGGCAGGGGTAGTGATAGAGATAGATACCATATGAAATTTTCCCCAAAGATTTAAATACGGGACATTCAAGAATTTTTCCGGCAATCCGGGTAAAGGGAACGGTGATAATAAGGCATACCAGGAGCAGAGGAATAATTGGAAAGCCGTAAGGGATAAAAGAGGGTCCTACATCGCTGATCCAACCTGTGGACAAACAAATGAATACCAGCATCAGGCTTGACCAGAATATTTTTTCACCGTGGCTGATGAGACTTCCAGGGACCCGGTTCCTTGATTGCCAGGTTTGAAACAGGCAGCCTGCAATACATCCTGCCAGAAAATGGGGGAGGGTTGCTGTTAAAGAATGATTGAGAACTGCACCATGGGGCCGGATCCAGGTAAGCCAGGGATTGAACGGCCAGGAAATTACTCTGTCAATCGTATGTATCAATGTGTATTGGATGCCGCAGACGGCAAGAATCAAGGAACAGAGAATAAATATCACTTTTTTTTTGTTCCTGCAGGTTTTCAGGCATAAAAAAAGTGCTGGAAGCAGCAGATAAAACTGGAGTTCAACCGCAAGGGTCCAGAAAGGAGGATTGATGCTGAAAATTGTAAATTCAGTGAAATTGAAGACCATCAGATAGTGGGAAACAATATCAAACCAGGCCCCGGGTATTTCCCATAACCTGCCGACAAAAACAAGCAGGGTCAGTAAGAGATAATATCCGGGGATGATTCTGGCCAGCCGCCTGATTAAATACTTTCGAAAATCGGGTAAGGGCTTTGCATTGAAAAATGCCCGCCAGAAAGGAAGACTCAAGAGAAATCCGCTTAAAGAAAAAAACAGAGAGACGCCGTGATTTCCATTGGCCATCAGTTTAGCAATATCAAAGGGACCTGCGGTATATTCAAGCCTGACCATCTGGTTGAAATGGACGGAAAATACGCAGAGCGCTGCAATCGCACGGAGACCATCCATGCCGGGAATATAATTTCTGCTGTATGCTCTCTTTGGGCTGCCCATGTTCAACCGCTCCGGATAAAAGAATTCTTGTGATCTTCAGCGTTCCACCCATACCAGCAAACCCTGTCGCGTGTCAATTTGTACTTCTGACTTAAGATCAGTCACCTGATTGATGTATCTTTGGTTTAGTGGTATGCTCAGATACGGAGACAAACCCATGAATCTATTTAGATACGTAAAGCTTGCACTTTTTATTTTTCTCTTATCCAGCCGGGCAGAACTCACTGTGTCAGCGGAAGAGAAGGCATTGGATATTGTATTTGATTCCACGGATAAAATTTTATCGGTTCGTGTTAACGCAACACCCTTATCTGTCATTTTAAAAGAAATAGGGAAAAAAATAGATTGTAAAATCGTGCTGCTCAGCAGCCATGATCATATCATCACGGACTCTTTTTCAGGCCTGTCCTTAAAGAAGGGAATTCAGAGGCTTGCCAGAGAGTATTCCCTGGCAATAATTTACCAGATTGCCGATTCAGACGGGAATGGAAAAGAACTCCAGGCGATACGGGAAATCTGGCTCTTTGAAGGGGGGAAAAAATTATTGTCAGATATAACAGAATCTACTGGTAAGAACCTGATCCCGGCAGAGTTGCCGGGGCTCCCCCCGGACAGGAAGGAAAAACCTGCCGAAGAGTTTATTCCACAACCGTCTGCAAGGCAGATGAATCTATTAATCCGGCATCCGCTGGACGAAGATACTTCCCTTGGATTCTGGGCAAAAAAATTATTCGAATCCGGGGAATATGACGACAAGGCACAGTCTATAACAGAATTGCAGAGGATAGACAATGAGGATGTCCTTCCTGTCATTGCCACGGTCCTTGGTGACGAAGATGCTGCGTTAAGGCGGCATGCTGTTGAAAGCCTGAAGCTGATAGATAATGAAGGGGCGCTATTGCTCATCGGTCAGGCCCTGATAGGGGATTCGGATGCCTCTGTAAGAAAGGCAGCCCTCGGATATTTTTCCGAGAGACAGGACGACATTTCAAAGGCCTTTCTGAACACTGCTCTGAAAGATAGCAACAGGCAGATACGGGAGCTTGCCCAAAAAAGCCTGGAGTTCTTCTGAATAACGGAGAAAGTATGATATTTCAAAGCTGTGGTTCGCCAAAAAGGGATCAGGGAAAAAATACATAAGAATTCGGTCTTGAATGACTGTTTAATCAGTTCTAATTTTTTAAATCTGGTTGAATTTCAATAGTAGGATGGAATTAAACCTTGGAAATACGATGAAATTTCAAATGTAGGACACAGATATACAGATCTATTGAAGTTCAATTTTTCCATTCTTTGAGGATCAGCTTAAGCAGCTTTATCCCATTTATATACATGGTGTAATCCACCAATT
>NZ_JAIOSW010000191.1 GCF_021107415.1 Desulfobacula sp.
ACAGCCATGCCGTCCGGATGATCAATACCCTGTTTTTCAAAATTTCCCTGCAGGCCTGTTCCCCTTTAAGTTTGGATGCACCATATACGGATTCAGGCAGGGTCGGATCTTCCGGTGTCCAGGGCTTGAAATGTCTCCCGCTGAAGACATAGTCCGTTGAAATATGAACGAACCGGATATCATTTTCTCCGGCCACCCGAGCAATCTCCAGAACCGCTTCATGATTGATGCGAAAGGCCGTATCTTTTTCCTTTTCAGCCTGGTCCACCAATGTATAGGCCGCCGCATTGATAATCCAGCCAGGAGACGTTTCCCGGATACACCTGCGAATAGTTTCCGGTCTTAAAAAATCGATTTCAGGATAATCACAGGTTAAAAGTTCAATATTTACAGGACAGGTGCGGGAAAGCTCCCAACCCAGTTGGCCGCTGGAGCCCAACAGGAGTATTTTCATTCAAACACCTCAGCATTTTTAAACGAAATCCCTTTCTTATCCTTTTCAGATAAAAGCGGGGATATTCCGGGAATTAGAGGCCATTGAATGTCAATAACAGGGTCATCCCATTTTATGGACCGCTCATGTTCGGGTGCATAATAATCCGTACACTTATATACAAATTCTGCTTCCGGACTGACTACATAAAACCCGTGGGCAAATCCCGGAGGAACCCAGAGTATTTTTTTGTTTTCATCAGAAAGGTACACCCCTATCCATTTCTTAAATGTTGGTGAAGATTTGCATAAATCTACAGCAACATCAAAAACCTCTCCTGAAATCACTCTGACAAGCTTACCTTGTGGCTGGTTGATCTGGTAATGCAGTCCTCTTAAAATACCACGGGATGATTTACTGTGATTGTCCTGAAAAAAAGAGATATCAGCAACCTCCTGCCTGAAAAAATCATCCCTGAATGTTTCCATGAAAAAACCCCGGTTATCGCCGAAAGTTTTGGGTACCATTATAACAACATCTGGTATAGATAGCCGTGTAAGCTTCATTTTTCTATTTTTGATCCCGTTGGATCAATCCTGATAAATATTGTCCATAGCCGTTCTTTTTCATAGACTGTGCAATTTTATTTAATTGTCGGGTATCAATTAATCCCATACGAAAAGCTATTTCTTCGAGGCATGCCACCTTGAGCCCTTGGCGGTCGGATACAACCTTTATAAATAGACCAGCATCCAAAAGGGATTCATGGGTTCCTTTTTCTTGCAAAGCAACCTCCTGAAGCTTTTTTGACAAGCCTTCTCCATAGAAAATATTATCTCCGAGCACAAGGGTAACCGTATCGTTGCCAATAAATTTTTCACCGATTAAAAAGGCCTGAGCCAGACCGTCAGGTGAGGGCTGGATTGCATATTGAATAGAAATACCCCATTGGGAGCCATCTTTCAAAACCTCTTTAAAATTATCCACATCATGGGGAGTTGTTATGATCAAGATATCATGAATACCAGCCAGCATGAGGGTGGACAAAGGATAATAAATCATGGGTTTGTCATAAACCGGCATCAGCTATTTACTGACCGAAAGTGTTAAAGGATACAGGCGCTTACCTGAACCGCCAGCAAGAATAATTCCTTTACGCATGATTTATTTTTCGCTCCTTGTACAGACCCATTGCACAACTGTTTTTTTACGGCTGTATTATATACTCTTTAAATTGATATAAAAAAAATCCAATAATCTTAGAATATTCTAAAAAAACTTGTTTTATATTAGACCTGCCAAGAAATGTCAAAAAACCACCATTCTGTCGGACATAACGGCTTCCTATGAACGTTAGCTGATAATCCTCATTGGAAAAGACCCTTGCAGAGATGATACTGATCCGCCTCATATGATAAGGAGAACTGACAAATATAGCTGATGTAAATCCTGCCATATTCATCATCTTTTTTGCTTCCAGCGCCTCAATATGGGTATTTTCGTAGTAATGCGGATAACTCTTTCTATCAAATGGGATCTTTTGATGGTTCCGGGTTTTCTTTATTGTTCCATCCTCAAGAATGAACACTCTATGATGGGCAGGGATAATAAGTATCTTTGCATACCCTTCTTCTATAAGCTGACGGGCTTCTTTTAATCTTTCTTTGTAATCCGGACCTATGAACAAAACAACGGCATCTGAGTTTGCGGGTCTGTCATAATAGTTAAGATATGTAAAGGCATAAACATAAATACCAAGAAGACAGATGACAATAGCTGTTATGGCAAACAAAAATTTTCTCACAAGAGTAATCTATTCAGATCAAACGCCTTTACGAATAAACTTGTTATAAACGTCTGGAAACCTGTCTTCCGGTATCGTTCTATAAGTCAGAATCCAAAAGATGTAATGGGATTTCAACTTCTTCCTTGTTTGCAATCTTTTTGATGATGCTGAGTTCCAGGTTCATCAGCTTTGCAATCTCTGCTTCAGGAATATTATTTTTTTTCATGTTCTGAATTAAATTGAAATAAGTATTATAGGTTCCAAGTTGTACGCCTTCCTGTTTGCCTTCTTGTCTGCCTTCCTGTCTTAGTTTTTCTGCAGTTGTCATGGCAAGCTCACCTCCTTTTTTTGTTATGGGGTCAATGGCCTCCACAACCTTGCTCGTTTTAATTTCCGTTGCCTTATAAATGTATTTTATGACAATTTCTA
>NZ_JAIOSW010000011.1 GCF_021107415.1 Desulfobacula sp.
CAGCCCTTGTCTGGCGCATCATGTGTGCCGTCACCACACAGGTGAGTGTCAGGGAGGGCAGTAAAATCGCATATATTTTGCTGCCAAACCCCATGTGTTTATCAAGGATTGCCAGACTTGGAAAAAGGTTCAGCTTAACCGAGAAAAGGCTAATCAGGATATAGGCGATAAAAAATTCCGGAAAAGAGATAAAGGAGAGGGTGGTGGTTGAGATTAATTTATCAAAAAAGGTATTTCGATAAAATGCCGCAAGCATACCCAAAAAAATGGCCAGAGGCACAGCGATCACGGCGGTGGTTAAGGCCAGAAACAGGGTGTTGGAAAGCCGCCAGCCAATCAACTCGGAAACAGGCCTGCCATTGGCCAGGGAGGTGCCAAAATCGCCATGGACAAAATCCTTAAGCCATTCACCATACCGGATATGGGGTGGTAAATCCAGTTTGAGCTCTTTTCTAAATGCCGCTACCGTCTCGGGGGTGGCGGATTGTCCCAGTACGGTCTCGGCCACATCCCCGGGCAGAAGCTCTATGCCAATAAAGATAATCACCGAGATAACAAAGATGGTTATCAGACTTGCACCCCAGCGTTTGAGAATTAAAAGTAAAACATTATTCATGGATGAATCAATCTTCTTTTTTAGTTAATAATTGTTAATTTTCAATAAATATATATCGAGTACTAACTAATTTGTCAAATGGGCCTTTTCCGTATGATTTGCATTCGTATTGACATTCAGTCTGTAAGACATTATAAATTATCAATTAAAACATAGAGGGCTATGGATTAATTGATTGGTTTTAATCGGTTCCAGAATCCCAGATTTAATGATATTAAGGGGCGATGATGCGCAATACAAATGATGAGCGATGCAGAAATCTTTTGATAGCCCTGCGGAAAATGATTCAAGCCATTGATCGGCATTCAACCAATTTGAAAAAAAAATTTGGGTTGACAGGACCCCAGCTTATTCTTTTGCAGTCAATATCTGCGCATGATAGAATTTCTGTGACACAACTTTCAAAAGACGTCAGCTTAAGCCAGGCAACCGTGACGGATATTACAAAACGGCTTGAAAACAGAAATTATATTACACGGACAAGAGACATAGATGACAAGCGGAAAACCAATATAGCGCTTACGGAAAATGGAAAAGCAATACTCAATACAGTTCCTCCGCTTTTCCAAGAAAAGTTCACCGAGCGGTTTTCCAAATTAGAGAGTTGGGAGCAATTAATGATTGAAAGTTCATTTGAACGTGTTGTTTCCATGATGTCTGCAGAAAATATTGATGCCTCCCCAATACTGGTAACCGGATCAATGAGCCCAATAGACCCCAAATAAATTATAAACCTTGATCTAAAACTTCCGAAATAACTGGAAGAGGGGTTTTAGCTTCCAACATGTTTCTGGCAAGCGTGCTTCTCAAGGAATGTAGTCCGCAATGTACGCCACCGATACGCCGACGGATTTGATGTACAGCGAACTTATTCCCCATCAAAGCCAGTGAACCTTTTGAAAATGGAAAGATCCCACTCTTTTTTTCATTTAAGAATCCAGGGAATATCCTATCAACAATGGTATGAATTCTGCACCTTACTGCGGTCGCAATACTCACAAGCTTTCGCCTTTGTCGAACAAGCGTTCTTAGAGTCCAATAAATTCCAGATTGGGCAGGAAAGCAATTGCCCCTACAGCTTATAAGCATTTTACAGATGCCCATTAAATCCAAACGATCAGCACTTGCCTGCATATTTTCACGTTGTTTTTTGGCATCATGAGCATTTACTCCTGCCACCAGACAATTTTCTGAACGTAAAGCAAAGATAAAGTAATCAGCATATGAGCCACAATCTTCACCTCCATAAAAAACATGTACAGGTTTAATACCATGATGAAGACAAGATTTTCTAACTTGATCAATCAGATAATTTTTACCGTCGGGTGAATTTTTTACTGAGAAAGGCTTTCGGATAATCTTTCCATTACCATTGCAGATTGATCTTTTAAAATATCACTAAATATAACTATTTAGATGGTACATTGTGTTTATGGGGAGCTTCACCCTTTTTAATAAAAAATTATTCTGTGCTCAGTTTAAAATATACTGAAAAAATGAAACTGTTACTCAAAAATAATTGAGCCGTGACTCTGTGTGAGATCATTTGAAATACTCTCACAAAATCACACCATCAATTATTTTTAAAGGTACCAGTATATAGACGTTAATGAGCCGGTTAAGCCAGCTCAAGTATTATTATCCTGTACGTAAGTTTTTTGTCCACGAAAATATCAAGATTTCAAAACCTATCTTTCAGCTGATGAAATTGGAGAAGTCCACATACTAATGAATTGCTTATTTAAATATAATTACCATTTAGTGCTTGGCTTTAACTGATATTCATATTTTATAGCTAAGATTGATCTGTTTCAAGCAAGGGGCATATTCTCGAACAGAATCAGAGCTGCTCTTATGTATGAAACTTGTCTTTTTACATTTTATAACAGGAGACTGCCAATATGGCTACAGGTACAGTAAAATGGTTTAACGACTCAAAAGGTTTTGGATTTATTGAACAAGAAGATGGAGGAAAGGATGTTTTTGTACATCACTCAGCTATTAATTCAACAGGTTTTAAATCTTTGAATGAAGGAAATCGTGTTTCATTTGATATTGAACAAGGACAAAAAGGTCCTGCCGCAGCAAATGTCACCGTTCTGTAGATAGCTTCTTGATTTGCTAAAAAAGTTCCTGGATGGAAAGTTGTTCGGGGGCTTTTTTTTTTACAAATTACATTAATTTGAATTTGAAATCTTAAAACAAATTTGCGTTAAACTAAAATTTGTACTAATATATACCCATGCCAATTGAACCGAATCTTAAATGGGATTGATGTGCTTTTCCTCTAATTCCCATTGAAGACGCTTGATCAAGTACAATCAAATGAATATTAATTAGTTAAGAATTTATTTTTCGCTTTTAGTTGTTCTTTTTTCTGTAAGGTTGGATTTTGACTTCTATAATATATAGGACAAAATTATGGAAAAATGCGAATGGAAATTTATTATTGATGAAAATGAAAATCATTACGAATCCGAATGTGGTGGTGAATGGTTTTTTTTCGAGGGCACCACAAAAGAAAATCAAATGACCTTATGTCCATTTTGCGGTGAACCTATTCACGAGTGTGAGTCAATAGCATAAAATACTATAC